>CAZJSY010000113.1:0-10781 GCA_964548555.1 uncultured Burkholderiales bacterium
CGACGATGTCGATCAGCTCGTGGATGTAGATCTTGCTGTTCGCCACGGGAGGCAACGTACCTCCGCGAGGGGCTCCCCATGCTGCACATCGCGGACTGTCGCAGGGAAGCGCCGCGCGAGGCGTGGCGCCCGCGACGCAAACGTCGAGCGATCATGCGGCCCGGGCGTGCATCTCCCAGACGAGGACCTCGGCGTCGTCGCGGGCGGTCAGGGTCTGGCCACCGACGCCGGTGAGGCGCACGGCATCGCCTTCGCCGAGTGGACCGACGCCTTCGAGCTCGACGTTGCCGCGAGCCACGAAGACGTGGACGAACGGCGCGTCGGGAACCGCCACCTTGTCGGCGCGCTTCATCCGGGCGGCATGCAGCGCTGCGTAGCGGTTCTTGATCTGGATGGCCGCCACGTCGGTGTGCTGCTCCATGCCCGATGCGACGGTCACGAGTCCGCCGTGCAGCAGCTCGTCGGCGATCTCGAGCTGCTCGTAGCCGGGACGGATGCCGCCCTCGTCGGGGAGCACCCACATCTGGACGAACCGCACCGGCTCGTCGTGCGCAGCGCCGCCGTCGACGCGCCACGAGTCGTTCTTCTCCGAGTGGAGGATGCCGGTGCCGGCGCTCATCCGCTGGGCGAGCCCCGGATAGATGATTCCCCGGTTTCCTTCGGAGTCCTGGTGCACCAGGGAGCCCTGGAGCACCCACGTGACGATCTCCATGTCGCGGTGCGGATGCGTCTCGAAGCCGCGACCGGGCATGACGATGTCGTCGTTGTTGACGAGCAACACGCCGTGATGGGTGTTCGCCGGGTCCCAGTGCCGGCTGAACGAGAAGGAGTGCTTGGAGTCCAGCCAGTCGATCCGGGTCTTGAATCGGTCGCCGGCTCGGCGGATATCCACGGTGGGGGTCGTCGGCGCGTCCGTCATCAATGTCTCCGATCGAAGTTGACGCGTCCTCCAACTTTGATGACACATCAACTATTCCTCGCTATCGTCGACTTCGTGCGTCGGGCCCGGTGGTTGAACGAGCGTGAGGAAGCCGCCTGGCGCGGACTCCTCAGCATGCACTCCCAGCTGACCGTCGAGCTGGCGCGCCGGCTCGCCGCCGACTCGGTGCTGTCCTACCCGGACTACGAGATCCTCGTCGCCCTCACCGACCAATCCAACGGGAGACTGCGCCTCTTCGAGCTTGCCGACCTGCTCGGTTGGGAGAAGAGCCGGTTGTCGCACCACGTCGGCCGCATGGTGGATCGTGGGCTCGTCAAGAAGGTGTCGTGCAGGACGGACCGGCGCGGAGCCTTCGTGGAGGCGACCGCGCGCGGCCGGCGCGAGATCGAGGCAGCTGCACCGGGTCACGTTGCAGCCGTTCGTGAGCTCTTCGTCGATCGGCTCACCCCCGAGCAGCTCGACGCCATCGCGGAGGGCTCGCACGCCGTGCTCGCTCCACTCCAAGCGAGGGAAGCGACCGACGACCGGCGTATGTGAGACTCCCGCCATGTTGCGTGTCGACGACGAGGACCGCGTTCGCCTGCTGACGCTCGATCGGCCCGAGGCGCTGAATGCGTTCTCGAGCGAGCTGTACCACGCGGTGCATGCCGCGCTCGTCGACGCGGCCGAGCGCGACGACGTCGCGGTCGTGGTTCTCACGGGCGCCGGGCGGGCGTTCTCGGCCGGTCAGGACCTCGGCGAGATGGCTCGACTCGGAGGAAGCGGCGAGCGCGCGCCGGAGGACGCCGGCGGTCACGGCTTCCTCCACTTCATGGACACGCTTTCGACGTACCCGAAGCCCCTGGTGGCGGCCGTCAACGGGCTCGCGGTCGGCCTCGGACTCACGTTGCTGGCCCATTGCGATCTCGTGCTCATCTCGGACGATGCGCGCCTCCGGGCTCCCTTCGTCAGCCTCGGCGTCGTGCCCGAGGCGGCAAGCAGCGCGTTGTTGCCGTCCATCATGGGATGGCAGGCCGCCGCGCACGCCTTCTTCACGGCCGAATGGATCGACGCGCAACAGGCGGTCGAGACCGGTATCGCGTGGGCGCGTGTTCCGGCGGACGGGCTCCTCGCCGAAGCGCTGCGGCTCGCCCGCTCGATTGCCGCGATGCCGATCGTGTCGCTCGTCCAGACGAAGGCATTGATGCGAGCAGCGCGCGGCTCGATGGTCGCCGACGCGCGCCGGCGCGAAGAAGCAATCTTCGCCGACCTGACGGGTGGGCCGGCGAACCGCGAAGCACTCGCCGCGTTCCTCGAGAAGCGCGCCCCCGACTTCAGCAGCCTGCCGCCGGCGTAGCCGCGGCGCGTGCTCGTCAGCGTTTCAGAAGCGGTCGCCGCCGCGGCAGGAAGTCGTCGCGGCGACGCCGCGCCCGTTCGATCGCGAGCGCGGTGTGAACGTCGACGCGGAACGGGCCCGCCGCGGGGCGCTTGCGGATCAGCGCGACCCCGGCGAGGAGGAGCACCCCGGCCACCGCGGCGAGGATCCAATCGCTCGTACCGGTGAACGCCATCGTCGGGCCGCCCGCGCGGTTGCCTGTCGCCCCGGCCGGCGATTCCGAGCCTGGGGTTTGCGCTCCCTGTGATTGCGTCCCCGGCGGTGCCGACCCGGATGTCGTCGGAACGCCGGCACCTTGGAGCGATCCGGGAACGACGGTGAGCACGCCGGTCGCATTGCTGTGGATGTCGCGATACTGCAAGGTGCCGACCTGCACGGGTTGATACGAGAACGTCGCGCCGGGAGCGAGATCGTCGGACGCGAAGGAACCGTCGACCGCGGTGACGGTGTGCGCACGCGTGCCTCTGTTGGTCCAGAGGACGACCGTGCCGACGGGTATCGAGAGCGATGCGGGATCGAATCCCGTGTCGAGCACCGCAACGTTTACCGTTGCGGAAGACGAGGGGTTGGCCGCGTCGCGCGCGAGCGCGGCCTGGGCGGTCGTGGTCATCAGCAAGCTCCCGGTGCACGCGAGCGCGCACGCGAGAACTCGAGAACACCACCCCATGGGATGCTCCTCCCCCGGCCGCCGGCACGACCGGATCCCGCAATTCGAAACCTAGCGCCCCGGTGCCATGGCCAGGGGGAGCCTCCACGGGCATGACGAGCGGCCACACCGTATTCTTTTGACGGGTGTCACCCGTCGAGCCGGGAGCGGCGGGTCCACCGAAAGGCATCCCGAGCGGGACGCTGGGCGGAGAGGACGCCGGCTCGGCCGGCGGATGGGGGCGTTGACGATGGGAATGCGGGCGGGGGAGCGACCGTGGGTCGCGCGCGGGGGGAACTGAGCTCACTCGCCGACGTGGCGCGGCGGGCGGGAGTCTCGATCACGACCGCGTCGCGCGTGATGAGCGAGAGTCCGCACCCGGTCGCGGAGCACACGCGACGGCGTGTACTCGCGGCCGCCGACGAGCTCGACTTCGAACCGAACCTCATGGCGCGGGGCCTCGTCGCGCAACGCACCAGCATGGTTGCGGTGCTCGTCGACGACCTCACCGACCCGGCGGCCGCGCTCGTGGCCCGGGGCGTCGAAGACGACGCGTTCGAGCACGGGTTCTCCGTCGTGGTCGGCGATACCGACGGAGACGTTGCCAAGGAGGTCGCGTACGTACGCAAGCTGCGCGCGCTTCGGGCCGACGCCGTCGTGCTCGCCACGGCCGCGATCGACGGCGATGTCCACCGTGAAGAGCTGGCGCGTCAGTTACTGAAGCTGGAGGGCGGTGGCGGCGTGGTGGTCCGTGTCGGGCCCGGCCGTGAGCCGTCGGATGTGGCATGGTCGGAGCCGGAAGCGTTCGAGCTCGCCGTCCGCCACCTCCGGACGCTCGGCCACGAGCACCTCGCGTTCGTAACCCGCGGCGACGGGCACCGTGCGTCGGCGGCGGTGGAGGCGTGCCGTGCTGCGCTCGGTACCGACGGAGGCCTGCTGCCGCCGGACCGGGT
The DNA here is from genome assembly GCA_964548555.1 of uncultured Burkholderiales bacterium. GTDB lineage: Bacteria > Actinomycetota > Acidimicrobiia > IMCC26256 > JAMXLJ01 > JAMXLJ01. The sequence continues at coordinate 3,915 of CAZJSY010000113.1, forward strand.
TCTCGCAATCGGCGACCCACCCGACGGTGTCGCGCGTGTCGCTCACGCGATCTGCGTGCTCACACCCTCCGTCACCGGCGTGCTGACCGCGAGTGACGAGGATGCCGCCGCGTTGATCGCGGCCCTGCAGAGCACCGGCCGCCGCGTGCCGCACGACGTCTCCGTGTGCGGCCTCGGCGACCTGCCCGTCGCAACCGTGGTGTCGCCTGCCCTCACCACGGTTCGCCTGCCGCTTCGCGAGTCCGGCCGCGCCGGGATGTGCCTCGTACGCGATGCGCTCGATGGCGAGCGTCCGGGTCGACCGACGGAGCTGCCCGTCGAGCTGGTCGTGCGCGACTCGACCGGGCCTGCGCCTGCCTAGCGGCCCACCGTTTCGGTCACTGCCTGGCTGCGGGGCTCCGGGGTTCGGCGAGGCCGGGCACGGGAACGTCACCGGGACGCGGATTCCCGTGGCGGTCGATCCCGCACAGCTCCTGCCACGGCTTCGGCACCCGACCGGCCTCGATCACGCCGGTCGAGACGAGGACGTCGAGAATCGGACGAGTGGCCATGTGACGGAGCGCGATTCGACTCGGTGAACGCCGCGCCGCCCGCCACGTCTGCCAACCCGGAAGACCGACCGACGCGTAGACGCCGGGGTGGATCAGCCCTTCGAAGAGGATCCCGATGATGCGCGGAGCCAGCCACCGCACGCGCCGCTTCTCCCGTCGGGGAGCCCGGGCCCACAGCTCCGGGAGGACCGTTCGTGCGAACGACAGGTGCCGCGCCTCCTCCTGACGGTGGTAACGGTTCACCGCTGCAAGGAGCGGATCGGTTTCGGGATGCTCCGAAGCGATCCGCTGCAGCAGATCGGGAATCTCCTCGCCGGCGAGGACGAAGACGGTGAGGAGCGCGGGCTGGCGCACGATCCACCGCATGACGCGGTGACCGATCCACCCGGCGACGCCTTGCTCGAACGGGTTCTGCGCGCGCGGTGACAACTCCTCGATCAACCGGATGAACGCGCGTGAGTGCCGGGTCTCCTCACCGATCTCGTGCAGCATGTAGACGATCCGCGGGTCGGCGATGTCGCGCGCGTGCGCGATCTGGAGCGCGAATCCCGTGGTGAGCGACGCTTCGAACCGCAGACCGGTCTCCAACATCGACGCGACCTCTTCGCGCGACAACCGATCCAGCGCTTTGTCGGAGAGATCGACGTCCAAGTCGTGGATGGACAGCAGCTCGCGTCCGATGACCGCGCCCTCGCGCATCGAGCCCCAGGCGAACGTCTCGGGGTCGACGAGGCGACGCGCCGACACCGCGTTGAGCTGGTCGATGCGCCCGTCGGCGGGGCGTACGTCACGGATCGTGGTCGTGGCCATCTGCTGCGCCTCCCTTCGAATCCGTCCCGGCCTCCGCTGCTCCGGGCGACCCCTTCCATGGATCGGCTTACCATTGTCGACCCAAATCTAAAAGTCAAGCAAATCGTTCAGATCGTCGATTGGGCTGGTGGCGGTATGCTCGGGAGGTGCTGCAGGAGCCTGCGCCGCTCGAGACCAAGGGCGAACGGACGCGTTCCCGCCTGCTGCGGCTGGCGATCCGTCGGTTCGCCGCCGAGGGCTACCGACGGACCGCGGTCTCCGACATCGCGCGCGACGCCGGCCTCACACCGGCAGCTGTCTACGCGTACTTCGCCGGCAAGGAGGCCCTCTTCGAGGCGGCTGTCGACGCCGACGCGGCGGCGTTGCTCGACGAAGCGAGGCAGGCGTCGGCCTCCGGGGCGATTCTCGACCAGTCGGTGGACTTCATCGACCAGCTCATGGCCCGTGTCGACGAGCACCCGCTTGCCCGGCGCGTCCTCGCAGGTCTCGAGCCGGACGCGGTGCATCGCGTCGTCAGTCTCCCGTCGCTCGACGTGTTCACCGCGCAGCTCGCGGCCGAGCTGACCCGAGCGCAACGCGCCGGCGAGGTCCGCACCGACATCGATCCGCCGCTGATCGCAAAGGGCCTCGAGTCGCTCGTGCTCGCCCTGCTGATGGCGCACGTGCAGACCGGACAGGGCACCGAGGAGAAGCGGGCGGCCGGCGTGACGGCGGTGCTCGACGCCGCCTTGCGTCCCGCCGTGCGCTGAACGACATCTCGTGGAGCTGTGGGAGCTCGCCGCGCGCGAAGAGATCCATCAGCTTCTCGCCGCGTACGCGCACGGCGTCGATCGCGGGCGTTTCGCCGACGTGGCGCAGCTCTTTGCCGCCGGCGGTGTGCTGGATGCCGGCAACGACCGGGGCGCGTCGGGGCGCGCCGCGATCGAGGAGTTCCTCAGCGGCGTCGATCGTTCGGGCGGTGGAGCACGCGGCCTGGCGTACATCAGGCATCACGTCTCCAGCGTCGTGATCGACCTCACTGCACGCGACCACGCGCGCGTGGAGTCGTACTTCCTGGTCGTGACCGATCGCGGCGTCGACCATTGGGGTCGCTACCGGGACGACGTCGTGCACGACGGTGCGCGCTGGCGCTTCGCCCGTCGCGTCGCTCGCACCGATGGTGTCGCGCGCGGCTCCTGGGCCGAGCAGCGTCTGGCACGCGACTGAGCCGGCTGCCGCTGATCCGCTCCGACCGCGCCGTGTGACGCGCACCTCCGATTCGTCACTCCCCGTGTGCCGTCGCTAGTTTGGAAGTGGAAGCCCATTTGCGGCTTTCGTCCCTTTCTCTGGCGTCTCGCTGCGGCGCGGGCGGGGGACAGCGAAGCGAGCAGCAGAGACCAATGGAAGGTGCCGTGAGGCCCGATTTCAGGAGACGACCATGCAACGAGGCCCTGCGGGCTTCGTCGCGGCCGTCGTGCTCGCAACCCTGTGCGCGGGGGTGGTTGCCGTGACGAGCGGTAGCACGACCCGTCCGCAGGAGCACGCGGTGGCGGCAGAGCTCGACAAGCTCCATGCGGCGCGGCCGGTCGCCGCATACCGGCGTCCCACCCGGTTCGACATGCCGGACGGGACCAGCATCAGTACCGCGTCGACGTCCTCCCCGGTGTGGGCGAAGATCGCCGAGGAGGTCAACCGGTACTTGACCGCCGTCAAGGCCGCGAAGGACCTGGCCTGGTACCAGGCCATGGCGGCGGCCCAGGCCTCGCAACCAGCGAAGGCCAACCAGGCGGCGCAGGCATCGACGAGCCGGGGGCATGCTGCAGCCCAACCGGCGTCGGGCGGAGCCGACTTCTTCGCGTGCGTGCGTCACCACGAGAGCCGCGGCGACTACGGAGTGACCAACCGCAGTTCCGGCGCGGCAGGCGCGTACCAATTCATGCCGACCACCTGGAACAACGCGGCCCGTGACGCGGGTCGTGCCGATCTGGTCGGCGTGAACCCCGCTGCCGCTTCACCGGCAGACCAGGACACGATCGCGCACTACGTCTACTCGACGCAGGGCGCGCGGCCCTGGGCCGGTTCGGGCTGCTCGTAGCTCCGACGGCACGCATCGCGTCTCCGGTTCGGCCCGGGTCCGGCGGGCCGAACCTGGAGGCCGCTCCCTCCCGGTTCCTTCTCCTTTCCCTGCTCGCTCCTTCGCTGTTGCTCGGCGCGCCTCTCTTCCACCTCTTCCACCGCGCCTGCGACGGACGTCTACCGTGACGGCATCGACGAGCGACCTCCCGATCTCGAGCTGGGCGCGTTCAGCGAGCACGCGCCGTGGATCGTCGAGCCGGATCGCCTGGCGTGGCGACATGACCTCGACACCGTTCGCGCGCGCGTTCGGGCCGAGGTGCCACTCCTGCTCCAGTCCCGCCGCCTTCCGCCGCTCGGGCGCCTCACCCGTGTGGTGCGGTCCGTCGGGACCGCCCTCGGTCTCTGGTACCTGAAAGAGCGGGGCCGGCCCACGTCCCGTCCGGCTCTGTCACGACGGCTGCGCCGGTCGTTCGAGCGGCTCGGCTCCACGTACGTGAAGCTCGGCCAGATCATCTCGTCGGGCGACGGCCTCTTCCCCGAGGAGCTGGTCGGCGAGTTCAAGCTCCTGCGCGACCACGTACCGGCGGAGTCGTTCGCCGACGTCCGCGAGCTCGTCGAGCGCGAGCTCGGCCGGCCGCTGACGGACGTCTTCTCGAGTTTCGACGAGGAGCCGCTCGCGGCCGCCTCGATCGCTCAGGTCCACGCCGCGACGCTGCGCACCGGTGAGGAAGTCGTCGTGAAGGTGCAGCGACCCCAGATCGGGAGCCTCGTACGCGCCGACATCGCGGCCATGGGATGGCTCGCGCCGCGTCTCGTCGGCCGGATCCCGGTCACTGCGCTGGCCAACCCGCCCGCGCTGATCGAGCTCTTCGCAGAGACCATCGTCGAAGAGCTCGACTTCCGGCTCGAAGCGGAGAACATGCTGGACATCGCGCATGTGCTCGCGACGACCAACCAGCGCGCCATCGTGGTACCGCGCCCGCATCCGACGCTCGTCACCCGGCGCGTCCTCGTGATGGAGCGGCTGCGCGGCTTCGCGTTCGACGACGTCGCATCGATGAAGGCGGCCGGCATCGACACGTCGGCCTTGTTGCGCGCCGGGCTCATCTCGTTCCTCGAAGGCGCATTGCTCTTCGGCGTCTTCCACGGGGACCTGCACGGCGGCAACCTCTTCGTGATGCCCGACGGGCGGACCGCGCTCCTCGACTACGGCATCACGGGCCGTCTCGACGAGCGCAAGCGGATCGCGTTCCTGCGCCTCCTCGTCATGGGTACGTCGGGGGACGTGCGCGGCCAGTTGCGGGCTCTGCGCGACATGGGCGCCTTCCCCGCCGACACCGATCTCGATGCCGTCGTCACCGACCTCGAGCTCGAGGGTCCGGTGAAGGACCCGACCCGTATGGCGGCCGACGAGCTCACCGCGGAGCTGCGCGAGATCACCAAGAAACTGCTCGGCTACGGGGCGCGCGCGCCGAAGGAGCTGATGCTGTTCGTGAAGAACATGCTGTTCCTCGACAGCGCGACGAACACCCTCGCCCCCGACCTCGACATCCTCGGCGAGATCGCGCACGTTTACGTGTATTTCAGCGAGCACTACGGCGAACGCATCGCGGCCGACCTCGGACTCGATCCGAGTGCTCCCGTCGCGCTCGACCTCGACGCGGTGCGCGCGTCGTTCGGGATCGCCGACGAGGTGGACCGGCTCACGTATCAGGACGTGCGCCGCCGGCGCGAGATCATCAGGCGCCGCATGAGCGAACGCCGCGATCGCCGCGGCTCCGACGCCGCCGGGTAGCCCTGCAGCGAGGGAGCGAGGGAGCCCAGCACGGTACCTTGAGAGGGTGCCCGAGCTCCCGGAGATCCAGGCCTTGGCCGAGCGCCTCGACACGGCGTTCGCGGGCGCGCGCATCGAGCGCATCGATCCGTTGGGCTTCAGCGGGCTGAAGACCGTCTCGCCGTCGCCCGACCTTCTGCTCGGCCGAGCCGTCGAGCGGGTCGGGCGGCGCGGCAAGTATCTCGTCCTCGAGCTCGGCGGTCCGCGACTCCTGGTGCACCTCTCACAAGCCGGCCGCCTCGACATCGAAGACCGCGCCAAGACGACGCGTCCGAAGGGCGCGGTCGTGAGGTTCCGCTTCGACGACGGGCGCGCGCTCCTCGTTCGTGAGCACGGCACGGAACGCAAAGCGGGATGGTGGGTGCTCGCCGACGGCGACGAGGGCCCACTCGCGAAGCTGGGTCCCGAGCCGGGCAGCGATGCCTTCGAGGACATCATCCGCCATGGTGACGACCGCCGGCGCGTGCACACCGTGCTTCGCGACCAGCGAACGGTGTCGGGTGTCGGTCGCGGATATGCCGACGACGCGCTGCACCGCGCCCGCATCTCGCCGACCGCGACGCTCGCGTCGCTCACGGCGGAGCAGCGTGAGGCCTTGCTCGAGGCGCTCCACGCGCGGCTCGACGAGGCGCTCACAGGTGAGCGTGGTCGCGAAGGGGGACTGTCGGCACCGAAGCTGGGCGACCGCTTCGTGGTGCACAACCGGTATGGACAACCGTGCCCCGCGTGTGCCGACACGCTGCGGCGGATCTCGTACGAGTCATACGAGATCACCTACTGCCCGACATGTCAGACCAAGGGCAAGGTGCTCGCCGACCGGCGCCTCTCGAGACTCGTCAAGTAACAGGAATTCGACCGCGGAGCCGGATTCGACCGGTGTCAGGTCGTCCGGACGAAACGAGACGTGGCCCGGGCGAGCTCGACGACGACCGCGGGTGCGCGCAGGGGCGACCCCGCGTCGAACGGCGGTTCGGGGTCGTACTCGAGCGACAGCTGGATCTGCTGGGCCACGAGGTCGCCCTCGACGAGCGACGCGAGCAGCAGGGCCATGTCGATGCCCGCCGACGGCCCGGCCGAGGTGATGACCTTTCCGTCGACGACGACGCGCTGGGCGACCGCCCTCGCACCGAGGCGTCCCAACTCGTCGAGTGCGAGCCAGTGCGACGTCGCGTAGACACCGTCGAGCAGTCCGGCCGCCGCGAGCACCAGCGAGCCGGTACACACGGACGTGGTCCACGTCGTCGTCTCGTGGACCTCGCGGAGCCAGTCGAGGACCCGCGCGTCGTGGCGCAGCTCGACCTCGCCCGGACCACCCGGGACGACGACGATGTCGGGTGCGGCGACGTCGTCGAGCGCGACGTCTGCGACGAGCGCGAGCGCGCGTTGTGCATCGCGGTACGAGCGGGGCTCAGGGGCGGTGAGGATGACGTTCGCACCGGGCAGACGGCTAAGCACCTCGTACGGGCCCGTTGCCCCCAACGCGGTCATCCCGTCGAACACGAGGATGGCGACATCCACGCTCGGAGGCTATCGACTGAATGCCGGACGCGCCGCTGCTCGTGTGGGTCAGAATCTCACGCCGTAGGCGTAGCCGTGGCGGTTGGTGCGGGTGTGGGG
>CAZJSY010000114.1:0-10582 GCA_964548555.1 uncultured Burkholderiales bacterium
ATAGATCACACTCACCATTCCCCAGTTCGTCTGGAACGTGAGGAGGCAGAACCAGGCCACTGCGAGGCGTGTCAGCAACGCGCGGTGATGGAGCGCCAGAACGGGAATCGCCCAGATACCCGACCACGGCGAGGTGTACAGCGCGAGGGCCAGCCACGCGACCACTGCCCCGGCCACGGCGAAGCTCGGCTCCTCGTCGCCGAGACGGCTGACCACCCAGCCGACCGCGAGCACGACTGCGGCGACGACCGCGACTGTCGGGATGACATGCGGAAGCGGGCCGGGATCGCTGACGGTTCCGCGGAACGGATCGAGTCCGTGCGAGCGCACCACGTTCCACGGCGTGACGCTGTTCGTTCTCGTTCGCGCGTCGAACGCGGGTTGCAACGCGGCCCGTCCGCCGGAGGCCGCGAGCGCGACGAGCGCGGTGGCCGCCGCTGCCACAGCCGGCCGCAACGCGGTGCGAACACCGTCGTGGAGCCAGAGCCACGCGAGGAAAGCCACGAGCGCGATACCGACGGGTCCCTTGACCAGCGCGGCAAGTGTCAGCGCGACCGCGGCGAGGACATCACGACGCTCGCGCGCGAGCACGACACCCACGAGCAGTGCGAGCCCGATGAACGTGTCGGCGTGCCCGGCGTTCACGCCTGAGAACCACACGACCGGGTTCAAGCCGACGAGCGCGACCGCCGCCGCGCTGTTCGTGCGCCGGCCTACGAGCAACAGCGCGAGGAACACCGCGAGCATCGCGCCGCCCTGCCACGCGAGACGTGCCGGAAGGTCGCTCGTTCCCGTGACTGCGGCCACCGCGCTCGCCATGCCGATGAGCAGTGGTCCGTACTCGGCGCGCACTCCCAGCCAGTAGTAGTCGGTGCGCTTCACGATCGGGTCGTTCGAGTGCTCGGCGGGCGGGTGCTTGTACGGGCTCTGGTGATAGTGGACGACGATCCGGCCGTAGAGCTGGTAGTACCAGAGATCGGTGCCGTTCGGCCGAGCGACGACCGCGACGAGCAGGATCGCGGCGCACAGAACCCAGACGACACGCATCGAGAGTGAACGGCGCCACGATCTGCAGATGAAGATCGCGCCGAACGCCGCGATCGAGACGGCCAGAAACAGCGCGCGGACGCGGGGCGTGCCTCGGGTCCAGAGCATGAACACCGCGCCCGCGGTAACCGTTGTCGCGCCGAGCGCCGCTCCCACCAGTGCATCGCGGCTCCGTCGCTCCGGAGGGCCATCGTGCGCACCAGCTCGCATCTCGACTCCCGTCACGGCCGCCCTCGAGTCCGACGGCGGTCAGGCCCGGCCGGGTATGGCAGAACGGAGACGCCGTCAGTGGCGTTCCGAGACGGGATCGCCGAACAGCTCTTCGATGGGGTCGACCGGTTTGTGGTCGGGGTCGCTCGACGTGTCGCCGGAGGTCGCAGTGGTGTCGTCGGCGTTGGCGGCCTGCCCGGCATCACCGCCGGACGACACCCATCCGCCAGTGACTCGCTCACCTCGCGGCAGCTCCGTGAAGGGCTTCGCGGGGGGCTCCAGGACCGACAGTCGCCGCTCCAACCGGAGCACCGCCTCGGCGAGCAGACGACGTTCCCGGCGGTCGGTCTCGAGGCGCTCGACGACCCGCTCGTACGACGACGCCAGCCGCTTCAGGGCCTGGAGCAGCTCGACGTCGTGCTCGTCGACCTCGCGCCGCATGCGGTCGAACTCTTCGGTGACATAGCGGGCGACGGTGTCGCGCGTGCCGTCCTCCGAGGTGTCGTGTCGCGGACTCTCCGAGGTCAGGTCGACGTCCACGTGGTGGGGTCGGGACACGAGGTGGGCGGTCTCGCGTGCCCGCCACCACGTCTTCACTGCACGCACACCCTGGTCGAGGGTGGCTCGCACTCGCTCGACGGGACGGTCGCTCGGCCCGGGAAATGCGCTGCGCACCATGGAACGGACACGTTACCCAGCCCAGGCGCGACAGCCCACCTGGTACGTCGATCCGTCGCAAACTCTTGCGCAGCGCGTGCGATCCGCGACGCCGCGTGGTGCCGAGACTCCGGACTCAGTCCCTGCCCGGGGTGCAGCGGCCCGTCGTGTAGATCGTGGAGTCGCGACGCAGCGTCACGGTGACGCAGCTCCGGGCCGCGTCGGCGCCGGTCGACAGCTCCACCCTGAGCACGTCGTCCGCGTAGGTCACGTGGTTCGGCCTTCCCACGTCCTTGAAGAGGTCGACGACCCCGCCCGGCCCACCCCGAAGGCTCGACGCCCGCACCCGGTCCCAACGCTCGCCCCGGATCGGGGCCGCGTCGGCTCTGACCTTTTGCAGCGTCGTCGCGACCGCGTCGTCGTCGTTGCGGTGCTTCACGTACCGCACCACGAGGAACGCGCCTCCCGCGAGGAGGGCGGCAACCACCGCTGCGACGGCGAGCTCCCTCGAACGGCCCCGCCGTGCGCCCGTCGTCATCCCGAGATTGTCGCATCGCCGATCAGTCCGGCCCGCCTTTCAGGTCAATACCGTTCGTGGGCCGTGACCACGCTGGGGAGACCGGCGGCGGCGATGACCGACTCCCCGCTCTCAGGCGGGTGCCGGCCGCGTTCGACGTCCGCGTCGTCACGGTCTTGCCGGGACGCCGCCTGCGTTACCACGCGCACGAGTGGGAGGACGCGTTGGTGATGGTGGAGCGAGGCGCGATCGAGCTGGAATCGGATTCGGGCGCGACCTGGTGCTTCGAGTGCGGCGCGGTGCTGTGGCTCACGGGCCTCGGCATATACGCGCTGCACAACAGGTGCCACGAGTCTGCCGTGCTCATCGCGGTGTCTCGACGACGCTCGTCTCGCGTGCGTCGTACGATGCCGCGATGACGGACGTCGGACGACACGAGGTCGAGGCCGCCTTCGCCGAGTGGTGGCGGACCGGAAACGTCGAGGAGGACTGGTCGGCGTGGACACAGCTGTTCGTTCCCGACGTCTTCTACCACGACTACTTCTGGGGTCCGCTGCACGGACGCGACGAGGTCGACGTGTGGATCCACGCGGTCATGAAGGGAGTCCCCGAGATCTACGCCGTGTACGACTGGCACGTCGTCGACGGCAACGTCGTGGTCTTCCACTACCAGAACCGTCGTGACAACCCGGACAGCGAAGGTCCGCCGTACTTCGACTTCCCGGGATTGTCCGTGCTTCGGTACGCCGGCGACGGGTACTGGAGATCGGAAGAGGACTACTGGGATCGCGACGGCGCGCGACGAACGAGCATCGAGTACGCGGCTGCATGCTCCCGCGCCGGTCTCGTCGAGCCGAGCCAGCGGATGACGAGACGCTGGTGGCCCGCGCATCCCGAGTGGGCACGCACGGATGACACGCCGCGACCGTCATGGCTCGAGCGGCCGGAGCTTCCTGCGATCACGAGACCGAGCGAGCTCAACGGGCTACTCGAACCGCTCCGGAAGGACACATCGCGCCGCGCGTAGCGCGCAGGACTCATGACTGGGCGAGATACTGCGCCTCGTACTGATCGGCGAGCTCCGACAGTGCCTTGGCCCCGTCGCCACGGAACGACGAGCCGTGCATCAGAGCCAGTGTGGCCGGCTGGAGCTCACCGAGCTTTCGCATCACGACGGCCGTGTCCGGAGCCATGCACGTCGCCCGGAAGATGGCCTCGGCCTCCATCGCCGGACCTACGACATCATCGGTCACGACGGCCGGCCCGTCGCCCAGCCGGGTGAACAAGTCGCCGCACAGCAGCGTGCCCGTCGTCTCCTCGAACAAGACGTGCGCCTCCCATCCGTGCGGCACGTGCGGCGTGTCGATGTTGCGGACGCGCTTGCCACCGAGGTCGATGACGTCATCGGGTCCCAGCGGTTCGGGTGGCCGGTCGCACAGGTCGTTGAGCGACACCATGCACCCGAGCCCGTTGTGTGCGACCTTGGCGTTCTGCGCAGCCTCGAGCAGCAGGTTCATCGATCCGCACTCGTCGGCCTCGACATGGCCGAATGTGATCCAGCGCAGGCGATCCAACGGCATGACGCGTTCGATGGCGGCCGACACCAAGGGGAACATCGCACGCGGACCGGTGTGGAACAGCAACGGCTCGTCGGCGTCGACGAGGAACTGGTTGAACGTGAAGCCCAGCGGCGGCGCGATGTCCTCCACCCACGTGGACAGGCGGTAGATGCCGTCGGCGATCTCGTCGACCCTCGTCTCCATGGTGTCTCCTTGTCGGCTCGAACACCGTTGCGAGATTCGCACACCGGGCCGGAGCACGTCGAGGGTGGACACCACGGCACTCCGTTACGCGGGACCCTCGTGCTCGACGGTCACCACATGATCCGGCCGGCAGATGATGATGCGCTCGTCGACCGTGTCCACGAGCACGAACGAGCGCTCAGGATCGTGCTTCACACGAACGATCGACGTCGTGCCGCCGTCGAGCCAGATCCTTTGACCGGTGCGGAGCTCGACCGCCTCGAGTCGCTCTGTGGCCATCTCGCAGAACGTACGACCACATGCCTGTGGATCACGAGAGGACAACCCCGTGGAAAACCCGGCACGCGGCAAAGACTCGATGAACCGCCGGTGAAGTCCGAGGGGCCTGCTCGTCGGCATGGCGCGAGCGGTTCGGTCAGCGGGGCCCGACGGCGTCCGCGGTGATCTCGATATGGCCGAGATGTTGGTACAGCTCTTCCAAGACGTGGATCACGAGCGCCGCGTCCGACCGGTCCGGGACGTCCAGGAATTGACGAAGTTCGGCGTTGTCCGACGACGCCTCGCCGGCATCGAGGCGGCCGAGATCGTCGCGAAGCACCATCAACGTCCGGGTCACGAGATCACGCAGCTCCGCGAGTGTCGCCGTCCGCGAGAACTCGGAGTCACGGTCGCGCGTGCTCGGCCGTCCGAGCCCGACGTGACCGATCCAGAACTCGACCACGCCACAGCAGTGGATGACGAGGGGCGCGACCGCGTTGGTGCCCGGACCGAACGGTCGCGTGTTGATCTTCGCCTCACCGAGACGCTCGGCGACCGCGAGCATCTGCGTGAAGGCGTGCTTGGCATACAGCGCCGCGGTGCGGGGCTCGAGATCCACCGCGGCACCCTATTTCGGTCGAGCCGGACGTCGCTCCTGCGGCACGATGTCCGCATGGGAGATCTCGCGATCGATACCGCGGTGCGTGCGTGCGGTGACGGGTGCTACGAGGGAACGGTCAGCCGCGAGTGGGAGATCTGGGGGCCGATGGGCGGATACGTCGCCGCCTTCGCGCTGCGCGCCGCGGGTTTGTCCAGCGAACATCCGCGGCCGGCCGCGTTCTCGTGCCACTACCTGGGCGTCGCGCGCTTCGAACCCATCCAGTTGCGGGTCGAGCAGCGAAAGCGCGGTCGCAGCGCGAGCTCGTATCGCGTCGACGTCGCACAGGACGGCCGACCCGTGCTCGACGCGATGGTGTGGAGTGTTGGCGAACCCGACGGGCTCGAGCACGACGAGACGGTGGCGCCCGAGGTGCCCGGCCCCGACGCACTTCAGGGGCTCGACGAGTTGCTCGGCGAAGAGGCGAAGCCGCCCTACCCGTTCTGGAACAATCTCGAGGCCCGGCCGATCGACTTCGAACCGGAATGGCCTCCTCCCGGTCCACGGCCGGCACGCTGGCAGGAGTGGCTCCGGTTCACACCGACGGCCACGTTCGAGGACCCGTGGGTGGACGCCGCCCGCTCGGTGATCTTGGTCGACCTCCCGAGCTGGCCCGCTGCACACCGGGTGCATGCATGGAGCGAGCCGCCGTTCATCGCGCCGACGCTCGACCTCAACGTCGCCTTCCATCGCCCGACCGCCGACGAGGACTGGCTGTTGTGCGACGGAGCCGCGCCCGTGTCGACCGGCGGCCTCTTCGGCTGGAGCGGACGAGTGTGGTCGCGGCGGGGGCTGTTGCACGCGTCCGGTGGCGGCCAGTGCCTCTACCGGCGGCTCAGCCCGGACGGTTGACGGAGCTCCGGCGTCCTTCACCGCCCTCATGCACCGGCGAACGACGGAAAGCCCATCTACGGGCGGGCCGCGACCATGCGCCGCACTCCCTCGCGCCACGGCACCGTGCAAGGCCCGGTGATCGAACGGCGCTTCGTGCTGTCGGAGATGGCGCTGGGCTGCGTGCCCGGGAACGTCCCGACCTCCACCGCGACCGGCCGGCCGAGCAGTTGCTCGAACTCGGCGCACCACTGTTGCACGCTCACCGGCTCGTCTCCGGCCCAGTTGACGATCGTCGCGGGCACCGAGGCGGCGGCGAGCAACGGCGCGGCCTGCGCGCAGATGTCGTCTTCGTGGATGGGGCTGTACGTGCACGGGTCCCACCGCGTGACCACGGGCTCACCGGCCCGAGCAAGCGCGAGATGGATGGCGGGGAGACCGCCGTTGTCACCGTACGAGACGTTCATGCGCGCGATCGTGACGGGGAGATCGAACGCGCGGGCGCAGAAGCGGGCCACCGACTCCTGACCGAGCTTCGAGACGGAGTAGGTCGGCGCGTGCACCGCGTTGACCTCGCCGAGCGGATCGGTCTCGCGGTATTCATGGCCGGGATCCGGGTTCGGCCGGTACACCGAGAAGGTCGACATGACGAGCGCGGCCTTCGCCTTGCGGCAGTGCTCCAACAGGAATCCGGTGCCTTCCGCGTTCACCCGCAGCGCGTGGTCGTAGTCGAGGCCGCCGCTCTGGTCGGCCGCGAGATGCAGCACGTAGCCGAAGTCGTCCGGCAGGTCGCCGAACCGCCCGGCCGCGAGGTCGACCACGCGCGTGGTGACGCCGTAACCCTCGATGCGGGCCCGGGTATCCGGATCGCCGAAGCGCGCGATACCCCAGACCTCGTTCTCCTTGGCGAGGAACCGTGTCAGCGGTTCGGCGATCTGGCCGGCCGGCCCGGTGATGAGGATCTTCTCGTCGGTGAGTGCCAACGGCATCTCAGGCCGTCCCGCTCAAAGCGTCCTGCTTCTCGTGGATGGCGCGCCACGTGATCGGCAGCTCGGCGAAGCCGTCGATGAGATTGGAGCGGACGCGGGGCATCTCGGCGGGATCGCCCGCCGGCTCCAGACCGTCGAATCGAGTGAGGATCGCCTCGAACATCACGCGCGCCTCGATACGGGCCAAGCTCGCGCCGAGACAGAAATGCGGTCCGCCGGCTCCGAACGCCACGTGGTCGTTCGGCGTTCGGGCGAGGTCGAGGCGGTCGGGGTCTTCGAACGCGCGCTCGTCGCGATTGGCGGAGGGATAGGACATCACCACACGGTCCCCAGCCGGGATGGGCACTCCGGCGATCTCGGCGTCGTGCGCCGCCTGGCGTGAGAAGTACATCACCGGCGTCACGTAGCGAAGCAGCTCCTCGATCGCGGTCGGCAGCTGCGACAGGTCGGCGCGCAGCTTCTCCGCCTGATCGGGATATTGCAGCAGCGCGAGCGTCCCGCTGGTGATCAGGTTGCGCGTGGTCTCGCTCCCCGCGTTCTGCAGGAGCATGAAGAACGTGCTCACCTGGAACTGGGTGAGGCGGTGCCCGTCGATCTCCGCCTGCAAGAGCACGCTGAGGAGGTCGTCGCGCGGCTCTGCCTGCCGCTCGCGGCTCAGCGCGTCGGCGTAGGCGAACATCTCGGTCATCGCCCGGTCCCGATCGTCCATGGTGACGTCGGGGTCGAACCCGAACTGCGTCTCCGTCCAGGCGAACACCAGGGCGCGGTCGGCCTCGGGGACGCCGACCATGTCGGCGATGACATGGAGCGGCAGCCAGAGGGCGAGGTCGTGGACGAGATCGGCAGACGTCCGGCCGCGCAGATCCTCGATCAGCCCGTCGACCCGGGCCCGCAGCTTGTCCTCGATGGCCGCGACCCGGCGCGGGGTGAAGCCCTTGTTGACGAGCTTGCGCATCTGGATGTGCTCATGTCCGTCGAGGCTGATGAGCAGGTCCATCTCGGGTTCGGGCGGCGAGCCCGGCGGCACCTCGACGAACGGTGCCGGTGCGTTCCGCCACGTCTCGGCGTCGCGAGAGACCCGCTGGACGTCGGCGTGGCGCGCCACGATCCAGTAGCCACCCTCGTAGTCGGGGTGCTCGTGATGCGAGACCGGGTCGTGGTCGCGCAGCTCCTTGAACCGCTCGTAGGGGAAGCCGCGGTCGTAGAGCTCGGGGTCGTGGAGCGCCGGCTGCGTCATGGAGCCCATTCTTCCGTAGCCGGACCGGCCCGCGCCCCGATCGGGCCGACCGCCATCGCTATGGTTCGGCGTTCGCCCCTCCCCCTTCGATCCAGGTCGGTGTCATCTGATGCAGCTCGGTCGGTCGGTCACGCGTCGCTGCCCTTGATGAGGGAGCGAGCCCGCTGGATTCGCGACCTCGGGTGGCTGGCCATGGCAGAGATGGGCACGCTCGCCGCGGCGACACTCGTGTTGCAGCTGTGGCGGGCGCGCTGGCGCGTTCCGTTCTACAACTCGTTCGACGTCACACTGAATGCCGGGATGTTCAAGACCGTGCTGCTGCGCGGCTGGTACTTCGACAACCCGAAGCTCGGCTTCCCCACGGGCGCAAACCTGCGTGACTTTCCTCTCGGCGACGGCTGGCACCTCGGGTTTCTCCGTGTGTTCTCGGTCGTGAGCCGCGACTGGGCGCTCGCGCTGAACACCATGTACCTCGGCGCGTTCGTGCTGATCGTCGCGACGGCATACCTCGCGCTCCGCTGGTTGCACGTCGGGCCCGTCGTCGCGGCCGGCGGGGCGGTCGTTACGGCGCTGCTGCCGTACCACTTCGCGCGCAACGAGATGCACGTGCTGCTCGCCGACTACTCGGCGATCCCACTGGTCGTTGCGCTCGCGGTCGCGCTGCTCGCGGACTCGCCGTGGGTGAGACTGGGCGGGCGGGCGGTCCCGCGATGGCGCTGGGTCGCCGCGATCGCCGTCGTGGTCTGGGCCGGAGGGACCGGGACCTATTACGCCGTGCTGAGCGCGCTGCTGCTCGCCTCGACGACCGTGGTGGCGAGCCTCGCCCGGCGGCGGCCGGAACCCGCGCTCTCCGGGCTGCTCCTGGCGGGGGTGATCGGGATCGTGCTCGGGCTGCAGTTCGTGCCGACGCTGCTCCTGGACGCCCACCATGGCCGCGACACAGCGTTCGACCGTTCGTTCAACGAGGTCACCGTGTTCTCGTTGCGGCCGCTGCCGCTCGTCACACCCATTCCGGAGCATCGCATCCGAGCGCTGGGCGCACCCGCACGCAAATACGCGAAGTCGCTCTACCCGTCGGAGCCGGGACAGGCTCTCGGCCTCGTCGCGGCGGGCGGCCTCGTCGTCCTGCTCGCGAGCTCAGCCGGACGTCTCGTCGGGGGTCGGGGTCCGCGCGAACCCGACGACCGGGCCCTGGCCCTGCTCGGGTTCACCACGCTCGCGTTCGGTGTGACGGCAGGTGGCGGTGCGGCGCTGGCGATTGCCGGATTCACACAGATCCGTTCCTGGAACCGCCTTTCCATCTTCTTGGGCTTCATCGGCGTCGCAGCCGCGGCGCGGGCGCTCGATCGTCTGTTGCGCCGGCGCGCGGCTGCGCCCATGGTCGTCCTGGCCGTCGTGGCGCTGTGCACGACCGTCGCCGTTCTCGACCAGACCTCCGGAGCCGACATCCCTCCGTACCGTGCCGCGAGTGAGGAGTTCGTGACGGAGCGCACGTTCGTGCAGAACATCGAGCAGACGTTCGGCCGTGATGCCGCTGTCCTGCAACTGCCGTACATGCAATATCCGGAGTCGCCCCCGATCGCACGGATGGTCGACTACTCGCACCAACGCGGTTGGCTGCACTCGGACACGCTGCGCTGGAGCTACGGAGCGGTCAAGGGTCGGCGGATCTGGCAGGACGGTCAGCTCGGCCTGTCCGTGCCCGAGCAGCTGCGCCGCGCCCGCCGAGCCGGGTTCACGGCGGTGTGGGTCGACCGGTACGGATACGCCGACGGCGGCGCCCAGATCGAACGTGCGCTGGGCGCGTGTCTGGGCAAAGCGGTCGCCGTCGAGAGCGACCAACGTCGGGTGCTCTTCGACCTGCGTTCGGGACCAGCCTGCTGAGACGGGCCCGCGCCACCTACTGGCGCCCCCCTCAGTGGGATGTCATTTCTTGGCGCTCATTGTCCATATATTTGCGCGCCGATTCGGGCATCTTTATTGACATCTCGTCGCAGCCGGGTGCCTGTTCCTCGCGGCGAACGCTTTCCCACTCGCTCAGCCGGTCGCCGCTCGTTGTCAGACCGCGAGAGGAAGCGGCGCAGCGTGCGTCGTCGCGATGAACTGCAGAGTGCGGCTATCTGAACGCCGAGCGACACACACCACGTGGTCGCATATCGCCCGCATGTTTCCTGGGTGTTCAACGCGATTTGGAGCCGAGGCCGCGGGCTGCCGCTCCTGGCCCCAGCGGCTCGAATGTTCCCGGGCTCACAACCACGTGCACAGCGCGGTCGGTGATGCGCACGGTGAGGTCGCGCGCCGCTCGTGTTTCCGTCCTGTCCACACAGATGTAACCCTATGGACAATCGCGTCGTTGTCGTGTAGCGACAAAGCGCCGAAACGTCACGAGCTGTAACACGATTCGTGTTGACAATA
>CAZJSY010000115.1:0-10519 GCA_964548555.1 uncultured Burkholderiales bacterium
CGTCGTCCTGCCGGTGAAGAACGAGGAGCTGAACATCGCCGAGGCGCTCGCGAGCGTCGCGTGGGCTGACCAGGTCTTCGTGGTCGACTCGCGCAGCACCGATCGGACGGCGGAGATCGCCGAGGCCGCCGGCGCGCAGGTCGTCCAGTTCGACTTCCCCGGGCACGGACCGCGCAAGAAAGAGTGGTCGCTGCGCAACCTTTCCTTCCGCAACGAGTGGGTGCTGTTACTCGACGGCGACGAACGCGTGACGCCGGAGCTGCGCGACGAGATGGCGGAGGCGATCGAGCGCGACGACCGCGACGGCTACTGCCTCAACATTGAGTTCTTCTTCATGGGTCGCCGCATGCGCTGCTTCCAGCGGATCTGGGTGACCCGCTTCTTCCGGCACCGGCTGGGCCACTTCGAGGACCTCGGCCTGAACGGCCTCGAGACGACGGGCGACAACGAGGTGCACGAGCATGTCGTCGTGGAGGGCCGGCTCGGCTTCCTGCGGTCGACGCTCCGGCACGAGGACCGGCGCGACCTTGTACCGTGGATCGAGCGCCACAACCGGTACTCGACCTGGGAGGCGCATCTCTATCGCCGCTTCCGCAACGAGCCGATCGGGGTCGGCCCACTTGGATTTCTCCGCGCGACGCCGCCGCAACGGCGCCGGATCCTTCGGCGTGTCTGGGTGCGACTGCCCTTTCGCTCGGGCATTCGCTTCTTCATCTGGTATGTGCTCAGGCGTGGCTTCCTCGATGGCCGCGAGGGCTTTGTCTTCTGCGTGTTGATGGGGTGGTATGAGTTCACGATCTCGGCGAAGATGCGCGAGCTGGCGCGGGCGGAGGCGGCGTGACCGCGGAGGCCGCGATGCAATCGCTCCCCGTGTCGCGCGACGAACTGCTCGCGCTCCTGAGGTGCCCGGCGTGCCGCGCGATGATCCAGCGGGCGGAAGTCGGCCTGCGTTGCTCTTCGTGCGGGCGGCAGTACGCCGTGGCGGATGGCATTCCGAGGCTCGTGACGGAGGACGCGGCGCGGGACAAGCTCAAGGCGGACCAGGCGTCCTGGTTCGACGCCGAGGTCGACGCGGAATGGGAAGTCGAGCGACCGCACGGCGCGCCCCGCTTCTACGAGTGGCTGCTGCGCGAGAAGTTCCGCCGCAGCGTCACGGCGTTCCCGAGTCTTCGAGGCATGACGGCGCTAACGGTCTGCGGCGGGTCCGGGATGGACGCCGAGTTTCTCGCCGAGGCCGGAGCGCGCGTAATCGCCTCCGACATCTCGCCCGGTGCGGCGGCGCGGGTTGTCGAGCGCGCGCGCCGCCGCGGCCTCCAGATCACGCCTATCGTCGCCGACGCGGAGGCGCTCCCGTTCGGCGACCGGTCCATCGACCTCGTGTATGTCCACGACGGGCTGCACCACCTCGGCAAGCCTCTCGCAGCGCTCGCCGAGATGGCGCGTGTCGCTGGGTACGGTATCGCGATCACCGAGCCTGCCCGCGCCGCGGCGACCGCGGTCGCAGCGCGATTCGGGCTCGCGGAGGTCCGCGAGGAGTCGGGGAACGATGTCGGACGTGTCGTTCCGGACGAGCTCGTGCGCGAGCTCTGCAGCCACGGCTTCGAGATCGCGCGCAGCGAGCGCTACGCGATGCTCTACCGACACGTCCCGGGAAGGGCCTCGGCGGGGTTGTCGTCGCGGCCGGTCTTTCCGGTCGCGCGCAGCTCGCTTCTCGTTGCGAACCGACTTCTGGGGCGGATCGGCAACAAGGCGACCGTCCAAGCGCTGAGGACCGTTGGGCGATGAGTCGTATCCCAGGCGATAGGAGTCAACGATGACGACGAGCGCGAGAGACGAGGTTCGCGCGGCGGTGTTCGCCGCCGTCGACGAGATCAACGAGGGGAAGCCTGCCACCCAGCGGCTAGAGGCCAGCGAGGACGCGGTGCTCTTTGGGGAAGCGGGCGTGCTCGATTCCCTCGGTCTCGTCAACTTCATCGTCGCAACTGAGCAGGAAATCGAGACACGACTTGGCGTGATCCTGACGCTTGCCGACGAGCGTGCGATGACACAGGAGGGCAGTCCCTTCGAAACGGTCTGCTCGCTGATCGACTACGCGACGATGCTCGTGGAGGAGGCATCCGATCGCTGACCCGCCTGTGATGGTGATCACCGGCACGCGCTCCGGGCTCGGCCGCCTTCTCGCCGAGCATTACGCGGTCGGGGGCTTTCAAGTGGTCGGCTGCAGCCGTCGCCCGCCCGAGACCGCACTCGCCAACTATGAGCACGTCACCGGCGACGTCGCCGACGAGTCGGCGGTGAAGGCGCTGTTCGGCCGCGCCCGCGAACTCGGTAGGGTCGCTGCTGTCCTGAACAACGCAGGGGCTTCGACCGCCAACCATGCCTTGCTGACGCCCGCGGCCACCGTCCGCGAGGTGCTGGAGACGACGATCCTGGGCACATTCCTCTGCGCGCGCGAAGGCGCGAAGGCGATGCGGCGGACCGGTGGGTCGATCGTCAACTTCTCGAGTGTGCACGTCCCTCTCGCCACGGTGGGCACCTCGGTGTACGGCGCGGCGAAGTCCGCGGTCGAGCAGTTCACCAGGGTCTTTGCGAAGGAGGTCGCGGGCCTGGGTATCGCCGTCAACTGCATCGGCCTGCCGCCGGTCCGCGGGACGGGGATGTACGAGGCGCTTCCCGCGGTCGCGGCCGATAAGCTGCGTCAACGGCTCGCCGTGGTGGAGCTGGACGTCGACGCGGTCGTGGCTGCGCTCGACCCGTTGCTCCGACCCGGCACGCCGGCGTTGACGGGACAGACGATTTACCTAGGGGGCGTCTAGGTGATCGCGTCGGAGCGGGCCGCGCTGCGCGTCGAGCGACTGGTCGTCGGAGAGGCGCGCGCGAACTGCTGGCTGGTCGCCGGCGAGTCGGACGCCGCGATCGTGATCGATCCGGGCGACGAGCCCGTCGCGCTCGTTGCGGAGGCGCAGCGGCTCCACCTGCGGCCCGTCCTGCTCGTCGCTACGCACGCTCACGCGGATCACATCGGCGCGGCGGCCGAGCTTCGCCGGGAATGGCGCGCGCCGTTGCTCGTACACACAGACGATCGGTCGACGCTCCGCCGCGCGAACCTGATCAGGCTGGCGTTTCGCCAGTCGCCGATCGAGGTCCCTGAGGTCGACCGCTGGCACGCGGGAGGCGAGGAGACGCTCTCGTTCGGCGATGTGTCGATTCGGTTGCTTGACACAGCGGGCCACACCCCCGGTGGCATGACGATCGCAGTCGTGGGCGGCGATGCGCGCGTCCATCTCTTCACAGGAGACACGCTGCTGCGCGGGGCCGTGGGGCGGACCGATCTCCCAGGGGGCGACCCCGACGCCCTCGTCCGGTCGCTGCGTCTTCTCGCGACGTATCCGCGGGACGCGCTCGTTCACCCCGGGCACGGCGACTCCACGGACCTCGGCTCGGAGCTCGAGGGGAACGTGTCGTTGCAGGAGCTGCTCGGATGAGGGCGCGGATCGAACGGGTCGAGTACGAGCTGCCGCAGCGGGTCGTCACCAACGCCGACCTCGGCGTCGAGAACCCGGGCTGGGAGATGGAGAAGGTCCAGCAGAAGAGCGGAGTCGTCTCGCGTCATGTCGCCGGCGCCGACGAGACGGCGTTCGACCTTGCGGCCCGCGCCTGCGACCGGCTGTTCGAGCGGGAGGATCGGGACACGGTCGACGCGATCCTCTTCTGCACCCAGACACCCGACTACGTGATGCCGTCGAATGCGTTTCTGCTTCACCGCCACCTGGGCCTGCGGGAGCAGGTGCTCGCGTTCGACTACAACCTCGCATGCTCCGGTTTCACCTACGGACTTGCGATCGCTCAGGGATTGCTCGCGGCCGAGTTGGCGCGAAGGGTGCTGCTCGTAGCGGCGGACACGTACTCGAAGCTGATCAACCCAGGCGACCGCTCCGCGCGCGTTCTCTTCGGCGACGGCGCGGCGGCAACCCTCGTCGGCGTATCACCGGGCGAGGAGGGCATCGTCGACTTCGACCTCGCGACCGCCGGCGAGCATTTTGACCGCTTCTGGATTCCCGCCGGCGGCTGTCGGCTGCCCCGCTCGGCCGAGACTTCCGTCCCCACCGTCGATCCGAACGGAAACGTGCGGTCGCAGAACGACATCCACATGGATGGCATGGGCGTCTGGGCCTTCGTCAACTCGTTCGTGCCGAGGCAGCTCCGCTCGCTGCTCGAGCGAAATGAGCGGTCGTTTGCGGATGTGGACCTGTTCCTCTTCCATCAGGCGAGTCGCCTGACGCTCGACTCGCTCGTGCGAGTGTTGAGTCTGCGCCCGGAGCAAGTGTTCTCGAACATCGCGGACGTTGGCAATACCGTCTCGGCCTCGTTGCCGATCCTCTTTGAGGATGCGAGGCGCACCGGGCGGTTGCGCCCCGGAATGATGGTCGTGCTCGCAGGCTTCGGCGTCGGGCTTTCGTCGGCCGCCGCACTGATGCGAGCATGAGTCAGATGCGAGACCGTGACGACGAGCCTCTTGACTTCCTGCTCGCCCGCTTCGCGGGGACCGCGGACGCGCCGGCGCTCATCTGGCACGGGTCCGAGTCGAGCTATGCGGAGTTGCGCGAGAGGGTCGACTACTGGAGCCAGGAGCTCGAGCGCAGGCACATCCAGGCCGGCCAGGTTGTGGCGATCGAGGGCGACTTCTCGCCCAATGCGGTGGCGGTCATGGTCGCACTGTTTCGGCGCCGCGCCATCGCCGTCCCACTTGCGGGCCTGAGCCAACGCCGCGCCGAGCAGCTCCAGATAGCCCGCGCGGAGCGGTCGATCTGTATCTCCGACGACGATCACGTCTCGTTCGAGACGCTGACGAACGACGGCCGGCACGCGCTCTACGAGCGACTACGAGCCGATGCCCATCCTGGCCTGGTCCTCTTTACCTCGGGATCATCGGGGCAGCCAAAGGGAGCCGTGCACGACGTCGTGCCGCTGTTCGAGAAGTTCCGCGAGCCGCGGCCCGCTCTGCGGACGCTCAACTTCCTCCTCTTCGACCACTGGGGCGGGCTGAACACGTTGTTCCATGCGCTCTCGAATGGGGCTGCCGTGGTGACCGTCGACGACCGCAGGCCCGACCGGATCTGCGCGCTAATCGAGGAGTTCGCGGTCGAGCTTCTGCCTGCCTCGCCGTCGTTCCTGAACCTCCTGCTCGCCGGCCGCGCATACGAGCGCCATGACCTCTCCAGCCTGCAGGTGATCACCTACGGCACGGAGCCGATGCCTGCACACACGCTCTCGCGGCTGGCCGTGCTCTTCCCCGACGTCAAGCTGCAGCAGACATACGGTCTGATTGAACTCGGGGTACTGCGCTCACGGTCGAGGGACCGCGAGTCGCTCTGGGTCAAGGTGGGCGGGGAGGGCTATGAGACGCGCGTGCGCGACGGTTTGCTCGAGATTCGCGCGCGCTCCGCGATGCTCGGGTACCTGAACGCACCGAGCCCGTTCACCGAGGACGGATGGTTCATGACCGGTGACGCGGTCGAGGTCGACGATGAGTGGCTGCGCATCTTGGGCCGCCGCTCGGAGCTGATCAACGTCGGCGGAGAGAAGGTCTACCCCGTAGAAGTCGAGTCCGCGATCGAGGAGCTCGAGAATGTCGTGGAGGCGAGGGTGTACGCAGAACCGAACGCGCTGCTCGGAAACATCGTGTGCGCCGAAGTGCGGCTCGAGCGCCCAGAGCTTACGCGGGCGATCACCGCGCGAGTGAAGTCGCACTGTGCGGAGCGGTTGCGCCCGTACATGGTTCCGGTAAAGGTAACGGTCGTCGACCAGGCGCTCATCACCGAGCGCTTCAAGCGCGTCCGGGAACGCGCTTGAGGCCATGAAGAGCCCTACTGGGATGACGGTCGGCGTGGTCGTGCGGAGGCTGGGGGAGCTCGGCGATCCAGCCGGTCTCGACGACCCGGATGGGATCGTCCCGTTTTCCGAGGAGAAGCTGGCCGCATTTCGTGGCAACCCGCTCCGCGGTGGAGATGACGACCCGGCGCAGTTGCTCGCAGTCGTCGGCGAGCGGGTCGTTGGTCGCGTCGACGTTTTTCGGGGCGAAGTGACGGCGTGGGGGAACCCCGTTCGGATCCTGTGGGGCTCGGCCCTCCACGTCGTGCCCGAGTTCCGGACGACCGGTGCGGGGGCGATGCTCGTCGCGCGCATGTCGTCGCTCGGCGTCCCGGTCGGGGGGTGCGGGTTCTCGCAGGCGGCGATCCCGGTCTACCGCGCCCTGCGCTGGACCTCCTTCGAGCTGCCGCGCTGGATCCTGCTCCGGCACAGCCGTCCAGTGGTCGAGCGCGTCCTCTCCGGGGTCGTCGGACCCGGTGCGCGCACTGGGGCGAGGGCCCTTGCGGCAGCTGTCGACCCCGCGCTCGCCGCGTACGCAGCGCTTCGCCGGCGTGGCGCCTGCGTACGGGACGGCTTGGTCGTGAGGGAGGTCGAGCAGCTCCCGACGGAGCTCGATGAGCAACTCGGCGCCGACGGCGCGCCGATCGCGACCCACCGTTCGTCCGGGCAGTTGCAGTGGCTGATCCGGGCGTCGTTCGGTGCCCGCGGGAAGGGCGAGCCGAAACGGCGCCTGTTCCTGGTGAATGGCGAGTCGGGAGCCGTCGCGGCGTACTTCGTTGTCAAGTGCGCACGTTACGAGCGTGCGTCTCGGCACGGCTTCCGGGATCTGTCGCTCGGCAGTCTGCAGGACTGGTTCATCTTCGATCGCAGCGCAGTCGACATGCAGAGCATCGTCTTCCTCGCCGCGGATGTGCTCTCGCGGGCGAACGTGGATGCATTCGAGGTCTGCGAGTCTGAGCCCGAGATCGGGGCCGTCGCGCGTCGGCTGGGTCTCCGCCGCGCCGGTTCCACCCACTTCATGTTCCGCGCGCCCCATGGCAGTCCGCTCGCTGACCCCGCAGCTCAGCGGCGCGAGAGCTGGCGGATCACGGCGGCGGAAGGGGACAGCATCTTCACGTGAGCCCGGATGAGACTTCTCTGCGCGTGATCGTCAACGCCGACGACTTCGGTCGGGACGCCGACACGCTCACGGCGACGATCGACGCGTTCGACCGAGGTCTCCTGACGAGTGCGTCGATCATGGCGAACATGCCTGAGACTGACGCCGCGATCGAATGGGCGCGCGCGCACCCTCAGTACAGCTTCGGCGTGCATCTCGTCTGGGTCAGCGACGGTACGGAGTACCCGCTCTCGCCGACCGCCGAGGTTCGGTCGTTGGTGCTTCCCAACGGTCAGTTCCGTGGCTCGACGACGATGCGGCTGCTTGGGATGGCCCGGCGCGTCCCCCCTGCGGAGATTGCGCGCGAGACCGAGCGGCAGATCCGACGCGTACTGGACGCGGGCGTCCCCGTGACGCACGTCGACGGGCACGGTCACGTTCACAAGTTCGGCTCGTTCCGCACGGCGCTCAGGAGGACGCTCCCGGGAGTCGGCGTTCGTCGCGTGCGCAACGCGCAGGACGTCTACCTCACGCCCTCTCGGCGGAGTCCCACGTACTGGCTAGGCCCACATTGGCGGCGCGCGCTGAGGCGTTCGTTCCGGACCACCGACCACTTCTACATGCCGGCCAGCGACCGGGCGACCGACTGGGATGACTGCCTCCTCCCCCGCCTGCAGCAGTTGGGCGGCCTCGTGGAGATCGGCGTCCACCCGGGGCAGCAGGAGGACTGGCGGCGGGAGGAGCTCGCGCGACTCGAGCGTTTCTGCCGGAGACTGCGTGACGCCGGCGTGCCGATCGTGGGATGGGACGCCGTTGGCGAGTAACAGGCCTGCGGGTGGCAAGCTGTGGTCGTACGCACCGTCGAGGGTCGCTGCGCCGGTTCTTGCCGCTGCCGCGTTTTGTGTCATCGCGGCCCTGGTCTCGGTCGGTGCGTTCACAGGAGTCGACCAACTCGCCGTCGACTCGTTGATGCCGGGCTTGACGGTCGGTGGCCGTCCCTCGATCGGTTCCGTCTTCCTTCCCGACTTCACGCATGGACGCTCCTGGGAGAAGGTGGCCGGCGTGTGGATGTATCCGGCGTCGGTACCGATCTCGGGTCTCGCGATCTTCGCCTCGGCAGCGGTTCTCTACAGGAGAGGATGCCGGATCGCCCCCGCCGGGTGGTGCGGCGCGTGGATCTGCGCGAATGCCGTCGAACTCCTCGGGCGGCACGTGGTGAGGCGACCGGCGCTGAGCATGTCGGTTGGTGGCCGTCACGTGGTCGGGTTCGAGGAAACGTTCCCGAGTGGCCACACCGCCCGAGCCCTCCTGATCGTCGCTGCGGCAGGCGCCGTCACACGGCGCGGCCACGCGCCATTGCTGATATGGGCCCTCGGCACGATGGCGGTACTCCTCGCGCTGGGAGCCCATGCTCCGTCCGACATCCTCGGTGGTGCGGTGCTCGCGTCAGTCCTTATTCTCGCGGTTGAGGGTGCTGCCGCCTTCTCCTCCGACGGGTGCAGTGAGACGCCGGCATCGCAGCCCGCACGCGGGGGCCTGGGGAGGTCTTTCGATGCACGTTGATCGGATTGAAGGTCACTCCTTCATCCGGGACGCGCTCGGAAGCGATTCGGTGGTCGTTGACCTCGGGATGAACAGCGGCGGCTTCAGCGTCGTGGTGGCGGAGAAGCTCGGCTGTCGGGTGGTTGCCGTCGAGCCGGACGAACGGGTTCTCGACGGCCTCCCTGAAGGCGCGCCGATCGAATTGGAGCGGGTGGCAATCGCGGGCAGGGATGGAACGGCAACAATCTTCCGGCCGGAAGGCAACGACGCGACCGTTCTGCCGGAGCTCGCGCGCGGCGAGAACAAGGGCGTCGAGGTTCCCGCCTTGTCGCTGGGGACGCTCTTCACACGACGCGGGCTGGACCGCGTCGACCTCCTCAAGATCGACATCGAAGGGGCCGAGATCGACGTCGTGCTATCGACGCCCGAGAAGCTTCTCTGCAGCGTGAAGCAGATCACGATCGAGTTCCATGACTGGCTGAACCCTCGTCTCGCCGGCGGGACGCGTGCGGTCGACCGGCGGCTTCGGGAGCTCGGCTTTCGGCGGCTGGCGTTTTCGAGGAACACGTCGGACGTCCTTTACGTGAACGAATCCGCCCTGCCCCTCTCGCTCGTGACGAGAATGCTTCTGCTCCTCCGATTCAAGTACGGCCGTGGGCTCTCGAGAAGGATCGGGGGATTGGTTCCGTGAGCGCGGTGCGCCCGTGAGCCGCCTCCTGATCTGGTCCCCGAACTACGCGCCCGAGCTCACCGGTATCCCGCCGCTCGTCACCGACGCGGCCGAGTGGCTCGTTGCGCGCGGGCATTCCGTGGAGGTCGTGGCGCCGATGCCGAACTACCCCGCGCGGCGAATCCAGGACGGCTACCGCGGCCGGCTCTGGTCGAGTGAGCATCGCAGCGGTGTTCTCGTCCACCGCTCCTGGCTGCGCGTCCGGCCCCAGGAGCGATTCCTCGACAAGGTGCTCTACGAGCTGACCGCCTCGACGTTCGCGCTTCCGCGCGTGCTCGCGCGTGTGGGGCGGGCCGACGCGCTGCTCTGCGTCGTACCGACGCTGCTCGCCGCGACCTTCGCCGCTACTCTGCCGCGCCGACCGCGTCTCGTCCTCTGGGTGCAGGACCTCGTCGCGCGAGCCGCCGAGGCGACGGAGCTGCCGCGCGTCGGGAGGCGAATCCTCGACGCCGTCGACTCCCTCGAGCGCCGCGCGGTCCACCGCGCCGACCGTGTCGTCGTCTGCAGCCCGGGCTTCCGCGACCACTTCATCCGGCGCGGCGCCGACCCCGACCGGATCGACGTGGTCTACAACTGGGCCGATCTCGAGTGGATACGAGCTGCGCCGCCTGAGTGCGCGAACGGTCGGCTCCGCTTTCTCTACTCCGGCAACCTTGGCTACACCCAGGGGTTCGAGACGCTGACCGAGGCAGCGCGCATCGCGAGTGGCCGTGTCGAGGTGGACATCGTAGGAGACGGAAACGCAGCCGGCGAAGTAGCACGACTTGCCGCACCGCTCGCGAACGTCGCCGTTCGCGGGCCGGTGGCGCGCGAGGAGTTCCCGGCGTTGCTCGCCGGGCACGACGCGCATGTTGTTCTCCAGCGCCGTGCCGGTGCGGGTGCGAACCTGCCGTCGAAGATCGCGACCTATCTCGCCAGCGGCAGGCCAGTGGTCGCATCAATCGACCCTGATACACCGGCGGCGGCGCTTCTGCGCGAGAGCGGCGCCGCGCTACTTGTAGAGCCCGAGTCGCCGAGGGCGCTCGCCGACGGGATGCTGAAGCTCTCTCGCAGGCACGATCTGCGGATGGAGCTGGGCCGCCGCGCTCGCGCCTTCGCGGAACAGAAGTTCGACAAGGGTCGCGCACTCGAACGGCTCGAGATGGCGCTCTCGAGCGAGTCTTGAGTCGTCGTCAGTCTCCGGCCCTCGGGCCGCCACGATCGCCGCAGCGTAGAATCGCCGCGCGTGGCCCGGGTCCTGTCGACGGCGACCGTCCTCGCCCTGCTCGCGGCGACGT
>CAZJSY010000116.1:0-7279 GCA_964548555.1 uncultured Burkholderiales bacterium
CACGGACACCGAGCGGTTGATGGCCGCGGCCGGCCGGACCATTTCGCGATAGCCCCGAGCCAAAAGGGTTCCGCTCGGCGTAGACCGCGGTCACGGGATCCACCGCAACACGGTGGTCAGGCACCTTGATGCCGCCCGCGTCTCCCGCCGACACCACTCCCCTAGCCGAGATCGACGTTGTCTCGCCGGCGGTGCACACGTCGCTTTGGGTCGGTCGGGCGCCGCGCTTGAGCGTCGGTCGTCCTCACCAGGAGGGGCGGAGGAGCATGGGCCGTGATGTGATGGTGCGGTGAAGCTGCAACGAGTCCAGCGCGCCGGGGGGCGAGCGACGTTCGTGTCGATTGGGCCTGGCCTGGTCGCCGCGGCATCCGATGTCGACCCGACCACCGTCGCGGCGATCGCGGTCATCGGCGCAACGACCGTGTACGGCCTCGCGTGGCTGACACTGCTGCTGTTCCCGATGTTGGCGGTGATCCAGATCATCGCGACCCGTGTTGGTTTCTTCACTCGCCAAGACCTTCAGGCGAACGTGACCAAGCGTTACGGGCGAACGGTCCGCGGGCTGCTGTGGGCCTCGATCGTCGGTGTCAGTGTGATCACACTGGCGGCTGACCTCGACGCCGGGGCCGCGGCGGTGGGGTTGCTCGTCGGCGCGCCTTGGCACTGGTTCGTCATTCCGATGGCTGCCACGGTGATGCTGTTCTTGTTCCTGCCCAGCTATCAGCAACTCGTGCGCGTACTGCGCTTCGTGCTCCTGTGCTTGTTCGCGTACGGGTTCGCGGCGATCCTCGCGCACCCCAAGTGGAATGCGGTGTTGTCGGCCAGCGTCGTCCCGCGATTCCACTTCGCTTCCGACTGGACCGCCGGAGCACTCGCGCTGCTCGGCACGACGCTGACCAGTTACGTGTACGTCTGGCAAACCATCGAGGAGGCCGAGGATCAATCACCCGAGGCGCTGCTTCCCGCCCGACAACGCGGCGCGGTACTCGGGATCGGGTTCGCGGTGCTGATCTTCTGGTTCATCCTCGTCGCGACCGGCGCAACCCTCGGCGTCCACCACATCCACATCACCACCGCGCAAGACGCCGCGCGTGCGCTCCGGCCGATCGCCGGGCCGCTCGCGGACGCGCTGTTCGCGTTCGGGCTCTTGGCGTCGACGCTGGTCGCCCTGCCCGTGCTGATCGGTACCTGCGCCTACGTGACGGGTGCAGAGTTCCACTGGAAGTCAGGGCTGGCCGAACCTCTCCGGAATGCCCCCCGTTTCTACGCCGCGATCGCCGGGGCCGCGGTGCTGGGCATCGTCATCGCGCTGCTCGGCCTGAATCCGATCCGGGTCCTGTTCGCCGCAAGCATCATCGGGGGGCTCGGCACCCCGATTGGCCTGGTGTGCCTCCTCGCCGTGGGCAGCGACCACAACGTCATGAGGGGCAACCCACTTCCGGGCTGGCTACGACGCAGCGGCTGGAGCGTTGTCGTGACGATCAGCACGATCAGCGTCGTCTATCTCGTCCAGCAACTTGTGATGTGAGAGCGAACGACGGCGACGGGCTCACCCAGGACCACGCCAGCGGCCGTCGAGTTGGTAGGTCCCCGCCGCGGGTTCGTTGGAGTCCGGTGCAGCGGTCGAACGCCAGGGCCGGAAACGAGATCGGCACGTGACCGACCGCGTCGACGATCCCGGCGAAGGAGTCGAAGCCGGCCTCGATGTAGTGGTTGATCGAACCGGAAGTTCTGTTGGATCGTGTCGATCAGCCGCTGCGGCGCGGCGTTGAACGCGGCGTTGAGTTTCTGTGCTTTCGCGCCGAACCACTCCCCTGGCGAAGTCCGACGTACGCAAGCTCGTGGAGCTGTACGCCAAAGGCTGGTCGCTCGCAAAGATCGGCAAACGCTTCGGTGTCCAGCCGACAAGCGTCCGCTACCGCCTTCGGCCGGCTGGGTGACGCGGGATCGGCGTTCCAAGCAGTGTGAGCAGCTGGATCGCACAGGTGACGACCGCGCGCAACTGTCGTCGAGGTACTGCTCGCATGCATGCCGGCACGAAACCGGCTAAAGGGTCTTTGGGAGGTGGCTCCGCAAGAACACGCGCATGATCTTGTGGCCCAAGTCCGCGGTCGGGTCGAACATGCACGGGCAGCCGCCGTCGATGACGGTCATCCCATGCTTCCGCCCGTAGTCCGTGGCGGTCGCCGACACACTTCCAGCGCCGGGGCCGCGATGCATCCACACCTGCCTGATGCCGAGCTCCGAGCACTCGCGCATTGTGTTGCCTGCGATCTCCGGCCGGGTCCCGATGACCACGGCGTCGACGCCGCCGGGGACGCTCTTCAGATCGTGATAACTGGGAGCACCCTCGACCTCATCTGTGTTGGGGTTGATCGCGAACACCTCGTATCCGCGGTCGCGCAGACGCTTGAAGACCGTATTGGCTCCATGGTCCTTCGGCGTGCGCGACACGCCCGTGACCGCGATCCGCTTGTTCGCCAAGAAAGCGGTCGCCGCTTCCTTCATCGTCGGCATCGTCCACCTCCCATCGCCTGCCGTCTTCCGGGACCGGACCACGGAAGGCGCGGCTGTCTGAATATGAGGTCTCGGACTTTCAGGATCTGACGTGACAGTCGCGCCGAGCCTCGCGTTCGACCAGGGCCCAAAGTCATGCATGAAGGGGCCGGAGTCCAGAATCCCGTGCTCTCGAGTAGGGCGCCGCACGCCAGAACGCCTTGGCGTTCGTGAACGCGGACGCCGATGTTGAGACGCTTCAGGCCACCAGGTGCGGTCCTAGAGACCAAGGCCACCGTGTGCGAGCAATCGTCGCCGTGAAGTTTCACGTGTGCGTGTTCACGCACCCCATCGTCGGCGGCGTGGGGCCGGTCGTCGCGTGCGGTCAGTCGCCGGACGCGGCGGTAATCCCCGAACGTGGTCGTGCTCCCCCGGCGGGGTACTCCTGGATCGGGACGCCCCCCACCGACCACGCGTTCATCACCGGGTCGATGATGCGCCAGGACTCCTCGGCCTCGTTGCCGCTGATGAACAACATCGGATCACCCTTGAGCATCTCTTGGATCAGGTGGGCGTACGCGGTAAATCGGGGCGTCGGGGAGCGTGCCTCGAGCTCTCGGCTCTCGGCCAGTCGCTCTGGGCCATTGAGCGTCGTCGTTAGTCGCACGTACGGTTCTTTGAGACCGATCCGGAGTGCGTTGGGCTCAACGCCGGGCCACTGGCCGAGCAGGTATTGCGGCATAGGTCGGAAGTGGATGGCGATCTCGGCCGCGTCGGCCTCGAGGGCTTTGCCGGAATGCAGGGTGAACGGCACGCCGGCCCACCGTGGGTTGTCCACGTCGATTGTCAGAGACGCGTACGTCTCGGTGTTGCGGCTGGGGTCAACGCCCGGTTCATCGATGTATGACGGCACCTGCCGGGACCCGATCATGCCGGCGGTGTAGCGCGCCCGCACCGTGTCGCTGCGCATCCGCTCGGAGGTCGGCGTGGCGACTGCCCGCAGAGCCTCGACGCGGACCGCTCGGGACGAGTCGGCGTCGAGCCTGGCCGGCTGTTCCATGAGCACCAGCGCCATGACTTCCATGAGGTGGTTCTGCACCATGTCCTTCAGTGCGCCCGCGCGGTCGTAATAGGAGGCCCGCCCCTCGAGGGTCAGGCTCTCGAGCCAGCTGATCTCCACGCGCTCGACGTGCACCGCGTTCAGGATCGGTTCGAAGACGCGGTTGAGGAACCGAAGGATGAGAACACGCTGAACAAGCTCGTTGGACAGGAAGTGATCGATCCGAAAGATCGTCGGCTCGGGCAGCTGAATGCGGAGGATCTCGTTGAGGTGACGCGCCGACGCCAGGTCGGTGCCGAAGGGCTTCTCGATCGCTACCGCGTCTGCGATGCCGAGCTTGGTCGTCGCCAGGGCGGGCAGGACCGTCGTCAGCAGACCTGACGGCAGCGCGAGGTAGACGAGGGTGTCCGGATGATCGTCGCCGATCAGCCGGCTGACGTCCTTGGGCTGGGTAACGTCGGCGGGCTGGAAGCTGAGCATCCGCACGACGGCGTCACGCGTGGCCGGCGCCACGGTCGAGTGCTCCTCCAGCGCCCCGGCGATGTGCTGGCGGAACTCCTCACTCGACCAGTCCCTGGTGGCCGACCCGACGATCGTGAACGCTTGCGGCAACTGTTCGGCTTCGGCGAGCTGGGCCACCGCCGGCATGAGCAGGCGGCTGGTCAGGTCGCCAGAGGCTCCGAAGAGGACCATGCGCTCGATCATCGAATGTCACCTCTTTCGTCATGTCGCCCGGCGCGTCCGACATTCGGTGGCGGCGCTCACCCGAGTTGGCGGTCGAGGTTGTAGGCGGCGCTGATCAACGCCAGGTGCGTGAAGGCTTGGGGGAAGTTGCCGAGCTGCTCGCCCGTCGGCCCGATCTCCTCCGAGTACAGCCCGACGTGGTTCGCGTAGCCGAGCATCTTCTCGAACGCCAGCCGCGCCTCGTCGAGCCGTCCCGCGCGCGCGAGTGCCTCCACCCACCAGAAGGAGCACATCGAGAAGGTCGCCTCCATCCCGGCGAGCCCGTCGGGCGACGCGTGCACGTTGTATCGGTAGACGAGACTGTCGGAGACCAGCTCCCCGGAGATGGCGTCGAGGGTTGAGATCCAGCGCGGGTCGGTTGGCGCGATGAACTTGCACAGGGGCATGAGCAACACGGAGGCGTCGAGCACCTTGGTGTCGTAGTGCTGGACGAACGCCCGGCGGTCGGGGTGCCATCCGCGCTCCATGATCTGGTTGTAGATGCGATCCCGTACCGCGCTCCAGCGAGTGATGTCGCAGGGCAGGCCGCGCTGACGGCCGACTCGGATTGCGCGCTCGACCGCGACCCAGCTCATCAGCCGGGAGTACGTGTAGTCCCGCCGGCCACCGCGCGTCTCCCAGATCCCCTCGTCCGGCTGGTCCCAATGGTCCATCAGCCACTCGAGGGTTCGGGTGACCTCGATCCAGCCGTCGTGGTAGATGGGCAGGCCGTACTTGTCGCACAAGTAGAGGGAGTCCATGAGCTCGCCGTAGATGTCGAGCTGGAGTTGGGTCGCCGCCCCGTTGCCGATCCGCACCGGCGCTGAACCCATGTAGCCCTCCAGGTGCGGGAGTTCCTCTTCGGGGAGGTTCTCGCGCCCATCGATGCCGTACATGATTTGCAGCGGGCCCGACTCGCGGTCGGCCGCGTCGCGGAGGCGCCCTTCCAGCCAGTTCATGAATGCGCCGGCTTCCTCGGTGAACCCGAGCCTGAGTAGCGCGTACAGGGTGAAGGCGGAGTCCCGCATCCATGTGTA
This sequence comes from uncultured Burkholderiales bacterium, assembly GCA_964548555.1. GTDB lineage: Bacteria > Actinomycetota > Acidimicrobiia > IMCC26256 > JAMXLJ01 > JAMXLJ01. The sequence goes on from CAZJSY010000116.1 coordinate 5,317, forward strand.
GCGGTAGTCCCAGTTGCGTGCGCCGCCGAGCACCTCGGGCAGACTGGTGGTGGGCGCGGCCACGATCGCGCCGGTGGGCGCGTACGTGAGCAACTTGAGTGCCAGTGCCGAGCGGTGCACCGTTTCGCGCCAGCGCCCGCTGTAGCGCGACTGCCCCAGCCACCGTCGCCAGAACGCCGCGGTGGCGTCGAACTCGACCTCGATGTCGGCATCGGAGTACGGCACCGGCGCCTCTCCGGGCTCGACGCGGTCGAGGACGAAGGTTGCCGTCTCTCCCGCCCGGACGGCGACGCGGGCGCGGACGTCGCAGCCGTCGACGATCTCGAGCGCACAGCGTGTCGCGAGACTGAGTGCCAGGTCCGGAGTCCGGAAGAGCGCGCCGTGCGGGGTGCGCGTGACGTCGTGGCGGGCGCGCGCGTAATCGAAGCGCGGGGCGACGTCGACGACGAAGCGCATGTCTCCTCGCACCGCGAGGACCCGGCGAATCATGCGGTGCCGGTGCGCCGCCGCACGGCTTTGCGGCAGGGGCATGAAGTCCTGCACCTCGCCCACCCCGTCAGGCATCAGGAAGCGCGTGATCAGAATGTTGGTGTCAGGGAGGTAGAGCTGCTTGGAGCTCCACCCCTCGCACTCCGGCGCGATGCGAAACAGGCCCCCGCGGTCGGCGTCGAGGATCGCGCCAAAGACGCTCGGCGAGTCGAACCGCGGGCAGCAGTACCAGTCGATCGTCCCATCGGTACCGACCAGCGCGACCGTGTGCAGGTCGCCGATCAGGCCGTGCTCGGCGATCGGCAGGTAGCGGGGACGTGGTGCCCGACGAATCCCGCCTGACACCGCCCGCTCCACCAGGCCAGCGCGGAGATCTTGCGCCATCTCGATCGTCCTCGTCCGCTACGGCACGAGTACGAGCTTCCCTTTCGCCGCCGAGCTCTCCAGCAGCTCGTGCGCGCGGCGCGCTTCAGCGAGCGGCAGGCGCTCGGCAACGACCGGGTGGATCTTGTCTGCGCGAAGCAGCTCGAGCAGTGCGGCGAAGTCCTCCCGGAACCACTGGGCGTTCATCGGCTCTCCGCCGACTGCTCCGTCTCGCCTTGTCGCCCGGTCGCGGTACTTCTGGACGTGATACGCGAACACGCGCCGGCGGGGCGACACCTTGTCCCAGAGCCAGACGGTGGCGATCGCCGCATACCACTTGATCACCGCCGGCCAGTCCTTGTGCCCTTCCCTGAGCGTGTCGTAACGGCCGAACACGACGAGCCGTCCGCCAGACCGCAGCGCGCGGAACGACCGAAGCGAGATCGGCCCACCCAGGCTGTCGAGCACGACGTCGACACCTTTTCCTGGGAGCTCGCGCACCCGCTTCACGAAGTCCTCGTTCCGATAATCGATGGCAACCGCGCCCAGCCGCTCGACCGCGGCGAGGTCGCGCGCCGAAGCCGTCCCATACGTGTTGACCGCCGCCAGCGGCGCGAGCTCGAGCACAGCCGTGCCCACCCTGCCGGCCGCGCCGTGCACGAGCACCGTCTCACCGCTTTGCACCTTCGCCGTGCGGTGCAGCACCTGGTAGGCGGTCATGTACGTGAACACAAGGCACAGAACCTCCGCCGGATCGAGGTCCTCGGGTACCTCAACCGCGCCCGCCTCCGGCACGCAGACACGTTCCGCGTCGGCGCCCCATACCGTCAGCGCGCCGACGCGATCGCCCACGCGCAACCGCGAGCAGCCCGGGCCGAGCTCCTCCACGACACCGACGAGCTCGTAGCCGGGCGTGAAGGGCGGCTTCGGCGCGCCCGGGAGGTACGTGCCGGCGCGCAACTGGGAGTCGGTGAACGACACCCCGGCCGCCAGAACCTTGACGCGCACCTCACCCGGACCCGGTTGAGGATCCTCGCCCTCCACCACCTTCAGAACCTCCGGCCCACCGAACCGCTCGACCACGACACGTTTCATGGCGGCCTCCTGAGTT
>CAZJSY010000116.1:7379-10470 GCA_964548555.1 uncultured Burkholderiales bacterium
CTCCGGCCCACCGAACCGCTCGACCACGACACGTTTCATGGCGGCCTCCTGAGTTCGATGGCGGCCTCTGAGTTAGGAGGTGACATTTCTGTACCTGACCACCACGATGAGCGAGCAGCCGGGACTCGAGTAGGGTCCGAAGTCCTAGAGCGGATGGGCCGCTGGTCAGGAACGTTGGACCCGCGGTCTTTTCCAGGTCAGCGACTCCTGACTCGCTCGCATATCGCGCCGAGAGCGCGGCCGTGAGCGTCGTTCCCACGACCACACGATCGTGCCGACCGCGCTCGTGCACGTGCTGCCGAGTCATGCCGACCTGCGAGCCGCCGCGGGCATCGAGCCGGCCGCGTGCGCGGCGGCGGTCGAGCGTGGAGACATCGATCCCGACGCGCGCGTCGCAGGAGTCGGTGGCGGAATGTTCGGCGCGCCCATGTCCGGGAACGACAGATCTCGACAAACAACTTGCCCTCACCAACTGCGCGTCCCGCCGCCTGCCGCGCACGGTTTGAGAGAGCGAAATCAGGTCCGCCCGGTATAGACCTGTTTGTGGAGGTGACGGGACTTGAACCCGTGACTTCTACGTTGCGAACGTAGCGCTCTACCGGACTGAGCTACACCCCCGGGAACCCGCCAAGTTACCACCCGCGGTCCGGAGCGCCTGCGTGCGGCGTCAGGCCCCGGCGCCGGTCTCGCGGCTGACTCGGTCGATCGTGCTCTGGAGGCGGTCGGCGACGATCGTGGTGGTGAGGTCGCCGCGACTGCGTTCGAGCACGGCACGGAGCGCGTCAGTGGTGCGCCGCAGTCCTCCGGTGAGCGCGTCCGGATAGTCGACGGTCACGAGCAACCCGTACACGTCGTCCATCACGCGCAGCAGGCCCTCGGCACGTTGCAGCTGACCGGCGCGCAAACAGTCGAGCAGATGGCGTCGGAGCTCGCTCGCTGCTTCCGCCATGCCGTTGAGGTAGGCCGGCATCTCGACGTTCAACGCCTCGGGCGCCGGCATCGGACCACCGCGCACGAACGCGAGTGTCAGGTTCGCCTCGGCGAACTCCTTCTTCGCGTCGTGGAGATAGCCGCCGTGTCGTACATCGGGATGCGCGGCGACCTCCGCGTCGGCCTCGCCGAGCAACGTCGAAGCCTCGCCGATGCGCTCCTGCGCGACGTCGAACTCGCCACGGTGCACGGCGCGGATCGCGGCCGCGCACGCCTGGATCGTCCGTCGCGACGCGCCGAGTGTCGTCTCACGGGCGCGGTGCTTCTCGTCGAGGACCTCGCGGGCACGCCGCCCGACCTCCGCGATCTCGCCGGCCCGGTCGACGACGCGCTCGCCGTCGGACGCGGGTGTTGCCACGGTGTCCGTTCGCCTACGACGAGCCGGTACGCCGCAGCATCAGCTCCGGGCGACCACGGTTCGGCAGGTACGCCACCTTCGCCCGCCGCTCCGTCGTGACGGTGCGCGTGCGGACGATCGCAAGCACGTAGAGCACGAGCAAGGCGTCGACGAGGAGGTGGAAGGCCCACACCATCGTGAGACCCGTGCCTGCCGCAAGACCCAGCGTCAGCATCACGGCAACGGTGAGCGTGAGCAGCACGTCGCGACGACGGCGCTGCGCCGGGGTCATCCCCCGCGGCGCGGGGATGCCACCGTGACGAGCGTTCGGCCGGCGCGGCGCTGTGGGCGCGTGCCCGCCGGTCTTGCTCAGCACCCCGAGCCGATAGGTGAAGTCGCCGACGGAGTCGCTGCGGCGGGCTTCGCTGCGTGAGCGAAGCAACGGCGGCACGAGCACCACCGCCCACAACACCGCAAGGATCACGAGAACGGGAATCGCCAAGCTCCTGGGCCGCTTTCTCTCGCGGAAGCTAACAGCGTGGTCGCACGAGCGGGTGGATTTCGACCGCTCGGCGGCACACGCTAACCAGCGACCCCGGGCAGGGGTCAAGTTCGGCGAGGCCCTTGCCCGATCGCGTGGCCACCCGCGCACTCACTGCGCGGGGCAGGTCAGAGGCCGAATTCGTCCTCGAAGGCCGGCGACCGCCGGAAGGTGCCCGACCGACCGCCGGTCTTCTCCCAGAGCGCCAGCTCGCCGATCGTCATCTCACGGTCGATCGACTTGCACATGTCGTAGACGGTGAGCGCGGCGATGGAGCACGCCGTGAGCGCCTCCATCTCGACCCCGGTGCGGTCGACGGTGTCGACCTGTGCCTCGATCTCGACGTAGCTGTCCTCGATGCGGAAGTTCACGAAGACCGATCCGACGAGCAGCGGGTGGCACAACGGCAGGAGGTTGGGCGTCTGCTTGGCGGCCTGGATCCCTGCCACCCGCGCGACCGCGAGCACGTCACCCTTGCTGATCTGCCCGGTCGCGATCTTGGCCGCCGTCTCCGACGCCATGTGCACCCGGCAGCGAGCCACTGCTCGCCGGTGGGTCGCCTCCTTGGCGGTGACGTCGACCATGCGCGCACGGCCGAGCGGGTCGAGGTGCGTGAACTCCGACGCCATGACGCAGAGTGTAGGCCCCAGCTGACCTGCGTCGTTTCCAAGCCCCCGTGGAGGGCTCGGCTATCCGCCGATCTGGCTCATCGAGCGCGGTGGACGCACGAACTCGACGCGACCGATCGAGTGCCCGGCCCATTTCGTGCCCACCGCGGCTTCGATCGCCGCGGCCAACGCGTCGTCGAGGTCGTCCCCGCTGCGTTCAGCGCGCAACAGCGGGCGGAGGTCGTGCTCGTCGATCGCGAACAGGCAGGTGCGGAACCGGCCCTCCGCGGTGAGGCGCACGCGGTCGCAATCGCCGCAGAACGGGCGGGTCACGCTCGCGATCACGCCGACGTCGCCGGTGCCGTCCGCGTAGCGGTAGGTGTCGGCGGGCTCGGCGCCGTGCGCGGCCGCGTCACGGTCGAGCGGGAACACCGCGTCGATGCGATCGAGGATCTCGTCGGCGGGCACGACGCTGTCGCGGGTCCATGTGCCGTCGGCGTCGAGCGGCATGAACTCGATGAAGCGCACGCCGACGCCGGCGCGGCGACCGTAGGCGGCGAGGTCGACCACCTCGTCGTCGTTGACGCCCCGCATCACGACACAGTTGACCTTCAC
>CAZJSY010000117.1:0-10439 GCA_964548555.1 uncultured Burkholderiales bacterium
GGCGAGTTCGAGGAGCGGCTCAAGGCCGTCCTCAAGGAGATCACCGACGCCGAGGGCGAGGTGATCTCGTTCATCGACGAGTTGCACACGATCGTCGGCGCGGGTGCGGCCGAAGGTGCGGTCGACGCCGGCAACATGATCAAGCCGATGCTCGCACGGGGCGAGTTGCGTCTCGTCGGCGCGACGACGCTCGACGAGTACCGCAAGCACATCGAGAAGGATCCCGCGCTCGAGCGGCGGTTCCAGCAGGTCTACGTGGGTGAGCCCTCCGTCGACGACACCATTGCGATCCTCCGGGGGTTGAAGGAGCGCTACGAGGTGCACCACGGTGTGCGCATCCAGGACGCCGCGCTCGTGGCCGCTGCGATGCTCTCGCACCGTTACATCACCGGACGGCAGCTGCCCGATAAGGCGATCGATCTCGTCGACGAGGCGGCGTCGCGACTGCGTATCGAGATCGACTCGATGCCGTTCGAGATCGACGTGGTGGAGCGCCGTATTCGCCAGCTCGAGATCGAGAAGGCCGCGCTCGCGAAGGAGACCGACGAACCCTCGCGCCAGCGCCTCGCAGCGATCGAGGCCGAGCTCGCCGAGTTGAGCGAGGAACGCGACGGGATGGTCGCGCAGTGGCAGTCCGAGAAGGACGCCATCACGGAGATCCGTGAGCTGAAGGGACGTCTCGAGGCGACCCGCACCGACGCGGAGAAGGCCGAGCGCGAAGGCGATCTGGAGCGCGCGGCGCAACTGCGTTACGCCACGATGCGCGAGCTGGAGCAGGAGATCGCGCGTAGGACCGAGCGCCTCGAAGAGCTCCAGGGCGAGCAGAAGATGCTGAAGGAGGAGGTCGACGCCGACGACGTCGCGGAGATCGTCTCCAAGTGGACCGGCGTGCCCGTGTCGCGGCTGCTCGAGGGTGAGGTGCAGAAGCTCGTGCGCATGGAGGACGTGTTGCACGAGCGCGTGATCGGACAGGAGGACGCCGTACGGGCGGTCGCGAACGCGATCCGCCGCTCACGCGCCGGCTTGTCGGATCCGCACCGACCGATCGGCTCGTTCCTCTTCTTGGGGCCGACGGGCGTCGGCAAAACCGAGCTCGCGCGCACGCTCGCAGAGTTCCTGTTCGACGACGAGCGCGCGATGGTGCGCATCGACATGTCGGAGTACATGGAGAAGCACACGGTGTCGCGCCTCGTGGGTGCGCCTCCCGGCTACGTCGGTTACGACGAGGGTGGTCAGCTGACCGAGGCCGTGCGCCGGCGCCCATACGCGGTGGTGCTGCTCGACGAGATCGAGAAGGCCCATCCCGACGTGTTCAACGTGTTGCTCCAGGTGATGGACGACGGCCGCCTCACCGACGGTCAGGGTCGCACCGTCGACTTCACGAACACGGTGTTGATCATGACGAGCAACCTCGGCGCAGGTGGCGACGAACCCGTCGTGATGGCCGCCGTTCGCAACCACTTCAAGCCCGAGTTCCTGAACCGCATCGACGAGATCGTGGTGTTCCACCGTCTCGACGAACGCCACATCGAGCAGATCGTGACGCTGCAGGTTGCGCAGCTGCGCGGTCGTCTCGAGCAGCGCGGCCTCGGACTCGAGCTCACACAGGCCGCGTTGGAGCACGTCGCCCGGGTCGGTTACGACCCCGACTTCGGGGCCCGACCCCTCAAGCGTGTCCTGCAGCGGGAGATCGCGGACCCGGTCGCGTTGGCGGTGCTGCAAGGCGAGTACCGCGAGGGCGACACCGTCGTAGTGGACTCGGCGCCCGACGGCGGGCTCGTGTTCAACCGCAGGCAGGAGCAGCCGGTCGTCGTTGCCTGACCGGACTCAGTCGCCGGTCGGCGTGGACGTGGGGGTCGCGTCACGCGAGCCGCGTCCCCGACCGTGCGAATCGTCCACCGACGGCGGCTGATGTTGCGCGACGGTCGTCGGAGACGGTGCGGCTCCCGGACCGGGACCGCCGCCGTCGCCCTGGCCGTCGCGGCTGTGGCCGCCCTGGCCGGCGCCGGTGTCGGCCGGTGACGGCGGTGCCGTGTCGTCGGAACGTGCGCCGCTGTCGACGGTGGCGTTGGAGCCGTGCTGACCGGGGGCGGAAGTTCCATCTCCGGTGCCCGTGCCCGGCGGCCTCGGTGTCGAGCCTTGCGGGCCGACCCCTGGAGGCCCTGCCGTCGGAGCCGGCGGCCGACTGCCCGAGTCGCTGGTCAGCCGCGCGTCAGCTCGTTGCAGCACATCGTCGACGCGTTGCCGGAGCGAGGCGCGGTCTGATCCCCCGAGGTCGTGAAGCTCGCTCCGGAGCCGATCACGCGCGGCGCGTACCTGTGCGTCGTCGGACCGTCGGAGCGCGTCGCGCAGTTCGTCGATCGCGTCACTCGTGTCGACGACCGCAGGTGACTGGACGGGAAGGCCGATGTCGTGCGCGACTTCCCTGATGCCGCGCGTCAGCGGGGCTCCCGCCGCGGCCGCGACGCCGGTGCCGAGTCCGAGCGTTGCGACCACGACCCCGGCCGCGACAAGCCGAGGGTGGTGCAGCTTCGCGAGGCGGCCGGTACGTGCCCGCGTGCCTGCGTTGCCGACCGGTGCCGTTCCCTCTCGCCACTCCGCCACGATGCGGTCGAACGCGGCCAGTTCGATCGGATCCGGCCGCGCCGGCGCGGTGGCCAACGCCACGCGGAGCTGGTCGAGGAGTTGCCCGTCGTCGTAGTTCACGCGTGGCCCTCCAACTGTTTGCGCAGGCGCTGGAGCGCCCGCGACTGCGCCATGCGCACGCTCCCGGCCCGTTTGCCGAGCGTGGCTGCGACCTCTTCGCAGCTGAGACCGGCAACGACCCGGAGCTCGAGGAGCTCGCGGTCTGAAGCTTGCAACCGCGCGAAGGCGTCGCGGACCTTCGCGGCCTCTTCGTCGTGCAGGACGTGGTCGAGGGGAGACAACTGCGTCACTGCGGTTCTCCGCTCGTCGCGTTGCTGTTCCCGAGCATGCGAGCGATGCGCATCGGAGACGACGTGACGAAGGATCCCGAACAACCAGCTGTCGAAGCCGACACCTTGCCAGGTGAACTTGTCGATGTTGCCCACTGCCCGGGCCATGGTCTCCGCCACGGCATCGCGGGCACGGTCATGGTCGAGGCGCCGTGACGCGAAGGCCATGAGCCCCGGATACGCGCGCTCGTACAGCACGCGCCATGCGTCGTGGTCGCCTTGCTTCGCGAGCGCGACAAGGCCCGGCAGATCCAGGTTCTCGGTGGTCTCGTCCGCGCGCGGACGCGCCCGCGAAACGGTCACTGTCCCTTATCGGCCTCACGAGGCCAAAAGCTGAGGATGCGCGCACGGAACAGTTCGAGCCGCGCGACGCCGAAAGAAATCGTGTGACGCGAGAGCCCCGTGTCCGATGAAGAGGCGTCAATCCACTTGTGCCAAGGAGCCAACGATGCTGAGTCGCCGCACTGCCGCCGTCGTGTTCGGCGGATGCCTGGCCTTCGGAGGCGTCGCCGCGACGGCAGGTTCTGCCTTCGCGGTCGACACGCCTCCCACCACCGGTGCGCCCACGAGCCCGGCGCCGAACACGGCCGCGCCGTACACGGTGACCATCCCGGGTGTCGGCACGCTCTCGCTGACCCTCGACCCGACGACGGGCGTGGTCAGCAACGTGCTGGTCACCCCGGCCGACGGTCTGACCGCCGGCACGCCGGCGATCACCACCGAGGGAGTGAAGGTCGTGCTCACCGCGACCGACGGCACGATCCACGTCCTCGAGGCGCGGGTCGAGCACACCGAGCAGGGTGTTCGGATCGAGACCGAGGTCGACACGCAGGACGACACCCAGCACACCGACCACGAGAGTGCGCAGGGAGCGGCGCACGAGAACGACCAGAAGGGTCCGTCGGACAACAAGGTGGAGGGCCACTCAGCCGACCACCGGCATGACCCCGGCAACTCGGTAAGTGGCGAGCCCGCGAGCAACACCAACCCACCCGCCACGACGACGTCCACGCCTGAGAGCGACCACCACGGTGACACGTCGCAGTCGAACCACGGCCACGGCGGCGGGGACGGCGGTCGAGGCGGCGACGCCACGGCGCCCACGTCGGGGGGCGCAAACGGCTCGCACGGCTCGCACGACTGACCTGCCCATCCTGCTGTCCCCCGGAGGGCGTCGACGCCGGACAGGGCGTCCTCCGGGGGAAGCCCGCTGTCGGAACCCGGAGATCACTGTGAAGTCGCTCGGACCCCTGGCCTTCGTCGTCGCCGCCGCGCTCGCCGCGGCGGGTTGCGCGAGCAGCCACCCGTCGGCGCAGCGATCCGACGGCGCGCGCGATGTGCTGGCGGTTCGCGACATCAAGCGCGCCGTCGACGCCATGCGCGCGAGCAACGGCTACCGCTTCGTCGCGACCGTGCAGACCGACAAGCAGGCGACCGTCGCCCGCGGCGAGTTCCAGGCACCCGACCGCGTGCACGAGACCATCACGGTCGGAGACCGTCCGGTTGCCGAGCTCGTGTCGACCGGCACGCGCGTGGTCGTTCGTGACCCGCGTACCGGCGCATGGCGTACGCAGCCCGCCGCCACTGCCGGCACCACGTCCGACCCCCGTGCCGCGTTCGCCGCCATCACCAAGGCGAGTGACATGCGCAAAGACGGTGCGTCGTACCGATTCAGGCTTCCGAAGGACGTCGGGGCAACGCTGGTGCGCGGAACCGATGTGTCGGGCGGCGAAGTCACGGGCGCCGCGACGATCGTGGGTGGGCGCATCGCTTCGCTCGACTTCACCGTGTCGGGCGGCGGGCGCACGTTGCGCGTGAACGTCGTCTACAGCGACGTCGATGCCGCGCCGCCGGTCGCAGTGCCGGCGTGATGTTGTATCGATGTTTTCTGGAGAATCTGCCTACGTGAATTGAGCGTGCGACGCCCAGGGCCCGAGCACACTACGGACCGCATGGGGCCGAGATGTATGGCCCGGCCGTGTGTTTTCGGGAGTTGGGGGTTGCAGCATGTGGAAGACGGCACGGGGCGCGCTCGTTGTCGTCGCGACCGGCGCACTGATTGCCGGATGCGGCGGCGGTGGTAGTGCCAGGTCGCAGTCGAAGCAGGCGCTCGACGCGCTCAACGCGGGCCTCAAGGAACAGGTCGCGGGTCACTACGGAGCCGCGCAGCGCGAGTACAAAGCTGTGCTCGCGAACGACGCGAACAACAAGTACGCCTTCTACAACCTCGGCCTCATCGCACAGAACGAACAGCGGTCCGCCGACGCCGAGTCGGCCTACCGCCGCGCGATCGCGATCGATCCCAATTTCATTCCCGCGTTGTTCAACCTCGCGATCCTTCGGACCAACGCGCAGGCGAGCGCGGAGGCGGTAAGCCTCTACCAGAAGATCATCTCGATCGACGACCACCAGGCCGGTGCGCACCTGAACCTCGGGTTCCTCTTGCGGTCGACGGGTCAAGGCGATTTGGGCAACCTGCAGATCGCGCGGGCGCTGGAGCTCGACCCGTCGCTCGGCCGCCAGAGCGCTCCCGTCCCCGGAGGCGCATCGACGCATGGCTGACCCGGTGGAGGTGGCGCGCGGCGACCAGCGCGCCATGTCAGTCGCACCGTCGACGGTCGGCTTCGTCGACACGGCGGCAACGAGCGTGCCCCGGAGGTCGGCACGACGGCGACGGGGTTCGACGAAGCGTTGGCTTTCTCGACCGGCGGGACCGTCGTGGGCGTCCGTGCGCTCGGGTGTCGCAGTGGTTGGTGTGGTCGCGACTGCAGCCGTCGTGCTGCGCGGCGAGCTGACGCCCGCGCAGAACCTCAACGACGGCGCGATGCACTGGTCAATGGTGCGCTGGGCTGAAGGCATCCTGCGTCGCGGTCGCCTACCACTCGACGGTTGGTACCCGCGCCTCGGCCTCGGCTTCCCGCAGTTTCATCACTACCAGAGCCTCCCGCACATCGTGACCGCGATCGTCGCGGTGATCGCCGGCAGTGACGGTACCTATCCCGTGATGCAGTGGCTCCTGCTCGCAACCTTGCCGCTCAGCGTGTGGTTCGGTGCGCGACTGTTCGGTCTAGACCGCGCGACGTCGTTGTGGTGTGCCGCTCTCGTGCTCCTGCCTGTGAGCGCAAGCGGTTATGGACACGAACTCGGGTCCTACGTGTGGCGGGGGTACGGCATGTTCCCGCAACTGTGGGGCATGTGGCTCACGCCGATCGCGCTCGGATTGACATGGCGGGCTGTCGATGAAGGACGGCGACCCGTCGCCGCGGGCGCGGTACTCGGGGTCACCGTGCTTGCACACGCGATCGTCGGCTACCTCGCTGCGTTGACTGTCGTGTTATGGGTCGTGCTCGGCGGCTCGATCGTCGGGCGCGCGAAGCGCGCCGTCGTCATCGCGTTGGCGGCGCTGTGCACCACGGCGTGGTTCCTCGTGCCGCTGGCCGTCGACTCCACCGGAGCGACGTACGGCGGGTACCAGCGCGGCACGTTCTGGTACGACTCGTACGGCGCGCGCAAGGTGTTGGGGTGGCTCGTCACGGGCCGCATCTACGACCAGGGTCGTGCGCCCGTGCTGACGTGCCTCGTAGGCATCGGTCTGTTCGTAACGCTGTCGCGCTGTCGACGCGACCGATTGGCCCGAGCGCTCGTCGCGAGTTGGGTGGCGAGCGTCGTGCTGTTCTGCGGCACCCCGACGTTCGGTTGGTTGTTGCGTTGGCTGCCGGGCAGTCGCAACCTCTTCTTCCCGCGGTTCCTCGTCGGCGTGCACCTGAGTGGTGTGCTGATCGCAGGAGTTGGCGGCGCATGGCTCGTTCGCTCGATACACGTTCAGTTGCAGCGGCGCGTGCCGTCGCGCGCCGGGTTCGTCGCCGTTGTGATCCCCGCAGTGGTTGCAGGCGCGTTCCTTCTTCCGCCGTGGCACGAGCGCGAGCACTACGCAGCGGAAGAAGCGAGCTGGATGCGGGATCAACGCGTCGCAGACCGAGGCGACGGCGCCGACCTCGCGCAGCTCGCCGACTACGCGCGCGAGCTCGGTGGTGGGCGTGTCTACGGAGGCACCACGTTCAACTCCGGGCCGTGGCCCCGCGTCGGCTTCGTACCGGTGCACGCCGCCCTGCTGAATCACGACGTCGACACGGTGGGGAACCTCCTTCGCGTCTCGTCGTTGTCGACGAGCTTCGAGGCGCAGTTCGACGAGACGGCGGCGTGGCAGTACGAGCTGTTCGACGTGCGATATGTGGTGCTACCCGTCGGGCGGCAGCCGATGGTCCCTGCGACGTTCCTGATGCGACGCGGTCCGTATGCGCTCTGGCAGGTCTCGACGGGTGGGTACGTGGGAGTGGTCGACGCGATCGACCCGATCGCCTCGAATCTCGAGGGCCTCGGAAATGCGGTGGGGCCGCTGCTTCGCTCCGACCTGTTCGGGCGCGGCCGCTACCCACTTCTTCGCCTGCCGCGCACTCCTACGGGTCGGCCGACCACGACCAGCTATGCAGCGCTCGACGGGCCTGCGGGCACCGTGACATGGCAGGTGGGTGACACGGTTGCCGGGCGCTTCCGCGCGCAGGTCGATGCCCGCCGCGCGTCGTACGTCGTGTTGCGGCAGTCGTGGCATCCGCGCTGGCGCGCGACGGTCGATGGACGCGCCGTCACAGCGGTGCCGATCGCGCCGAGCTTCGTCGCAGTGCCGGTGCGCCCCGGGAGACATGTCGTCGGCTTCGACTACCACCCCTGGCGAACCGAGTGGCTCGTGCTCGAAGGGTTGCTCGGGCTCGTCGCGCTTCATCTCGCGGTGACTTCGTTGGAGTCGCGCACTGCGGCGCCGCGTCGCGCGCAGCGCGCCCGTTTGGGTGCCTAACCGGTACAGAACGAACGCTGCGTGTTCAAAGTGGCCTTGCCTGATCGACTGAAATCACGAGGAGTAGCTATATGACAGGTTTCTGTCGACATCGCGGCGGGTACGGCATCGCCCACTTGCACAAGAAGGGAGCACCAATGCGCCGAGGCGAACGCGCTCTTGCGGTAGGGAGCGTGGTTTCGATGCTGTTCGTCGGAGCGTTCGCGTTGCCCGCAGCAGCGACGGGGGCAAAGGCGACACCAACTTCGGCACGCCCGCCCTCGCGGGGCGGGACTCGGCACGCGCAGCTGCACGCCTCCGGCGCTACTGGACCGTTCGATGTCACCGACCTCGTCTGTACCGGTGCCCCGCAGAACTACACGGTGCCGGCCGGTACCGACAGCGTGACCGTCCGGCTGGCGGGTGGCGACGGTGGGAGCGCCGGCGCCGGCCTCGGCGGCCTCGCCGGCTTCTCGAGCGCCGGGCTCGCCGTTACCCCCGGCGAGACCCTCGGCGTGGACGTCGGATGCGTCGGCCGTGCGCCGGCTGCGAGCGCGACGGCGGGCGGTACGGGCGGGTGGGGCTACGGCAGCGGCGGGCCGGGAGGCGACGCGACGACGGGCGGGAACGCCGGCGCGGGTGGCGGCGGCGCTTCGGCTGTGCTGCGCGCCGGCACACCTCTGGTCATCGTCGGTGGCGGGGGAGGCAGTGGTGCAGGGTCCGCCGGGACGGGCCTCGGGGGTGATTCCGAGCAGGCAGGGGCCAACAGCGGCACCGGTGTGACGGGTGGCGGCGGGGCGAACGCCTCCGGAGCCGGGCCCGCCGGGACGCCCGGCGGCCACGACGGCACGGGCACGACAGGCGGCGCCGGCGGGGCCGCGACGTCGTCCACCGGGTTGGGTGGCGGCGGTGGTGGCGGCGGACGTTTCGGTGGCGGTGGTGGCGGCGTCGGCGACAGTGCCACCGACGGCAGCGGCGGTGGCGGTGGGTCTGCGCTCGTCGACGCCCACGCGGCCGACTTCACCGGCGGAGGGAGTGGAGACGGCTCGTCGAGTGACGGCGACGTGAAGTTCTCGACGATGCGCCCGCCCACGGACGCGTCGTACTGGAACGGCTGGGACATCACACGTGGTGTCACCGGTTCGTACGACGCCGCCTCGAATCCGCAGCCGGGCGGCTACATCGTCGACGGCTGGGGCGGCATCCACCCGTACGGCCAGGGCGGAATTGCTGCGCCTCCGGCGCCGACAGGTGCGTCGTACTGGAGCGGCTGGGACATCGTGCGGGGCATCGCATCGATGCCCGACGGCAGCGGCGGCTTCGTCCTCGACGGCTGGGGCGGCCTTCACCCCTATGGCCTGAACGGAAAGAACCCGCCGACGGTCAACGGCCTGTCGTATTGGCAGGGCTGGGACATCGCCCGCGGCGTGTCGATCCTGCCCGACGGCAGCGGCGGCTTCGTTCTCGACGGATGGGGCGCGCTCCACCCGTTCGGCCTCGGATCCAACAACCCGCCTGCGGCGCCGAAGAACGGGCCGTACTGGGCCGGCTTCGACATCGCCCGCGGCCTCGCCTCGCCGTACTGGAACGGTGGGACCGGCGCGACCGGTGCCGGAGGCTACGTGCTCGACGGTTGGGGTGCCCTTCACCCGTTCGGCACCGTGGCGGGCGCAACCGTCCCCGTTCCCGCCGGGACGCCGTACTGGCCGGGCTGGTCGATCACGCGGGGCGTCGTGGCATATCCCGCAGGAGGCGGCTTCGTCCTCGACGGCTTCGGTGGTCTCCACCCGTTCTCCGCCGCGGGATTGCCCGGATGACCGGACAACGCCGCAGGCCGCGGCCGGCACGTGCCGGCCAACCGCGGCGCATCGCATCCGCACCGAGAGGTTGGTAGGCGTAGATGGGAAACAGATCGGGTCGCCACGGACGTCGGCGGTCGTCGGTACGTATCGGTCGCCGGCTCACGCTGATCGCCGCGGCGGCAGTCGCGGTGTTGTTCGGCGCGCCTGCGTTGGCGTCGATTCCGGACTCGGGCGGGGTCTTCCACGCGTGCCGTGGCACCGGATCGGGCGTCGTGCGATTGATCGACCCGTCGGCGGGCCAGTCGTGCCGGTCGAACGAGACGTCCTTCACGTTCACAAACCTCGGCCCGACCGGTCCGAGCGGCGCGGTCGGACCGTCGGGACCCACTGGGCCCAGTGGTCCCTCCGGGACGAGCGGCCCGACCGGTCCGAGCGGCATGACGGGTTCTTCCGGACCCTCGGGTCCCTCGGGTCTCAGTGGCGCGTCAGGGCCTGCGGGTGTGACCGGCCCCTCCGGTGTCACCGGGGCAACGGGCCCGAGCGGCGTGAGCGGTCCGTCGGGCGCGTCCGGTCCCGTTGGGCCCAGTGGTCCCCTTGGTCCGACAGGTCCGTCCGGCCCGGTCGGCCCATCGGGCGCCGTGGGTCCGACTGGTCCGAGTGGTCCGAGCGGCGCGAGCGGTACGAGTGGTGCGACTGGTCCGACCGGTGCGAGCGGTGCGACCGGGGTCACGGGTGAGACGGGCCCGAGTGGCCCGACGGGCGCCTCGGGTGCGAGTGGCCCGAGCGGTTCCAGCGGGCCGACCGGTGCGACCGGCGTGACGGGTGCGAGTG
>CAZJSY010000118.1:0-10423 GCA_964548555.1 uncultured Burkholderiales bacterium
TCGTGTCGTGCGTGACCGTTCGGCACATGTTCTTGATCGGTGAGACCCACCGCAGCATCTCCTCCACGGCGACCGGGATGCCGTCGCGGTCATCCGCGAGCCTGTCGCGCTGGTCGGGATGCAGCATGAGCTGCTCCATCCCGCCGCTCAACACGTGCCGCGTCGTCTCGTCGCCACCGACCAACACCAGCAGCGATTCGTGCACGATCTCGTCGTCGGCGAGCCGGTCGCCGTCGACCTCCGCGTGCACGAGGACGCTCATCAGATCGTCGCTCGGCTGTTCGCGCCGGGCCCTGATGACCTCGAGCGCGTATTGCTCGTACTCGCCGTACGCCTCGGCGGCCCGCACGATCGCGGCCTCCGAAACGTTGCCGCCCTGCGCGCTCACCATGTCGTCAGACCAGCGCAGGAGACTGTCGCGGTCGGCGGGGAGAACGCCGAGCATGTCGCCGATGACGATCATCGGCAGTGGCGCCGCGAGCTCACGCACGAAGTCGCACTCGCCCCGCTCGCACACGCGATCGATCAGCTCGTCGCACAGCGTGCGGAGCTTGCTCTCCTGATCGCGGACCCGTCGTGGCGTGAAGCCACGGTTGACGAGCTTGCGCCGCTGCCAGTGGGCCGGGTCGTCCATGTCGATCATCATCGGGATCGGCCCGTTGTCGGGACGGATGCCACCCGCGTTCGAGAACGTGGCGGGATCCTTCGACGCGGCCAGCACCGCGTCGTAGCTCGCCGCGCCCCACACCTGGTTGCGCTCGTCGAAGTAGACGGGCTCGTTGGCGCGCATCCACGCATACGCCGGGTGCGAATCGCCCGCGTAGAAGCGGCCGTCGAGCAGGTCGATCTCCATCCGGGCGGTCATGGCCATGTCGTCCTCCGGGCGGGACAGCGGTTGCCGGTTGCTGAGTCGCTCAGTCGCGGTAGACCGGAGCGCGGTCCTCCTTGCGCGCTCTGATCGCTTCTTCGAAGTTCTCCGTCGTCAGGCGCACGTACAGCTGCGCATGGGCTTCGTGGTCCATGTGGGCGTGCATGCCGCCCGCGTCGAGGCTCGACCACAGCAGCCGCTTGGTGCTCTCGACGCCGATGCGGCTGAACGAGATGATCCGCTCGGCGACCGAATAGCACCGATCGAGCAGCTCGTCGCCGGGCACGACGGCCGAGACCAACCCGATGCGGTCGGCTTCCGCCGCGTCGACGTCGCGGCCGGTCAGCATGATCTCGAACGCGCGTGACGATCCGATCGCGCGCGGGAGCAGATAGCTGATGCCGAGCTCGCTCGACGTCAGGCCGTTGTTGATTCCCGCGGCGCGAAAGTACGCCCGGTCCGACGCGATGCGGATGTCGGTCGCGACTGCGAGACAGAACCCGCCTCCGATCGCCGCGCCGTTGATCGCCGCGATCACCGGCTGGTGCATCTTGCGGACCGTGAGGATCACGTCGTGGAGCAGGTCCATCGAGCGGTGGGCGATGGTGGTGCGGGTGAGTCCCGCGATGCCGGGCACGTGACCGGAGTCCTCGAGATCCGCGCCGGAGCAGAATCCGTGGCCGGCGCCCGTCAACACGACGACTCGCGTGTCGTTGTCGGCGCTCACCGCCTCGAGCGCTTCGCGCAGCGGGATCATCACGTCGAAGGCCATGGCGTTCATGCGCTCCGGACGGTTGAGCGTCACGAGACTCACATGCGGGCGGGGCTTGTCGATCACGACGAACGGCATCGTTGCTTCCTGCTCCCTCAGCATCGGGGTTCGTTCTCGCGCCGCCCAGTTGGGACGCTTATTCGCTCATAGAGCGAGGTTCTGTCCCAATTGACGGGGTGAGGGGTCACGGCTGCACGGGTCCGCGGAACGGTGCCGGCAGCCGGGCACCCTCGACGTCGTGGTCGAGCGTGTCGGCGGCGATCAGGTCCTCCAGATAGCGGTCGTTCCACCACGAGATCTGCAGTTGCTTTGCCCGCCGGAAGTAGAGCTGGACGTCGTATTCCAACGTGAACCCGACACCGCCGAAGATCTGCTGCGCCATCGCGGTGACGTCGCGGAACGTCTGGCACGCGAACAACTTCGCCATGGGAGCGAGACGGTCGATGCGGCGGCCCTCGGTGCGGGCCCAGGCGGCCTCGTACACGAGCACCGTGCCGCCGTCGACCGCGGTCGACGCGTCGGCGAGGTAGTGCGCCAGCGCCTGGAACGCCCCGAGCGGCTTGTCGAACTGATGACGGTCCTTCGCGTACTGCACGGTGATGTCGAGCGCGTACCGCGCGCCGCCCATGGCCTGTGCCGCCAGCAGCGTGATGCCGTCGAGCATCGTGCCGTGCCACGTCTCCCATCCGCCGCCCGCCGGGCCGATGCGATTCGAGGCGGGAACGCGCACGGCGTCGAACGTCACCTCGTACTGAGTGTCGGACGCGATCGTGAGCTGCTGCGTCGACGTGAGGCCTTCGCTCGCCGCGTCGACCAGGAAGAGCTCCACGCCCGCGTCCGTGCGGACCGGGACGAGGAACAGCGCGGCGGAGCTCGCGAAGGGTACGTGCCACTTCAGACCGTCGAGCACGACGTGGTCGGCGTCGGGCCGTGCCGTGAGCTGCACGCCGGCCGCGCCGAAGCCGTGGTGCGGCTCGAGCCACGCGGTCGTCACGATGGTTTCGCCGCTCGCGATACGGGGCAGCCATGCGTGCTTCTGCTCCTCGGTGCCGCCCCGTTGGATCGCTCCGGCCGCCATTACCGCACTCACGAAGTGGGGCGACGGCGCCAGCGCGCGACCGAGCTCCTCGTAGACGATCGCGGCATCGACCACGCTCATCTCCGAACCGCCGTACTCGCCCGGGATCATCATCCCGATGAGATCGAGCTCCGCGAGCTGCTTCCACAGCTCCGTGGGATAGCCGGTGGGGTCGTCCTCCATCGCGCGCACGGTCTCGAGCGACGCGTACGACGCGCACACACCCCGCACCATCTCCCGCAGCATCTGTTGCTCGTCGGTGAAATCAAGATCCATGTCTTCTCGCTCTCAGGGCTTCCATTGGTCGGCGCGGCGGATCCAGGGGTTGTCGCCGACGGCAGTCGGAACGGCGACGCGCACCGTGCAGTCGGTCTTCGTCTCGCCGTCGACGCTCAACGTGACGAGCAGCGTCACCCAACCGCAGCCCGTTTCGTCGGTGTCGAGGCTTTCCACCACTCCGGACAGAACCATCGTGTCGCCCGGGAACACCGACCCCTTCATACGGAACTTCATGCGGCCGAGCCGGCCTGTCGGGCCGGTCCAGTCGGTGACATAACGCTCGAACCACGCGGCCTGGTTCGGTGTGTTGAGGAAGATGTCGCGGGTCCCATTGCGGTTCACGGCGAAATCGTGGTCGTGGTGCATCGGACGCCAGTCGCGACTTGCCAGCGCACCGAGTACGACCGTCGTCGCGGTGACGTCGTACGAGAGCGGCGGAAGCTCGTCGCCCGGATGCACGTCGGCGACCGTGAGCGTGGGAGCGGAGATCATCGCTCGGTCCTCCGATAGCCGAAGCCGGTATACGACTCGACGCCGACGAGCTCGCCACGTTGGTTGTGGTACTCGACGTCGATCACCCAGAACCGCCCGCTGCCGAGCTTGGTCGTCTTGGGCTCGCTCACGGAACGCAGGATCTGGTGCGTTCGCAGCACGTCGCCGGGTCGTACCGGCTCGTAGAACGCGATCGTGTTGTCGCTCATGATCGCTTCGGGGAGCTCGAAGCGCGCCTTCAGGTCGAAGTGCACCTGCAATGGCAGCGCTTCCTCCTTGCGACCCGGCGCCCAATGGTGCGGACGGAACCACACCGAGAGCATCGTGGGTGGGGCGATGGGGCCGTCCGTGATCTCGGCCGCTATGGCGTCGTCCCAGAACAGCGGGTTGCCGTTCTCGACCGACGAGCAGCTCGTCCAGATGTAGCCCCGCTCCACCGGGAACTCACCGACGGTCTCGTACTGCACGACGTCGATCAACGCCGCGACGTCTTCGGGCAGGGTCACGCAACCACTCCTTCGTCGCGCATCACCGTGATCTCCTCGGTCGTGTATCCGACCGCGGCGAGCAGCTCCTCGGTGTCGGTGGCCGTCGCGTCGCGTGTGTGCGGTGCGGGCTGCTCCCGATCCATGCCCGCGAGCGTCCACCCGACCTGACGGAACGGCCCGTGGTGCTCGTCGTGCGCGTCGACGAAGGCACGGCGGGCGCGTAGGTGCGGATCGTCGACGAGCTCCGGAACGGAGTACACCGGCGCGACGCAGGTGTCCGCCGGGCCCAGATCCGCGACCCATTCGTCGCGGTCGCGCGTCGAGAACGCGGCGGAGAACGCGGCGCGGATGTCGTCCTGCACCGCGTCGTCGTGCTGGTGTTCGATCCATCGATCGCAACCGATCGCGCGGCACAGGTTGGCGAAGAAGTGCGGCTCGATCGCGCCGACCGCGAGCCACTTGCCGTCGCGACACCGGTAGACGTCGTAACACGCGTACCGGCCCGTCAACAGGCCGTGCCGGGGTCCGGGCACCTCGCCGGTTGCGAGGTATTCGTCGACGAGCAGCGACATGATGGACATCACACCGTCGACGACCGCGACGTCGAGGAACGCGCCTTCCCCGGTGGTCGCGCGTTGGAGCAGCGCAGCGAGAATCGCCATGACGGCGTGCATGCCTCCGCCCGCGCTGTCGGCGATCGTGGCGCCGGGAAGGGCCGGTCCGCCGCTCGCATCGCGACCCGAGCAGTCGAGATATCCACCGATCGCGAGATAGTCGAGGTCGTGGCCGGCCCACCGTGAATAGGGGCCTTCCTGACCGAACCCCGTCGTGGAGCAGTAGACGATGCCGGGGTTGTGCGCCTTCACCGCCTCGTAGCCGATGCCCAGCCGGTCCACCACGCCCGGACGGAAGCTCTCGATGACCACGTCGGCACGTGCAGTGAGGCGCAGGAACGCGTCACGACCGGCTGCCGCCTTCAAGTCGAGCAGCAGCCGTTGCATCCCGCGGTGCCCGGCGTACGCGTAGAAGGGCGGCGTGATCTGCACGCCGCCGTGCTTCGGCGTGGGCCCGACCTTCACCACCGTCGCGCCGTAGTCGGCGAGCCAGCGCGAGGTGCGCGCGGCCGGGCCCACGCTGGCCAGGTCGAGCACCGTGTAGCCGTGGAGCGGCGAGCCGGCCGTCACGTTCAGAAGTTCTTGGGGAGGCCGAGGCCGCGGCGGGCGATGATGTTCTTCTGGATCTCGGATGCGCCGCCGCCGATCGTGTCGATCACGGTGTAGCGGTACGTCGACTCGGCCCGGCCCTTCATCGGCGCGTCCTCGGTCTTGACGCGCAACTGGCTTCCGGGGCCTCCGATGTCCATCGACGCGTCGGCGAGCCGGCGCGAGTACTCGGTTGCGAACAGCTTGTATTGCGACGACTCCACCGTCGGTGGGGGAGTGCCGGGCACCTTCTCCGCCTTCATCGACGCGGCGACCACCCTCAGCCCGAGCACCCGTCCGACCTCGGCTTCGGTGACGAGCCGCGCGATACGGCTGCGGATCACCGGGTCGTCGCGTAGCGGTTGCCCGTCGCGCTCCTCCGTACGCACGTAGTCGCACAACAGGTCGAGACGCTGCTGGATCGGCGAGAACGTGAACATCGTGAACCGCTCGAGGTCGAGTGCCTGCGAGATGTACTGGAACCCGCGTCCGACCTCGCCGACGACGTACTCGTCGGGCACGAACACGTCCTCGATGAAGACCTCGTTGGTGCGCTCGTCGCCCATCGTCCAGATCGGCCGAATGGTGACGCCCGGCTGGTCGAGCGGCACGAGCATCAGCGTGATGCCCCGGTGCTTGTCGTTGGGGTCGGTGCGCGTGCCGAGCCAGTACCACTCGGCGAAGTGCGCGGAGGTCGTCCAGGTCTTCTGGCCGTTGAGCAGCCAACCCTTCTTGCCGTCGCGCTGGGTGCGCTCGGCCTTCAGGCGCATCGACGCGGCGTCGGATCCCGCGTTGGGTTCGCTGTAGCCGACCGCGAACTCGACGTCGTTGCGCAGGATCATCGGCAGGAACTTCTCCTTGAGGAAGTCGTTGCCGTGCGCGATCAGCGTCTTGCCGATGATGCCCACGCCCTTGCCGATCTGTGGACCGCCCCGCGCCGCGAGCGCCTCGTTCAACAGATACTCGTAGACGCCCTCGCCCTCGGAGCCCCCGTACTGCTTCGGCCATGTCATGCCGAGCCAGCCCCGCTCGCCGACCTCGCGCATGAACGCCCGCCGCTTCGGCGTGTCGACGATCTGGGCCATGTTCTCCCGGGTCAGGTCGAACACGTCCGGGTCGTCGTGGTCGTCGAGGAAACGCTCCACCTCGCCGGCGAACTCCCGCTGCTCCGGGGTGAAGTCGAAATCCATGGCGGGCTCCCGAGGTCGGCGACCGGCGAAATCTGACGGGGCAACAGATTACGCCGAGGCGCTCCGGCGTCGCTCTGGCACCGTGGCGGTACCAAGACGACGCCAAAATCCTGAGACCGATCAGGTGATGACGCCCCGCTCCCGCAGCTTCAGGAGGGCGTCGTCGTCGAGGCCGAGCTCGGCCCGCAGCACCTCGTCGGTGTGCTCGCCCACCCACGGCACACGGTGCTCGGGTCCTTCGGCCATCTTCGAGAGCTTCACCGGGTTGCCCGGCACGAGGATCGGGTCGTCGACGCCGTCGGTACGCGGCATCTCGACGAGCATGTTGCGGGCCGCGACGTGCGGGTCGGCCACGACGTCGGCGGCGCTGTTGCTCGGGCCGGCGACGATCCCGGCCGACGTGAGCTCCTCCGACGCTGCCACCTTCGTGCGCGTCGACAGCCAGTGCTCGACCGCGGGGCGGATCACGTCGTCGAGATGGCGCGACCAGCCGGCCCGGGTCGCGAAGCGAGCGTCGCTCGTCCATTCAGGATGCCCGACGAGCTGGGCCAGCCGCTCGAACTGGTGCTCGCGCACGATCTGCATCACGACGTAGCCGTCGGACGCCTTGAAGCCCTCGCAGATGAGCTCGTTGGTTCCTCCGGACTGCACGCCCATCGACCAGAAGTTCGTCACGATGTCGGTCATGGCGACCATCGCGTCGAGCATGGCGACGTCGACGAGCTGACCCTCGCCCGTGACGTCGCGATGGCGGAGCGCGGCGAGCACGCCGATGACACCGAACAGCGCAGAGCTGAGGTCGCCGAGCGCGCCTGCGGGGATGGTCACCGGAGGATTGTCGGGCCCCGACTTGTATTCGTAGATGCCCGACATCGCCTCGACGATGGATGCGTACGCGGGCCAGTCGCGGTACGGCGTCTCGACGGTGTTGCCGAAACCCGAGATCGACACGTAGATCGCGCGCGGGTTGATCTCGCTGACGTCCTCGTAGCCGAGACCCATCCGCTGCATCGTCCCGGGCTTGAAGTTCTCCGCGATCACGTCGAACCGGGGGACGAGCGCGAGGAACAGATCGCGGCCTTCCGGTGCCTTGAGGTCGATGCCGACGCTGCGCTTGTTCAGGTTGTTGCGCAGGTAGGTCGCGCCCACCTTCCGCCCGGACGGGTCGATCATCGCGGGCGTGGAGCCGCGCCCGGATTCGCCGTGCGTCGGGTGCTCGACCTTGACGACCTCCGCGCCGAGGCGGGCGAGCATCTGCGTGGCGTAGGGAAGCGCCTGCATCTGCTCCGCCGCCAGCACACGGACGCCGTCGAGAGGCTTGCCGTAGCCGGCCGCGCCGGCATTCGCGATGTCACCGAGTCGCATGGCGCCCATCGTAGGGATGCCATGACGCACCCTCAGAAGCCGAGCCGCCGGCTGTAGAACACGCTGGTGCCGGCGGCCGGGCTGAAGCCCACGGCCGGATAGAACCCGTGAGCTGCTTCCCGCCCGGCTCGCAGCGAGCTCGACACCTCGATCTCGGTGCATCCCGACGCGCGCGCCCGACGCTCGACCTCGGCGAGCAACTCGCGGCCGAGACCGGTGCGGCGGGCGGTTTCGTCGACCGCGAGCGCGGTGATGCGACAGCGGGGCGCGCCGTCTTCGAAGAAGTAGACGACCTGATAGGACACGAAGGCCCGGAGACCGCCGGACGGAGCGTCGGTGACGAGCACACCGCCGCGGTTGCCCGTCGCCTGCTGCAGGGCGGCGCTCACGGTCTCGGTCGGCCTCGGGTAGCCGAGCTGGCCAAGCAGGCGGGCGAGCTCACCGACATCATCTGAAGTCGCGTCGCGCGTCATTCCGACCGCCGAGCGGTGGCGTGGAGCGACGCCAGGGCTCGCACCAAGAACGTCCGCAGGTTGTCCTCCTCGACCTCTTCGATGGCGTCGGTGACGGGTAACCACCGCAGCCGGGCGGCGTCCGTCTCGCTCCGGACGGCGTCCGGAGCGGCCGTCGACAGCAGATAGCGCACATCGGCGTGCTCGTGCGCCGGCTCGTCACCGTGTGCGCCGACCGGGACGATGACGACCTGAGCCGGAATGCGTTCGTGGCCGGGAGAGAGGGCACGCAGATCGCGGAGGCCGGTCTCCTCGCATGCCTCTCGCTGTGCAACTTCCCACGGGTCCCGCTCGCCGGGCTCGCCGTGGCCGCCCACTTGCATCCACCGCTGCATGCGTTCGTGCCATCGCAGCAGTACCCGGCCACTGGTCGGGTGGAGCACGAGCGCGGACGCGGTGATGTGCAGAGGCTCCATCCTCGACCACGGATCAGGACGCTCGAGAAGCGCGCGCACGCGCCGAAGATCGTCGACCTCGCGCGTGTCGCGGGCCTCGTAGCTGTCGAGCGTCGTGCGGAGCGGATCGATCACCTGATTCTCCGGCGTCGGCATGGAACTGTCGTCATCGCGTGTGCTCGAGCTCCCACACGATTGCGGCGGGGATGCCGACAAGTGCTTCGCGGGTCGCGTCGGGAACGATGGAAAACGACGGCACGTGCTCCACGCTGTGTCCGTGTGAAGCGGTTCGAGACACCGTCTGACGCGCAGTTCGGCACGCTCGAAGCTCTCGAAGTGGACCACTCCGCGTATCCGTCGGTCGTCGAACGCGTCGGGAAATCCAGCGCGAGGGCGGCGAGGTCACCGTCGTTGGTGAGCCGCACGACATCCTGCAGCCGGGCCGCGAGCGCGTCACGGGTCATTCGCACACCGTAGGCGTGCGCTCGGAACCGTCGCGTGGGATACCGGTGACTCGTGCCGAGTCGCTACGTGTCGGAGCCGTGCCGGCCGGCACCTTCGACGAACCGGCCGACGTTCGCCTCGAGCTCCGGTGATGCAAGGGATCGGCGGCCGTGCTGCAGCTCGTTGCGGATCGCGTCGTCGATCGGGAGATCCCACTGCTCGTAGCTCGAGGAGCGGTCCTCGCGCATGCACGTTTGCGGCAGCCCGGCAAGGAGGTGCGCGAGCTCGGTCGCGACTGCGAGCGCCCGGCCGGGCTCGGTGAGCCTGTTCACGAGGCCCATGCGCGCCGCCTCCTCCCCGGAGACACCGCGTCCGGTCAGGATGAGGTCGAGTGCGTGACTGTGGCCGATGAGGCGCGGGAGCCGTACCGTCCCTCCGTCGATCAGCGGGACGCCCCAGCGCCGGCAGTACACCCCGAACACCGCGGCGCGTGATGCGACACGCAGGTCGCACCAGATCGCGAGCTCGAGGCCGCCGGCGACTGCGTGGCCCTCCACCGCCGCGATCACCGGCTTCGTCAGGCGCATGCGGGTGGGACCCATGGGGCCCTCGCCGTCGTCGGTGACTGCGTTTGCCCGTGAGGTGCCGAAGGCCTTGAGGTCGGCGCCGGCGCAGAACGTCCCGCCGGCCCCGGTCAGCACGGCGACCGACTGCGCGTCGTCGGCGTCGAAGGCCCGGAACGCGCGCACCAGCTCGGCGGCGGTCTCGCGGTCGACTGCGTTGCGTACCTCGGGCCGGTCGACCGTGACCATCGTGACGGCCCCGTCGCGTTCGACGTGTACCGGCATGGACCCTCCCGGCTCCGATCAGGTGCGGACGAAGCTGAGCCCTGGGCGGATGCCCGGGAGGGCGCAGCTCGAGGGAGCCGATGACTCGAGGGGGACCGTAGCGAGCCGGCGCATGGAAGGGCCGCCCGGTCGGTGAATCGCCCGGTCAGTCGATCGGCAGCAGCCGCAGGAGCGCGGCCTTCTTCTCGTCGAACTCGTCGAAGTCGATCGCGCCCCGCTCGAGTTCCTTCTGGAGCGCGTCCACCCGCGCGAGCACCTCGCTCATCTCCACCTGGGGCGTCGCGCCCGCGCCGCCCTCCTGCTCGTCGGCCTCCGAGGCCCGGGCCAGGCGCCGATCGCGCTTGGCGGCCGCCTTGGCCTTTGCGGCCTGCTCACGCTGGCGCTTCGCGAAGGTCGGTCGTTTCGTTGCCACGGCGGCTCCTTCTCTCTTGGCGCGACCCGTCGGCCAGGCGCCGTCGTGTGACCGCCGCGGCCACCGCGACGATCGGAC
>CAZJSY010000119.1:0-10374 GCA_964548555.1 uncultured Burkholderiales bacterium
TTCGCGACGCGTGGCTCGATTACCTCCGACACTTCAACGACGGTCGTGGTGTCGTGCTCATCGGGCACTCGCAGGGCTCCTTCGTCCTCCGGCGCCTGATCACGGCCGAGATCGATCCGAAGCCCGATGTGCGCCGCCACCTGGTGTCCGCACTGCTGCTCGGAGGAAACGTCACCGTGAAGCAGGGCAGCGACCGGGGTGGCGATTTCCAACACATCCCCGCCTGCCGTTCACCGAAGCAGATCGGCTGCGTCGTGGCCTTCTCGACCTTCGGCGAGACACCGCCGGCCGACGCGCTGTTCGGGCGCACGAACACCCCGGGCCTCGAGGTGCTGTGCACCAACCCGGCCGCGCTGCGCGGCGGAACCGGCGTGCTGGACCCGATCTTTCCGACCGCGCCGTTCGCTGCGGGATCGACCCTCGCCGCCGCCATCAGCCTGCTCGGGCTCACCCTGCCGACGGCGCCCACGCCCTGGATCGAGTCTCCGGGGAGTTACACAGCGACGTGCTCGACCGGACCGGCGCATGCGCTCGTGATCACACCGAGGGCCGGTGCCCAGGTGATCCACCCCAGCCCCACGGCTTCCTGGGGACTGCACCTGGTCGACGGAAACATCGCCCTCGGCAACCTGGTCGAGCTGGTGCACACGCAGGGCAAGGTCTTCACCCGGGCGCGAGACGACTGATCCCGGGATCGCACACCCTCCGGGGGGCGGGCAGGTGCGCCGAGGCCGGTGCGGTCCCGCATCGACGCGTGCCGTGGTGGGTACAACGCCGTCTCTGATGCTCGTCGTCGACGGAGGTAAGCGAATGCGTTTCTTGCGCAAGACGGTCATCCTGGCGCTCGCCGGGTTCGGCGCGTACCAGCTGTACGAGATGCTGAGTCCGAAGCTCGACACCGCCCGCGATCAGATGACGCAGGCCAAGGAGCGCATCGAGCCCGCGCTGAGGGACGCGAGCAGGTCGGTCCAGGAGGCGTCCCGCGAGGCGGCCTCGTCGGTGGCCGGTGCCTCCAAGGAGGCGATGAGCAACGTTGCCGACGCGACGAGCTCGGCGGCCGAATCGGTCCGCGAGCAGTCGACCACGGGTGGCTCCGACGCCACGTCGTCGTCACGCTCCTCGTTCGGCACGATCGTGCCCTGACCAGCCGGGTCGTCGTATGGCGGCCCGCGACAGGCAACGCGGGGGAATGGTCCAGAGGACCCTGTCGAAAGCATTACTGTCACCGAGCGCGGCGCGCCGTTCGCCCTGAGGGAAGCCGGCGCGCGTTGCGGCGCCATCACCCACTGCGAGAACGGAGACATTGATGCGATCGACGTTCCGGGCGGCCCTCGCGGTCGCCATCCCGGCCGCGTTCCTCGCCGGGTGCGGCGGCGGAAGCAGCGGCAAGGCAAGCGGCGGCGGCACCAAATCGGCGAAGGAGTGGGTCTCGACGTTCTGCACCGACGCGCAAACCTGGGGGACGAGCGTCAAGAACGCGTCGAGCTCGGTTGACGCGCAGATCAACAACTCCGGCGGCGATGTCGCCACCGTGAAGCAGGCACTGGTCAAGGTGCTGAACGATTCGGTGAGCGCGACCGACACCCTGCTCGGTCAGCTCGAGGCAAATGGTGCCCCCGATGTCGCCAACGGTCAGAAGATCCAGGACGCGGTACTCGGCGCGTTCCGTGACGGCCGCACGGTCTTCGCCGACGCGCTCGCGAAGGCGCAAGCCACGTCGACCGACGACCCGAAGGGGTTCGTGGACACGGCCAAGCAGCTGAGCTCGTCGATCACGAGTGGTTTCGACGCGGTGGGCAAGGCGTTCACCGACGCGGGCAAGCTCGACTCCGACGGGGCCATCGACAAGGCCGCGAAGGACGTGCCTTCCTGCAAGGCGCTCAGCGGTTGACCTTACGAGCGCGAAAGAGATTTCGCTGGATTGAACCGGAGGGCCACGGGATAGCGTCATCCGTGTGACCACGACCACCCGCGATCCCGCAGCCGTGGACGATGGGCGGGGCGAGGCCGGCACCGGTCGGGCGATCGGCGCGGTGGCGCTCGCAGTTTTCGGATGGTCGCTGTCGTCGTTGTTCGTGCGCGCGGCGCACTCCGATGCGTTGGTCTTCACCACATGGAGACTGTGGTTCGCGCTGCCACCCCTCGCCGCGATCGTCGCGTGGCGCAGACACACCGATCCGCACGTGCACCTCTGGCCGGAAGGGGTCGCGCCTCTCCGCGGCGCGCTGCTGCTCGCCGGCGGAGGCGCATTCTTCGCCGGCGGTGCCGCTACCGCGTTCGCGGCTATCGACATGACCCGTTTGCTCGACGTCACGCTCATCACTTCGCTGCAACCGGTCCTCGTGATCGGATTCGCCGTTCTCGCGTTGCACGAGAGCGTGGCGCGCAGCCAGTACGCGATGGCGGCCGTCGCCATCGTTGGCACGATCCTCGTGGCCGCCGCGGCGTCCGGTAGTGGAACATGGAGCCTCGCCGGAGACGTCGTCGCGGTCGTGAGCCTCGTCGTCAACGCCGGGTGGTTCCTCTACGGGCGGGTGCTGCGCGCCCGGTATCCGGTCGACCCGTTCGCGGTGATGCTCGGCGTGCTGGCGGGGGCGGCCGTCCTGCTCACACCGATCGCGTTCGCGGAGGCCGGTGGGCTCGACCTCACGCCGGCCGCGGTGGGATTCGCGGCGTGCACCATGGTGTCGGGCACGACTGCGCACGTATTGATGGTGTGGGCCCATCGGTACGTGCCGGCGTCCGTGTCGGCTCCACTCCTGCTCGCCGAGCCTCCGCTCGTGGCGCTGGCTGCGTGGGCCTTGTTCCACGAGTCACTCGGTCCGATCGAGATCATCGGTTCGATCGTCGTCGTGCTGGCGCTCTTCGGGATGGTGCGCAGCCCCGCGCTCGAACGCGCCGAAGAGAGTCTCGCCGACCCGGTCGCACCCACGTGACGCCAACTGGTCAGGCGAGGCCGAACCAGCTGAGCACGGTCTGCACCAGCAGCAGCGTCGACAGCGCGGCAACTGCGATCACCGACACGCCCGCGACGACGCGGAACGTGGGCCCGTTCGCCGCGGGGCCCAGCACACTCCGGCGGTTCGCCAGCGTGAGGATGAAGACAAGGATGACGGGCGTGATGAGGCCCTGCAGCACCTGCGTCCCGATGAGCAGACGGATCAGGTTGACCGGCGTGAGCGCGACCGCGGCACCGACCACGACCTGAAACGTGAAGAGCCCGAGGAACAACCGTGCCTCGCGAAAACTCCGCGACACGGACCGTTCCACGCCGACGGCCTCGGAGAGGGCATACGAGGTCGACAGCGGTACGACCGCCGCCGCTAGCGCAGACGCGCCGAGCAGACCGACTGCGAAGAGCAGCTCCGCGGCCGACCCTGCGACCGGCTTCAGCGCTTCCGCGGCTTCCTTCGCGGTGGTCAACGGGCCATGCCCACCGATGGCCGCCGCGGTGGCGATGATGATGAACATCGCGATGAGGTCACCGAAGATCGCGCCGCCGACGGCGTCGATGCGCTCGAGCCGGTATTCCTCCGGTCCGATGCCACGGTCGACGACGCCCGCCGCGGTGTAGAGCTGCATGTACGGCGAGATCGTCGTGCCGATCAGCGCCACGCCGAGGAAGATGAAGTCCTTGCTTGCGATGAAGTGCGGAACGACGGTGTCGATCGCCACCTCGCGCCAATTGGGATGACCGAGTATCGCCGCGATCGGGTACGCGAAGAACACGAGCGACAATACGAGGAACACGCGTTCCGCGTACCGGTACGAGCCGAACATCACGAGAGCCCACAGTCCGGCCGCCGCGATCGGCACGGAGAGGTAGCGCGACACGCCGACGAGCTCGAGCGCGGCGCCGATGCCCGCGAACTCCGAGACGACGAGTCCGACGTTGGCCAACAGCAGGCACGCGAGCGCGAGTGCCGCCAGGCGGACCGAGAACTGCTCGCGGATCAGCGCCGCGAGGCCCTTGCCCGTGAACGCTCCCAGTCGCGCGCTCATCTCCTGCACCACGATGAGGCCGACCGTCACGAGCACCATGAAGAAGAGAGTGCGGTATTTGTATTGCGACCCGGCTGACGCGTAGGTCGCTATGCCGCCCGCGTCATTGCCCGCGTTCGCGGCGATCAGCCCCGGCCCGGCGATCGCGAGATACGCGAAGAACCGGATCCGGCGCGGGAACACGCGCCGCGCGGTGGTCCCGGACTCTGCTGGGACGTTGCGCTTGATCACTGAAGCAACCGCGGGAAGTGGAACCGGCCGCGTTCGGGCACGAGCGCGTCGATCACGTCGTCGGCGAGGATCCGGCCGACGGGGCGGTCGTCCTCCACGACGAGAATCGAGGACCAGCGCGATTCGATGAGGCGCTTGGCCACCTCGTCGAGCGGCGTGTCCGGGTAGACGACCGAGCTCTCGTGCTCGTCGACGAGCTGACCGATGTGGCGGTCGTCCGGACACAGCAAAAGATCGAAGAGCGCGACGTCGTCGAGGAGGCGACCTTCACCGTCGACGACGGCCACCGCGTCGATGTCGGTCTTGTGCTCCTGCGCCTCCGCGAGCCGCCGCTTGACCGAAGCGATCGTCTCGCTCGCGGGCACCGTGATCACCTCGGTGGTCATGATGCCGCCGGCAGTACCGACCGGATACTCGAGCAGCGTGACGAGCGGCTGCGCGGTCTCCGCGGGCATGTGCTCCAAGAGCTCGCTGCGTTCGTCGGCGGCGAGGCCGCGTAGGGCGTCGGCTGCTTCGTCGGGCTCCATCGCAGCGACGAGCGCGGCGGCCTGCTCGGGCGGAGCCTCGCGCAGCAGCGCCTCGAGCTCCCCTGGTTCCATCTCCTCGAGCGCGTCGGCCGCGGTCTCGGGCTCGAGAGACTCCAGGAGCTCCTGGCGCTCGTCACGTCCGAGGTCCTCCAGCAGGTCCGCGAGCTCGCTGGGGCTCAGCGCCCGCAATCCCGAGTGCGGTACCCGCAGGCGCACCGGTGCCTCGGGGTCACTGAACGGCTGGATCGACGCCCAGTCGATCACTCGCTCCGGCGTGGGCCGTGCCCGCCAGCGCGCCGGGCCGAGGCGGCGAAGCAGCGACGCGGTGCTGACATCGACGCCGACGAGCAGGATCCGGCCGAGCACCGGCGCGAGGTACAGGTCCGCGGCCCGGATCACCTGCACGCCGTCGACGTCGACGAGCTGGTGGTCGAGCACGTCCTTGGCCAACGCGACCTCACCGGGACGCCGCTCGAAGTCCTGCAGGTCGACCCGGGCCGACCGCAACATGACGCCCTCGTTGGTGAGCTCCTCGATCTGGCTCGCGGGCACGAACGCGAGTCGCCGCGCGACCCGCACCACGAGCCCGGTCACGGGCGGATAGCGCGTGACGCCGTCCCAGCGAGCCACGACGTCGACGAGACGGCCGATCTCGGCTCCGCCCTGATGGCGGACCGGCCGGCCGACGAGTCCGGCGACGGAGACGAGTGACTCGCGGACGGCTCGTCGAGCCAGAAGCTGTTCGGATCGGGCGTGCCGCCGGCGCCGGAGCGCGCCGGCGGGGGAAGGCGGTCGGCGTACCACTGCAGCCTCCTCGGGCAGACGGACAAGAGCTCTTTCGGGTGTTTGCCCGATCCGCCGGCGGAGGTACGCAGCCGCGCTCAGTGAGCGCGGTGCACCGGGTGACGGCCGGGCCGACTGTGACTACTCGGGGGTTCGCCCTGCAAAGCCGTCACCTCCTTCAGAACGCGAAACCGGTCAAGGATACCGGCTACAGCCCACAGGGGATTCCGTGGATCAGCCCGCCCGCAGCGCTCGTACTTGCTCGAGGAGTTTCGCGATCTCCGCGTCCTGCGCGTCGAGGTGCTGCTGGATGCTGAGCGCCTTGTGCAAGATGGAATCGGCGTCCTCGTACGTCGCTTCGGCGCGCCGGTCGGCTGCCGCGGCGAGCACGTTCTGGCCGACGATGATGATGCTCAGCAAGACGAGCTGCAGGAACGTCTGACTGATCCAGGACACGAGGACGACCGCGCTGCCGGATCGGATCGCGGAGGGCAACGAGACGAACGCGAGTGCGGCGAACGCGTAGGCACACCACATCGTGCCGACACCCTGTGTGATCTTCACCGCGAGCGTCGAATTGAACCGTTGCATCCAGCGTGCACTCTCCGGCGCACGCGCGACGTCGGCGACTCTGGGCGGTCGCGCCCGGCGGCGAACCGCGACCTGTGGTTGGGGGCTGGGTTCGGATGTCTGGACCATACGGAAAGCATCGCAGGAGTGCGGCGTGTGCAACTCGCGAACCGGCCACACCGTCACCGGGTGACGCGAACCCGTGGACGTGGGAAGACTTCCGTCATGAGACTGCTTCGACGGGTCGCCCACCTGTTGTTGGGTTCGATGTTCGTCCAGAGTGGGATCGAGGTCATCCGGAAGCCCCACGGTCGTGCCGACGTCGCAGGCGAGACGATCGAGAAGCTCCGGCAGGCGGTGCCCGTCATGCCGGCCGACGACGTCGCCGTCGTTCGTGCCAACGCGGCGATCCACGTCGTCGCGGGCACGTTGCTCGCGATGAATCGGTTGCCGCGCCTGTCAGCGCTGGTACTCGCAGCGTCGCTCGTGCCCACGACGCTCGGCGGTCATCGGTTCTGGACAATCGAAGATCCGGCAAGGCGCGCACAGCAGCGCACGCACTTCAACAAGAACCTCGCGATCCTCGGCGGACTCCTGGCGGTGGCCACCGAACCCAACGCGCCGCGGTCCTCGTAAGGATCATGTCACCGACTGGGATTTTCCCGAATTCCGGCGGCAAGGGCTCCTTGCCGCGGTGAATTGATCGCGGCAGTGCTTGTCGCGACAGGTGATCCACGGGATGCTGCGAGTGCGAACGCCACATCGAGCCGGAGCCACAGCTCCGCGAGAGCGGCCTGGACAGGGAGGCCCCGATGACAGAGGCGACCACCGTCTTCCAGCTGCCCGGATTCAAGGGCACGCTCATCCATCCCGGCGACGCCGCCTACGACGAAGCGCGCAGGCTCTTCAACGCGATGATCGATCGCCGCCCGGCGCTGATCGCGCGTTGTGCGTGCGCGGAGGACGTCGTCGGCGTGGTGAACCTCGCGCGTGATCACGGCCTCGCGCTCGCGGTCCACGGCGGCGGTCATGGGGTGACCGGCGCCGCCATGTGCGACGGCGGTGTGGTCGTCGACCTGCGCGGGATGAAGCGCATCGAGATCGACGGCCGCAACCGCCGTGTGCGCGCCGAGGCCGGCTTGACGTGGGGTGAATTCGACGCCGCGACGCAGCAACACGGCTTGGCCTGCACCGGCGGGCGCGTCACGACGACCGGGATCGCCGGACTCACGCTCGGTAGCGGCAGCGGTTGGCTGGAGCGCAAATTCGGCCTCGTGTGCGACAACCTGCTCGAAGCCGAGGTCGTCACCGCCGACGGCAGGATCGTGAGGGCGTCGGAGAGCG
This sequence comes from uncultured Burkholderiales bacterium, assembly GCA_964548555.1. Classification (GTDB taxonomy): domain Bacteria; phylum Actinomycetota; class Acidimicrobiia; order IMCC26256; family JAMXLJ01; genus JAMXLJ01. The sequence continues at coordinate 7,458 of CAZJSY010000119.1, forward strand.
AGAACCCCGACCTGTTCTGGGGCCTCCGGGGCGGGAGCGGCAACTTCGGCATCGTCACCGCGTTCCATCTCCGGTTGCACGAGCTCGGCCCCATCGTCCTCGGCGGCTTGCTGGTGTACCCCGTCGAGAGGGCCCGCGAGCTGTTGCGCTTCTACCGCGACTTCATGCGCACGGCGCCCGACGAGGTGGGCAGCGCGCTCGCGTTCATCTGCGCACCTCCTGAGGACTTCGTCCCGAAGGAGGTGCAGGGCCAACCGATCGTCGGCGTCGTGTGTTGCTATGCCGGTTCGGTCGAAGACGGCGAGAAGGCGTTTCAACCGTTGCGCGACTTCGGGCCCGTGATGGACATGGTCCAGCCGATGCCCTACGTCGTGGTGCAGTCCTTGCTCGACCCCGCGAACCCGAAGGGCCGCTTGAATTACTGGACGGGTGACTTCTACGACGATCTGCCCGACGAGGCCGTCGACGTCCTCGTCGCCAAGGCGACGCAGCCCGTGTCACCGTTCTCACAGATGATCGTCATTCCCGTCGGCGGTGCCGTCGAGCGCGTCGACGACGACGCCATGGCCTTCGGGCAACGTTCCGCCCTCTTCAACATCCACTACCTCTCGATGTGGGAGGACCCGGCCGATACCGCGACCAACATCGCGTACACCAAGGAGCTGTCGACGGCGATGAAGCCCTGGTCGACAGGTGGCGCGTACCTGAACTTCCTGGCCGACGAGGGACAGGCCCGCGTCGAGGCGGCCTTCGGTGCTCGCAAGTACGCGCGCCTGCGTGAGCTCAAGAAGAAGTGGGATCCAGACAACCTGTTCCTCCTGAACCAGAACATCCCGCCCGCGGAGTGACGACCGCCGTCGCCGCTCCGGACTGAGCCCGACGTCACAGGCCTGCAGCGCGCCCGTACACAGACGTCCGCCGCGATCCGTGGTCGAGTACGCGGAGGGGGAACCAACCGGGGGAGGCACGCATGGCGACGGTCTCGGCGCAACATTCGACGGCGTTCTGGTACCGCTGGGCATTTGCGGCGATTGCAGTCGCCGCGGCCCTGACCGTGGCCATCGTGCTCATCGTGTCGGCCGCGACCAGCTCGGGCGGCAGCTCGCCGGGCATCGCCGGTCTGCGGCATGGCAGCCAGCCGGTGACGCTCTGCGTCTCGCACGGTGGCGCCAAGGTCTGCTGACGGTTCTGAGATCCAGACAACGCGAGCCGGATCGGGGGTCGAGCAGGGGCAGCCCCCGATCCGGATTCGCGCCGGCCAAGAAACTGCTCTCGGCATGTCGAGAACACCGGACCTGCTCCGTCCTCACCGTGACTGCGCCACGATGGGCGCACCCGACGGCGAGGAGTCGAGATGCCGAAGTTCATGCTGCTGCAGAAGTACGAGGGTGGCGCGGGCTGTGACCGGCCCATGCCCGACTGGGCCCCCGAGGACATCGAGGCCCATATCGAGTTCCAGGGCGCCCTGAACAAGCAGTTGGCGGAGCGCGGTGAGCTCGTCGAGGTCGAGGGGCTCGCGGCCCCCGAGCTCGCGAAAGTGGTGACCTCCGACGGTGTGACGACTCCGGTGGTGACCGACGGTCCCTACCTGGAATCGAAGGAGTTCCTCGCCGGCTACCGCATCGTCGACGTCGAGTCCGAGGCTCGTGCCATCGAGATCGCGGCACGCGCGTCGGCGGCGCCGGGGATGGGCGGTGTGCCGATCCAGCAGCCGATCGAGGTGCGGCAGGTGATGGCCCTGCCCTGCAGCGACCTGTGACCCCGACTGCACCCACCGAGGACCTGCTGCGCGACCTGGCGCCGCAGGTCCTCGGTGCGCTCGTCCGGCGCTTCGGCGACTTCGCGACGGCAGAGGACGCCGTGCAGGAAGCCTTGCTCGCCGCTGCGCTGCACTGGCCTCGCGAGGGCGTTCCGGACAATCCCCGGGGCTGGCTGATCACAACGGCCGTTCGCCGGATGACCGATCACGTGCGCAGTCAGTTGGCACGTCGTCGCCGCGAGGACGTCGCAGCCTCGCGCGAGCCGCCGGCGCCGGACGTCGTGCAGAGCGACGACACGCTGACGTTGCTCTTCATGTGCTGCCATCCCGCATTGACACCCTCGTCCGCGATCGCGCTCACCTTGCGGGCGGTCGGCGGGTTGACGACGGCGGAGATCGCCCACGCGTTCCTCGTCCCGGAAGCGACGATGGCGCAACGGATCAGCCGGGCCAAGCAACGCATCAAGACTTCCGGCGTTCCGTTCCGAACGCCTACCGCCGACGAGTGGCCCGATCGTCTGCGCGCGGTGCTGCACGTGCTCTACCTGATCTTCAACGAGGGGTACACCAGCAGCAGCGGCGCGGATCTCCAGCGCCGCGACCTCGCCGCCGAGGCGATCCGGCTGACGCGCATGGTGCACGGGATGCTTCCCGAGCACGGCGAGGTCGGTGGCTTGCTGGCCCTGATGCTGCTCACCGATGCGCGGCGCGCCGCCCGCACAGGGCCGAACGGTGAGCTCATCCCGCTCGCCGAACAGGATCGGACGTTGTGGGACCGCAGGCTGATCACCGAAGGTCTCAGACTCGTCGTCGAAACGATGGCTCGAGGTTCGATCGGCGAATACCAACTGCAGGCCGCGATTGCCGGTCTCCACGACGAGGCCGCGAGTGTGGACGACACCGATTGGCCGCAGATCCTCGCGCTCTACACGCTGCTCGAACGCATGGGTACCAATCCGATGGTGAGCCTGAACCGCACCATCGCGGTCGCCATGGTGCACGGCCCCGCCATGGGGTTGAAGATGCTCGAGGCGCTGGAGGGATCACTCGCGGGCCACTACCGCCTCGATGCCGTGCGGGCACATCTGCACGAGATGGCCGGAGACGTCGACGCGGCGGTCACCCACTACCGGGCCGCGGCCAATCGCACGACGAGCA
>CAZJSY010000120.1:0-2225 GCA_964548555.1 uncultured Burkholderiales bacterium
CGCGTGAGTACCGGACGTCCGTCGAGGCCGGCATGGTCGGCGTCAATGTCGGCGTGGCTGCGCCGGTGGCCTGGTTCCCCTTCGCGGGTTGGAAGGACTCCTTCGATGGCGACCTGCACGCGAACGGCCGCGACGCAATCGACTTCTACACACGCACCAAGGTGGTGACCTCGCGGTGGTAGTCGGCGTGCTTGGGACTTACGTCCCAGCTCCGCTCCACTGGATGAATTCGACGGGCAGGCCGTCCGGATCCTCGATGTAGAAGCTCCGTCCGGTCGGGACGATCTGCACGAGATCTGACGTGATCGTCACATCGCCACGCGCGGAAAGCTCCGCATACTTCGCATCGACGTCTTCGACCGCAATGCTCAGGTGGGGGCTGCCCACGTTGTTGTGATGGAGGTCGAGTACTCCGCCGCCGCCCGCGACGTACTGCACGAGCTGTAGGCAGAAGGCCCCTGCGCGTAGGAAGGCCACGAACAGCGCTGCCCCGGAGTTGTTGGTCAGCTCGTCGAATGCATCGCTCTTGGTGGCGATCGCATCGCCGAAATCGGTGGAAACCGAGTGTTGACCGCCGGCATCGCCGATCGACATGCCGAGTGACTCGCGATGGTCGTCCAGCGACATGCCGACGACATCGCGGTAGAAGGCCACCGACGCCCTCAGGTCGCTCACGGTCAGGCCGAGGTGCGAGACGTACATCACGCAGCGACGATGTCGCGGTGGGGAGTAGTGACCTGGTCGCGTTTGAAGCCCAGGCTCACGGCGAGATTCGTGCCGCCGGCCACCGGAAGGGTCGCGCCAACGATGAAAGCGGCCTCAGGCGAGGCCAGGAACGCGACGGCATTGGCGACATCTTCGGGCTCTCCCCAGCCCAGCGGGCGCGTCTCGTCGATTCCCGAGACGGTCACGTTGTCCTGGGGTCGCCTGATGAACCCGGGCGCGACGGCGTTGACGCGCACCCCAAGACTTGCGACTTCAAAGGCGAGGTCGCGCGTCAGGGCGACGAGGCCCGCTTTCGAGGCCGCGTACGGAGCGTGCGGCACGGTGTAGTTGAAGGCTGAGACCGAGGCGATGTTGATGATGTTCCCACGGCGCCTCGCGATCATCCCGGGGAGGGCTCGGCGGCAGGTGAGAAACGTTCCTCTGAGGTTCGTGTCGACGATGCGGTCGAACTCTTCCTCGGTGTGTTCGATGATCGGCTTGGTTGCGAACACGGCAGCATTGTTGACGAGGATGTCGAGCGGTCCAGTGCCCTCTTCGATCGCTGTGATCGCGGCGTCGACCGACTCGCTCGACCGGACGTCGGCCACAACGGCTCGAGCGCCGGAGTCGATCCGCTTGAGCTCGGCGAGGCCCGCGCCGAGAGCGGCCGCGTCGCTGTCGATGATGGCAACCCTCGCGCCGGCGCCGGCCAGGCGTTTGGCGATCGCCAGCCCGGTCCCGCGCGAGCCACCGGTGACAAATGCGGTCTGACCCAGAAAGGGGGGGTTCACAGCAGGGACCGTATGGCAAGGGCAGCTGACGACGCCAATAGGACCTGCCGCGGCAAGAAATCGGAGGTGCACATGACGCCGCGGACGATTATCGGCTTCGCTGATGACCTGTCCCGGGAGGATCTATTGGACGGCGCACGCTGGTTGCGACATGTTCGAGGTGCGGAGGAAGGGCGCGAGTGCACGTTCCTTCGCTCGCACGCCCACGAGAGGAGTCACAATGCCTTTGAGCCGCAAGCTCGTTGTCGAGTTCATCGGGACGTTCTTCCTGGTCTTCACCGTCGGGATGGCGGTCGGCAGAGCCGGCGCATTGGCACCGCTGGCGATCGGCGCTGTGCTGATGGTCATGGTCTTCGCCGGCGGTCACGTGTCGGGCGGGCACTACAACCCCGCTGTCAGCACCGCGGTCCTGCTGCGAGGGAAGATGCAGCCGCCGGAGTACATCGCGTACTTCATTGTTCAGGTGCTCGCGGCGATCGGCGCGGGGCTCGTGGTGATCGCCCTGGGCTACGACTACAGCGTCGCGGCGAAAGTCGCCCAAGCCAGCAAGATGCTGATCGTCGAGTTCCTGTTCACGTTCGCGCTGGCATATGTCGTGCTCAACGTTGCGACGTCGCGCGGCACCGACGGGAACTCGTTCTACGGCTTGGCGATCGGTTTCACGGTGGCGGCTGGCGCGTTCGCGGTGGGGTCGGTGTCGGGCGGTGCGTTCAATCCGGCGGTGGCGGT
>CAZJSY010000120.1:2325-4252 GCA_964548555.1 uncultured Burkholderiales bacterium
GCGCGTTCGCGGTGGGGTCGGTGTCGGGCGGTGCGTTCAATCCGGCGGTGGCGGTCGGGGCGATGGTGATGGGGCTGCTGCCGTGGAGCCACATCTGGATCTACCTGCTCGCGAACCTGGCGGGCGGCGCGGCCGCGGCGTGGGTATTTCTCTACACCCAGTCGGCCGAGAAGGCCCGAGGCGAGACGCGAGCCGCGGAACCGACCGATCCGTCGCCTTCCGCCGCCCGGAGCAGCCTGGGCTGAGGCGTCAGCGCTCGATCGCACGGCGTGGTCACCGTTCCTTCTCGTCATCCGGAGACCCGATCGAGCGCGGGCCGAGGACCTATTGGACGGCGCCGAGCCGTTCCCAGAACATGCAGAACATGTCCTCAAAAAGGAGCCGCGCACGATGAGTCAGACGCAGACGCCGACGATACCGGGAAGGGTCTTCCAGGACGGACTTGCAGTGCCAGTTGCCGGACGGGGGCACCCCGGTGCGCGTCCGCCGATCCCGGAGCGCTTTTGCAACATAGAGCGGCTGCTGTGGATGATGGAGCAGCGCAGCCTCGACGCCATCGTCGTGAGCGTGCGTCCGAACGTGTACTACATGAGTGGCTACGCGTCGCGGGCCAGCCAGGCGCAGCACGAGAGCGGGGGGTATGGCGCGTTCTTCCTCTCGGCCGCCGAGCCGGAGCACCCGATCCTCGCGATTCCTGACTTCGAGCTCACGTACATGGCAGCGCATCCGAGCTGGGTCAAGGACTTCCGGGTATATCCGGTCATGAGCCTGCCGTACCACCTCCCGGTTGACGACGCCGCCTTCGCGCGGTCGGTGCCGCGGCGTCTGCGTCACCTCGACTGGATCGAGAACGCGCGCCGAACGTACACCGAGAACTTCCAGGAGGCCTGCAGCGCGGCGATGGCCGCTCTCCGTCTCGACCACGGCCGCATCGGATTCGACGAGCCTCGCTTCGCGCAGGGACTGGTGGGCGACGGAGTGGAGGTCGTCGACGCCTACTCGATGTTGCTGGGGGTGCGCCAGGTCAAGACGGCCGCCGAGATCGAGATGCTCAGGTTGGGTGCGCGCATCAACGAGGGCGCGATTCTCGAGCTCGTCTCGAGCTGGCAGCCCGGCATGACATGGCTGGACCTCAACCACCTGTACCACGTCAACGTCATCAAGCGAGGCGGGTTCGTGACCGATCCGGGCGGCGTCATCGTCAACAACCCGCAAGGCATCGAAGCCGTCTTCGAGATGGACCCGGGAACCGACGATTTCGAGATCGTGCCGGGCATGAACATCATGCTCGACTGCCACGGGATGGTGAACCTGTATCGCTGGGACAGCGGCAAGACCTGGGCCGTCGAATCCGAGCGCACGGGCACCGCTGCGCTTATCGAGCGCGCCGCCATCGAGGCGATGGAGGCCGTCAAGGCGGCGATCGTCCCGGGCGTCGAGCTGCGCGCGCTCCAGGAGGTCGGCCTCGACGTCTTCCGGCGCCTCGGAGTTCCCGACTGGGAGCGGACGTCGATCTTCTTCCACGGCCTCGGCCTGTCGCACTCGGACGTCGAGGTGCTGACGAAGGCGGGGCGGCCCGACTGGAAGATGGAGGATGGGCAGATCGTCTCGACGCACGTCGTCTATCCCGGCAGCCTCGAGGAGCGTTTCTACCTCGAGGACAACGCGATCGCGCGTCCGGGAGGCGGGGAGTCGTTGTACGACTGGGACTTCGAGACGCTGCTCAACGACTGAGCAAGAGAGCCGCCCGTGGAACCAGGTCCCGATGCTCGCGCACGCTCACGTGGCGCGGGCCTTCCGCCAGGTGCCAGGCCGTTGCCGTGGCCGCGGCGGCTCCTGCTCCGCGTCGAGCACGTCGTCGGCCCAGTCGGTCGGCGGTTGTACACGCCGCGTGTCGTGGCTCTCCTCGGGCGGGCTCCGGTCCTGC
>CAZJSY010000120.1:4352-8995 GCA_964548555.1 uncultured Burkholderiales bacterium
CGGCGGTTGTACACGCCGCGTGTCGTGGCTCTCCTCGGGCGGGCTCCGGTCCTGCCCGATTTCGCGCGCCGCAGATACGCGCCCCGCTACGGGCCCTGGCATTTCGACGCGTCCCTCGTACCCGACGAATTGCGCTCCGTGCCGGGTATCCGACGCGATCCCGAGGCCGAGCGGGCGGCCTTCGAGGCGGCGCCGCTCTACGACTTCGTCGACGTCCACCGCCGGCCCGTGCGTTTCTCGCGCGCGCGGAACTGGCGCGGCATGCTGTGGGTCACCCCGCGCAACGTCCGCGTCCTCGAGCGGCTGCGGCTCCTACGCACGCGTAGCCCCGGAGCGGGGGCGGCTCGCGTCGCGCGCGACGCCGCTCTGACGCGCGAGTTGCGCGAGCGCGCGGACGCCTTGGGGCTCAGCGCGATCGGCATCGCCCCGTATGACGAGAAGTACCAGTTCGTCGCCGACGGCGACGTGGCTCATGGCGACACGATCGTGGTCTGCGCGCTCGAGCAGAACTACGAGCGGACCCAGACGATCCCGAGCGTTGCCGCAGAGAAAGCCGCGCTGAACGCGTACGTCGAGCTGATGAAGCGGATGGCCGAGCTGACGACCTTCCTCCACGATCGCGGTCACCAGGCGCTCCCACAACCGCCGTGGGCCGGAGCCATGGTGCTGCACTACGCGGTGCAATCGGGCCTCGGGCAGCTCGGAATGAACGGCCAGGTGCTCACGCCCGTCGCCGGGTCGCGGTGCCGGTTCGCCGTCATCGCCACGAGCGCACCGCTCGTCCACGATGAGCCGGTCGACTACGGGATAGAAGGCCTCTGCGACCGCTGCCAGGTCTGCGTGCGGCGCTGTCCGCCCGGCGCGATTCCGGTACGCCGCCGCGCGCATCGTGGCGTCGTGAAGACGAAGCTGAACACCGCGCGCTGCTGGCCTGTGGTCGCCCAGGCGCACGGGTGCGCGGTGTGCATGAAGGTCTGCCCGGTCCAGAAGTACGGGCTGGCCGACGTGCTGCGGCATTACGCCGCGACCGGCGAGGTGCTCGGCAAGGGCAGCGACGACCTGGAGGCCTACGACTGGATCGATGGGAACCGCTACCCCGCCGGCGTTCGGCCGCGACTGCGACGCGAGTTCGTCAGCCCGCCGTCCTTTGGGTTCGACCCGTCCCGCACGCGGCCGCCCGAGGACGTGGCGCAGGCCGACCACAGTCTCGGGATCTGAGATGGAGAGCCTCCGCGACCGCACCGCCCTGGTCACCGGCGCCAACCGCGGCCTCGGCTACGAGGTCGCGCGACAGCTCGCCGCGGCCGGGTTGCGGGTGATCCTGGGGTGCCGGAGCGAGGACGCTGGGCGGCGTGCCGCGCGCACACTGCGGGCGGAGGGGGTGAACGTGGTTCCGGTGGTGCTGGACGTCGCGGACGCCGCGAGCGTCACCGCGTGTGCGGCGGCGCTCGACGCCGACGGTATCGCAGTGGACGTGCTCGTCAACAACGCCGGCATCTACCTCGAGCGCGGCCTCGCGGTCTGGGACATCGACGAGCGGCACGTGCGCGCCCAGCTCGAGGTCAATCTCTTCGGCCCGTTCCGCACGATGCGGGCATTCCTGCCCGACATGATCGCTCGCGGCTACGGTCGCATCGTCAACGTCTCGAGTAGCGCGGCGGTGATCAGCGAGCCGATCGAGGCCGCGCCTGGCTACGCGCTCGGGAAGGTTGCCCTGAACATGTGGACCCGTCGCGTCGCTCGGGCGCTGCCGAGCGGGGACGTGAAGATCAACGCGGTGGACCCCGGCAGCGTCCGCACCGACATGAACCCGACGGGCAAGATCTCGCCGAGCGAGGCCGCCGACACGGTTGTCTGGTTAGCCACCCTCCCTACGGACGGCCCCTCGGACGGCTTCTTCAGCAGCCGCGCGGGCACGCCGTGGTGAGCCATGACGCGCGGTTTCTCGACGACAGGAGGACACCATGAACGAAGGGTCGCGTGCGCTCCGCGCACTTCTCGCGAGGCCCGGGCCGATCATCGTGCCCGAGTGCTACAACCCGATCACCGCCCGGTTGGTTGAGCGTGCGGGGTTCTCAGCGACCTACATTGCGGGCAGCGTCGTGACAGCGATGCACCTTGCGCTGCCCGACCACGGCCTCCTGACGGCCGCCGAGATGAGCGAGCTGATCGACCGCGTCGTCGAGGCGGTCGCGATTCCGGTGATCGCCGACGGCGACCAGGGCGGGGAGACCGCGTCGAACGTGCGGCGGGCAGTGCGGCTCTTCGAGCGCGCAGGGGCCGCGGCGATACACATCGAGGACACCGTCAACCCGAAGCACGTCGACGCTGGGGTTCCGAACCGGCTTCAGCCTCTCGAGGAGGTCTGCGCCCGCATCGAGACCGCCGTCGAGGCCCGCACGGACGATGACTTCGTGATCATCGCGCGGACCGACGGCCTGCGAGAGGGGATGCCGATCGAGCAGGCCATCGAGCGTGGCAATGCTTACGCGGAGAGGGGCGCCGACGTGTTCATGTGCATCCGGATCCCGCCGGAGGAGATCGATCGCGTCGCCGAGGCCGTTCCGATCCCGATCCTGGACATCAATCACCCCGTCTCCGTGGCGGAGAGCACGAAGCTCAAGATCGATGTCTGGGCGGGCCATGCTGCGCACACCACGGCGCTGCTGCAGCAGGAGATGCTGCAGGAGCTCAAGGAGCAGGGCCAGTTCGTGGACCTCGCGTCCCGGAAGCTTTCGGCGGACGTTTTCGCAGCCGTCACGGCGGAGGACGCCTACCGCCGCGTGGCCGCCCGCTGGGACCAGGTGGTCGCATGACCATCGTGCTCTACCACGTCGGACTGACCGTCTCCAGCCTGGAGCGCTCCGTCGCGTTTTACCGCGACGTGGTCGGCATGGTGCCGGAGGATCTCGGACGTCGCGCGGAGTTCGACGGGTCGCGCGAGACAGGGGGTCGTACGCTCGGCGCCCTTGACGGCGTCACGTACATCCGCACGAGGAGCGAGACCTTCGCCGCGCTGACCGACAATCCGGAGGCCGAGACCAAGTCGGTCTGGCTGCGGGCGGGGTCGTTCGCGCTTCAGCTTGTGGAGTACGTGCACGGCGGCGGTGGGCGGGCGCAGGTCGGTCACAGCACGGTTGGCAGCCCGCACCTTTGCTTCTACGTCGAGGATGTCGACCGCATGCACGCGCAGCTGCGGGCGGCCGGCAACGTCCGCATCCTCTCCGACGTGATCCAGATCGTCCCGTGGGCCCGCAGCTTCTATGTCGTGGACCCCGACGGCGTGCCCGTCGAGCTGCTGCAGTCGACGGGTGAGGGCTGAGCCGGGTGAGGGCTGAGCCGGTCGCGCGCTAGGCCGGCACGATGCCCGGCTGCTCGACGACGACCTCGTCGCGTTTGAAGCCGAGGCTGACGGCGAGGTTGGTGCCGCCGGCGACGGGGAGGGTGGCGCCGATGATGAACTTGGCGTGGGGGGAGACGAGGAAGGTGACTGCGTTGGCGATGTCCTCGGGGCGTCCCCATCCGAGGGGTCGCGTCTCGTCGACGCCGTCGCTCGTGATGTTGTCCTGGGGGCGCTCGATGAAGCCGGGGGCGACGGCGTTGACACTGATGCCGTGGCTTGCGACCTCGAAGGCGAGATCGCGGGTGAGGGCGACGATCCCGGCTTTCGAGGCTGCGTAGGGCGCGTGGGGGACGGTGTAATTGAAGGCGGCGACGGATGCGATGTTGACGATGTGGCCTTGGCGTCGTTCGATCATGCCGGGCAGGACGCGCCGGCAGGTAAGGAAGGTGCCTTTGAGGTTGGTGTCGACAATGCGGTCGAACTCGGCTTCGGTGTGTTCGACCATAGATTTCAGGACGAACACGCCGGCGTTGTTGACGAGGATGCCGATGGGTCCGAGGCGCTGCTCCACCTTTGCGATCGCTTCATCCAGCTGCGCGCTCGAGGTCACGTCCGCCACGACTGCCTCGGCAGTCGGGAGCTGCCGCCGGAGCACGGCGAGTCCCGCTTCGAGGGATGTGACATCGATGTCGAGGATCGCCACGTCGGCACCCTCCTGGGCGAGGCGCGTCGCGATGGCCAGCCCGATACCACGGGCGCCCCCGGTGACAAGCGCGGTTCGTCCGAGCAGCTCACCGTTGCGTGCAGTCATGTCGTCGCTCCAGGCCGTGGGTTAACGGATGGGGTGGCGCCGTGGCCGCCACACCGGGAGAGTACGGCGGGTCGTCTGCAACATGCCAATAGATAGTTCCCGTATCCATGATTGGGGTGACACATGAGATGTTCAAAGTGATCACTCCGGCTGATGAGTGTCACCCCGAGGATCTATTGGACGGTCTCGTGGCGAGGCAGCAACAATGGCCCGCGCCATGCATCGCGAATCCCTCGCCGAGCACGGAGAGGTCGTCTGGAGCCCCTCGCCGCAGGTCATCGCGCGCTGCCGTCTAAACGATCTCGTCCTCCGGGCGGGCGCCGCCGACTACGTCGACCTCGTGCGTCGTGCTGCCGACGATCCTGAGTGGTTTTGGGCGCTGGCCGTGTCCGATCTTGGCATCGACTTCCTGCGGCCGTACGAGCGCGTGCTCGACTCCTCGTGTGGGCCGGCGTGGACGCGGTGGTGGACAGGAGCGAAGCTCAACGT
>CAZJSY010000120.1:9095-10186 GCA_964548555.1 uncultured Burkholderiales bacterium
ATGGATCCCGAGAGCCCGCTGCTCTTGGTCTACACCTCGGGCACGACCGGGCGGCCGAAGGGCGCCGTGCACGTCCACGGCGGGTTTCCGGTGAAGAGCCTCGCGGACATGGTCTACGGGTTCGACGTGCAGGCGGAGGACGTCGTGTTCTGGTTCACGGACGTCGGCTGGATCATGGCGCCGTGGCTTGCCTTCGGGACGCTCACGCTGGGGGCGACCATGGTCCTGTACGAGGGGGCTCCCGACACGCCCGACGCGGCGCGGCTCTGGCGGCTCGCTGCCGACCACGATATATCGGTGTTCGGCCTCTCGCCGACGCTCGTGCGCTCGCTGCAAGGCGCGGGTCTGACCGAGGCGGACGTGCCCCCGCTCCCGCGGCTGCGCGTGCTGGGCAGCACGGGTGAGATGTGGGACCCGGTGTCTTGGGCGTGGCTGTTCGAGACCGTTGGTCGCCGCCGCGTGCCGATCGTCAACTACTCGGGAGGGACCGAGCTGTCCGGGGGGATCGTCGGCGGCAACCTGCTCACCCCGATGCGGCCGATGGCGATGGCAGGCCCCCTGCCCGGGATGCACGCCGACGTGGTAGACGAGCGCGGTGAGAGCGTGCGTGGTGTCCCCGGCGAGTTGATCCTGCGCGGGCCGAGTCCCGGGATGACATGGGGCTTCTGGGGCGACGACGAGCGCTACGTCGAGACGTACTGGAGCCGGCTGCCGGGGATATGGGTGCACGGTGACCGCTGTCGCATCGACGAAGCCGATGGCCTGTGGTACATGCTCGGCCGCTCGGACGACACGATCAAGATCGCCGGCAAGCGGCTCGGGCCAGGCGAGGTCGAGGCGATCCTGGGCCGTCATGCCGCGGTTGCGACGTGCGCTGCGTTCGGCGCGCCGGATCCGCTGAAGGGCGAGACCCTCGTCTGTCTCGTCGTGCGGTCGGCGGCGGGCACGCCCGACGACAAGACGCTCGAGGACGAGCTCGCGGAGCTGGTGGTCGCCGCGCTGGGCAAGACGTTCCGTCCGCGGCTCGTGGCGGTCGTTCCGGACCTGCCGCGCACGCGCAACGGCAAGATCGTGCGGCGTGTCGCGCGAGC
>CAZJSY010000121.1:0-1391 GCA_964548555.1 uncultured Burkholderiales bacterium
GCGACGAGCAGGAGGAGCCGGGCGCGACGGGCGACACCGAACGCTGGGAAGGTGATGGCGGCGCCTCAGCAGCGCGCCCGCGGCGAAGACGGCAGGGTGAGCGCCCTGTCGGAACGCACAGGCTTTAGCAACGACGGAAGCCGACAGCTCGACCATTAGTCGAGCTCACCCCCCATCCGACAACCGATTCCAGCCCTTAGGAGGCTCTTCATGAAACTACAGCCGCTCGCTGACCGCTTGATCGTCGAGGCCCTCGAGGAAGAGCAGGCGACGGAAAGCGGCATCGTTCTGCCCGACACCGCGAAGGAGAAGCCGCAGCGGGGACGTGTGCTCGCCGTCGGTCCCGGCGCGCGCAACCGGGATACGGGCGAGCACATCCAGATGGACGTCGCCGAAGGCGACGAGGTCATCTTCAGCAAGTACGGAGGCACCGAGATCAAGCTCGGCAGCGACGAGGTCCTGATCCTGCGCGAGTCCGACGTGCTGGCCAAAGTCATCCCGCAGGCGAGCAAGAGCAAGCGCAGTCTCGCCGGCGCCACCGCCTAAGCAGCACGACCAGAAACGGAGTAGTCATGCCTCACAAGGAACTGAAATTCAACGAGGACGCCCGCCGCGCGCTCGAACGCGGCGTCAACGTCGTCGCCGACGCGGTCAAGGTCACGCTTGGCCCGAAGGGCCGCTACGTCGTGCTCGACAAGCGATACGGGGCGCCGACGATCACCAACGACGGCGTCACCATCGCCCGCGAGATCGAGCTCGAGAACGTCTTCGAGAACCAGGGCGCACAGCTCGTACGCGAGGTCGCGACCGCGACGAACGACGTCGCCGGCGACGGCACCACCACGGCGACCGTGCTTGCGCAGGCGATCGTCCGCGAAGGCCTGAAGAACGTCGCCGCAGGCGCAAACCCGATGGCGCTCAAGCGCGGCATCGAAACCGCGGTCGAGCAGGTGGTCGAGAACCTGAAATCGCAGTCCAAGGACGTCTCGGGCAAGGAGGACATCGCGCGTGTCGCGACGATCTCCTCGCGCGAGCGTGAGATCGGCGACGTGATCGCGAACGCGATCGAGAAGGTCGGCAAGGACGGCGTCGTGAACGTCGAGGAGGGCCAGACGCTCGGCCTCGAGCTCGAGTTCACGGAGGGCATGCAGTTCGACAAGGGCTACCTGTCGCCCTATATGGTCACCGACCCCGAGCGGATGGAAGCGGTGCTCGAGGACCCGTACATCCTCGTCGCCAGCCAGAAGATCGGCGGGATCAAGGACCTGCTTCCCGTGCTCGAGCAGGTGATCCAGGCGGGCAAGCCGCTCTTGATCGTCGCCGAGGACGTCGAGGGCGAGTCGCTCGCCACGATCGTCGTCAACAAGCTGCGCGGCACGTTCCAGGCCGTC
>CAZJSY010000121.1:1401-9946 GCA_964548555.1 uncultured Burkholderiales bacterium
CGGGCTTCGGCGATCGCCGCAAGCGCATGCTCGAGGACATCGCCATCCTGACCGGCGGCGAGGTGATCACCGAGGAGTTGGGGCTCAAGCTCGAGAACACGAAGCTGACGCAGCTCGGCAACGCGCGACGCGTCGTCATCGACAAGGACTCGACGACGATCATCGACGGCGCCGGTGACGGCGAGGCGATCAAGGGCCGGATCAAGCAGCTGAAGGCGGAGGTCGAGAACACCGACTCCGACTTCGACCGCGAGAAGCTCCAGGAGCGTCTCGCGAAGCTGTCCGGCGGCGTCGCGGTCGTCAAGGTCGGCGCCGCGACCGAGACGGAGATGAAGGAGAAGAAGCACCGCGTCGAGGACGCGCTGCAGGCCACCCGTGCGGCGCTCGAGGAGGGCATCGTGCCAGGCGGCGGCGTCGCGCTGCTCAATGCGGCGAAAGCGATCAAACTCGACGGCTTCACCGATCCCGACGAGCGGACCGGCGCGCAGATCATCCTGCGAGCGCTCGAGGAACCACTCCGCCAGCTCGCCTACAACGCCGGCCTCGAAGGCTCAATCGTCGTCAACAACGTCCGCAAGTCCACCAACGGCGACGGCCTCAACGTCGACACGAACGAACTCGAGGACCTCGTCAAGGCCGGGATCATCGACCCGACCATGGTCACGCGCTCGGCACTGCAGAACGCAGCCTCGATCGCAAAGAACATCCTCATGACCGAAGCGATCGTCGCCGAGCCGGCCGAGAAGGCCGGAGCCGGCATCGCGGGCGGCATGGGCGACATGGGCGGGATGATGTAAGACGGCAGACAAGCACGGCGAGCGATGCATCGCACGGGGCGCGGCCCAAGCGCACCAGGCAACAGCCCAGACGCACGAGAGGGCCCAACCGCGGGCCCTCTCGGCAAGGGCGAGTGTGGGCGAATCCGACCGCCCGTAGCGCTCGCCCCCAGGCACAGTGCCTAGCGAGAAACCAGCGCAGGACGATGGTCGGTGGTAGACTCGGCGAATGGTGCCGTAAGCGTCGGCACCGCGTAGTGCTCGTCGGGTCTCACGCCATGCGACCCGACGAAATGGCCTCCCACAGCGTGCGCGGGTTGGAGCGGTGCCGGCCGACCCATTCGGCGCGTCGGCGATCATTTCGATCACCGGAGGAAAGCATGGCGGAAGCACCACTCGTAGTACCGGCATCCCCAAGACGCGCGAGAATGGATCGGGCCGGCCGCCGCGTGGCGCGTTCGGGCCGGGTAGACCGTGCGGCGCGGCCTCCGAGTCGCGAATCGCTGCGCTCGGGTCCCGCGCGCACGATGAGCGAGTCGCGTCGCGCCAGGAACCGGGAGCTCATCGGTCTCGTCTCCGAGCTTCGCTGCGAGTGCGGTCGGCCGAACTGCAAGGCCACTGTGCCCGCCGTTGCCGAGACACAGCGAGGGATCGCCGAGCGCTTGGTCGTGACGCCCGCGCACTTCGAGGGCGGCGTGGTCGTGCCGGCAGCCGATCGCTTCTTCGTCGTCGAGCCGGACAGATACGCACTCGGGAAGTCACAGGGCGGCGTGCGATGAGACCATTCCCGCTGCTTGGAGGCGAGGCGAGACCGGCAGCGTCCGCCGCGATGGTCACGTGGGCCCGCTTCGACCTCACGGGGACGGCCGGCTTTCTGGTCGCTGACGCACGGGGGCGCGTCGTCGGGCGGGTCGAAGGCCCGATCTACGGCTCCTCGGGGGGGACGCCTGACGCACTGTCTGTCCGCTTCAGCCTGCGTCGCTGGCGCCGCCGGCTCGTCCCGGCCTCTGCGATCGCTGCTATCGACGAGCGGACGAAGGTGATCGGCCTAGGCATCGATCGTGACGCGATCCGGGCGTTTCTGTAGCCATGCCCGAAACCGCCGTAACACACCTGCGCGTGCTGATCGCGAACGAGAAGCGGGACCGGCTGGAGTTGCTGGCGCAGGTCGTGATCGGGCTCGGGCACGACGTGATCGCCCGCGAGATCTACGTCAAGGAAGTGGGCGCGGTCACCGCCAGAGAGCAACCGGATGTCGCGCTGGTCGGGCTGGGCGAAAGCTCGGTCCACGCGCTCGAGCTGATCTCCGAGATCGTCCGTGAAGCCGCCTGCCCGGTGATCGCGATCCTGCACGCCGGCGACCCCGCCTACGTCCACGAAGCGGCCAAGCGCGGCGTCTTCGCCTACATCATCGACGGCACCCCCGATGAGCTGCAAAGCGCCATCGACATCACCCTGCAACGCTTCGCCGAGTACCAAAGCCTGCAAGGAGCCTTCGGCCGGCGCGCGCTGATCGAACAGGCCAAAGGCATCCTGATGGCCCGCTACTCAACGAACGCCGACCGCGCCTTCGAGATGCTGCGCGACCACTCCCAACACAACGGCCGCAAACTCAGCGACGTCGCCGCCGCCATCGTCGAAAGCCACCTCCTCCTCCTCGCCCCGGCAACACCGCGAACGATCCAGATGACCGACGGCAAGAACCCTGCCGTCCCACAGGGCTGACCGGTCGAGATCAGCTGCGCAGCATGATCGATACGTTCTCGCGCATATGGACCGCGTTTGACGCCGGCCAGATCCTTCCCGCCTGCGCCTGGTGCGGCCGAGTACGGATCGACGACACCTGGCTCGTACCCCCGCCCGGCATCCTCGCCGCAGTCGACCGGAAAAGCATGTTCTCCCACTCGATCTGCGACAGATGCGCCGAGATGCTCAGCAGCGCGAACGCTCGCAAACAGTCCACTCCCAGTTCGCCCACGCGATAACACGCCGCCGCGCTGGAGGCAACACGAACCCACCGAACCTCCACCAGCGCCCAGTGCAAGGACATCACTGAGCTGACGGCACCGACGGTCCTTCGACGGCCGGCTGCACGACAGGTGGCCGGGCCGTGGCCACGCTCACGGAGGCGCAGTACAACTGCGGGAGCGGTGGCTTCATCGGCGTGTGGCGACGTCGCGCAGTACCGAACATGTCCCCTCGACGCCGACCGGCGCTGCACTGCCACGCGCTGACCCGTGGCGTGCAGAACTCGACCATTGAGCCTGACGGGTTTCGCAAGGGATCTGTAGGCGCCATGCGCGGACGCCCTCTCGATCTGAGAGGTGGTCTGGGCGAGATTCCCCGATCCCGTTGTTCGATCGAGGAGGCTCGAGATGATCCAGCACGGCCAGGTGTTCAAGCTGAAGACGAAAGGCCCCGACGGACAGCCGCTCTGGGCGTATCGCTATCGGCTCGAAGGTCGCGACTCAGAACGGCCACAAGTAGGTGGGTTCGCGACACAAGCGGAGGCGGAAAAGGCGCTGCGCAAGGTCCTCGACCGGCTCGGACCAGGCGGCGGACGGGCCACGATCACGCTCGCCGAATTCGTCGACGAGTACCTGGAACTCCACCAGGCCGCGCCCGTCACGATCGCAAAACTGCGCTGGCTGCTCGGCAAGGCGACGGCGGTCCTCGGCGAGAAGCGGCTGGCGGATCTTTCGCCGCGCGAGGTGTACGCGTGGCGGTTGACCGTTCCGGAGGGTCACCGGTTCGAAGCGACGCAGGCGCTGCGGCAGGTGCTCAATCGCGCCATCGCTTGGGGTCTCTTGGACTTCAACCCGGCGAAGCTCGGTGTTCCCAACCCGCCGCGGCGGGCGAAGGAGAAGCGGCCGTTTGAGACATGGCAGCAGCTCGAGGCGTTGGGCGCGCAGCTCGGGCCGGTGTACGGGCCGATGGTGATCTTCGCGGCGGCGACCGGGCTGCGACCGTCGGAGCTGTTCGGGCTCGACAAGCGCGACGTCGACCGCCAACTCGGAGTTGTCTACGTCCGCCGCGCCTACGCCAACGGCCGCATCAAACACACGAAGACGCGGCTGAGCACCCGGGCGGTCCCGCTGCAGGCGAAGGCACTCGATGCGCTCGACCGGCTGCCGGCCTCGGACAACCCGATCCTGTTCCCGAACGTACGCGGCGGCCGCATCGACTTCCGCATCTTCGGGCGCAAGCACTGGCGGCCCGCACAGATCAAGGCCGGAATCGACCCTGTCCGCGGCCTGTACGACCTGCGCCACACCTACGCCACCTTCGCGCTGCGCGCCGGCGTCCCGGTGTTCGCGGTCTCGCGCTTCATGGGGACGAGCATCGCGATGATCGACCGCCACTACGGCCACCTCGCCAACGACAGCCGCGACCACGCCGTCGCCCTCCTCGACGCGCTCGCCTTCGAGCGGACGGTGGACGCTACGTGGACGTCGCCGCCGCGGCCGCCGAGGCCGCTCAATCAGCGGAGTTCGAGGCCTCGCAGGACGCCAAGGCGGCGAGTCGTGGACGCTCGGTGGACGCCGCGCCTCGTCACTGTCGCCACATCCGACGACGCAAGGAGCTGATTAGCAGGGATGAAGCGAAGCCCTCTCGCGGACTCGAACCGCGGACCCCCTCCTTACCATGCCGTGTGTTGCGACCGCTCTGCTCCACAAATGCTCCATGACTTGGTCGTCAGCAGTGACAACATGGTTCTATGCGCGCGCCCCTCGTCAGCGACGAAGGCCGCCGTTGTGCAGACCTCGGGACTAGACCCGATCCCTTGACGTCGGACGCCGCTTCTTTACGATCGGCAGGATCATCGGCTCCGAGGGGGCGCTTGCCGTGAGACTCAAATGGCCGTGGGACTGGTGCCCGGATAGGTACATCGACCCGACGAGCGGGCAGAAATGTGAGCACGTGGCGACGCTCGTGACCAGGAACTTCTTGGTGTACGTGGCATACACATGCGAAGTTCGAAGGTGAGCGAGGAGTGCAGCGGACGAACGAGCGCCTCCGCGACTGATACTCATGTCCGCTTCGAACCCAAGAGCGTTCTTGTCGCGGCGCGCGACTACTCTCCGGCGCTGGCTCATGCCCGTGGCCGGTGCTGTCGCGCTCGTCGTGGCTAGCTCCACCCTCGCGCAACCGCCCGGCGTCGGTGGAGGACGCCGTTTCGACGATCTGCGGGAGCTGAACAACAAGCTCGCGCGGGCGAGCGCGCAGCTTGACGGCGAGCTGGCGCACAGGTTAGGCGGGGTGAAGGATCCGGAGCATTGGATACGGACGCTCCAGGATCTGGAGGTGACCAAGCTTCGTGCCGTCGACCAGTTCCCCGCGGTATTCGGACTCCCGTACAGCAAGACTTTCAAACAGTTGTCCTGCATCGATTCCGAGATCGCCGTCTCTCGGGAGATGATGGTCTTGCTCGAGGGGCCGCAAGTCAAGCCTCTGCTTGCGAAACACAGTTGGCTGACGTTCCCTCGTGGTGAGCACAACGTCAGCCTCGTGATGAAGTACGCCCTTGAACAGGCGAAGGCGTGCAAGGACACGCTCGAGGCTGATCTGGCTGGCGCGGCGGCGCCATCGGGCATCCTCGACGATCTGCGGGAGCTGAACAACAAGCTCGCGCGGGCGAGCGCGCAGCTTGACGGCGAGCTGGCGCACAGGTTAGGCGGGGTGAAGGATCCGGAGCATTGGATACGGACGCTCCAGGATCTGGAGGTGACCAAGCTTCGTGCCGTCGACCAGTTCCCCGCGGTATTCGGACTCCCGTACAGCAAGACTTTCAAACAGTTGTCCTGCATCGATTCCGAGATCGCCGTCTCTCGGGAGATGATGGTCTTGCTCGAGGGGCCGCAAGTCAAGCCTCTGCTTGCGAAACACAGTTGGCTGACGTTCCCTCGTGGTGAGCACAACGTCAGCCTCGTGATGAAGTACGCCCTTCAACAGGCGAAGGCGTGCAAGGACACGCTCGAGGTCGAGCTGATGCATCCGTTCGATCTGAAGTCGACGGAGAAGACGGAGGTTGGCGTCAACGCGACGACTCCGAACGGGACGGACACGCAGAGCGCGAGCAAGCTGAACGCGCCGAAGCCACTGCAGACTGCATACGCGA
The DNA here is from genome assembly GCA_964548555.1 of uncultured Burkholderiales bacterium. Lineage (GTDB taxonomy): Bacteria > Actinomycetota > Acidimicrobiia > IMCC26256 > JAMXLJ01 > JAMXLJ01. The sequence goes on from CAZJSY010000121.1 coordinate 7,297, forward strand.
ACGATGGCTTTGTCGGCCGCCACGAGCACGACTACGTGTCGGTCGGGGTGAATGGGAGTAACCCGGATTCGTGGACGTCGGGCCAGAGCGTGTTGTTCTTTGACGTGTTCGACCTGTTCGGTTCCTCCGCGGGTGCGGATGCGGCCGAGCAGGCGTCGGAACAGAGCCTCAAGTCGGCGGGATTCACGCCTATCCGGGATTCCTCGCTTGGGCCGGGCGAGGCGGTGTTTCAGGAGCCGGGTTCGCCGATGAGCACGGTGATCGACGTGCAGCGTGGGACCTTCATCATGAAGATCGCGGGCGCGTGCAAGGGATGTACGCCAGGGTCGGTCGATCCGGCGCTGCAGAAGATCGCGCAGGTTCAGCTCGCTCGGGCGGTCGCGAACGGCTTCCCGGCCACAGCCTCGCCGCCGCCGCCGACGACGACCACGACGACAACTGCTCCGAAACCGCCGCCGAAGCCGACGGCACACGCCTACCGAGGACCGATCGCCAACGGCGTCTTCCTCGCAGACGGGAACGGAAGCCACATCAAGCTGACGGTGGATTCGCGCCGGGTGCGGATCACCTTCGGAACGAACTTCCGCTATGTCTGCCAGGGCAACCAGACGCTGCACACGACGGGGAAACGGACGCAGGTGAACTCGTTCGATTTCCATCCCGGCTGGGCCTGGCATCCGATCTCGCCAGGCGGCGGCTTCTCGATCACGCTCTTCCACCACGTGCTCGCCGGCCAGTTCGTGAGCCCGACGGCGGTGCGCGGCTCGTTCACGTTCGAGGGCGTGATCGAGGCGAGCAACCCGACGCCGACGGAGTGCCACGGCAACCACAACTGGACCGCGACCCTGGGTGGGAAGCCCCCGGCGGGCATCGGCCCGATCCAGATCATGATCCAGCACGTCAGCGGCCCGATCGGCAAGGGCGAGGCGACGCGGCGGGACGCGCTCTTCCAGGACTACCTGCAGCGGCAGGGTTACGTCCAGGACGCCGCGAATCCGAACCGCGCTCGGGACGCGGCGACGGGCAAGAGCGCGGTCTGGAACCGCGACCTCGAGACCTGGGACGACGCGAAGACCGGCCAGCATCTCTCCGGCAGCGGCAACGACCCGGCCGTGCTCGCCTACGTGTTCTGGCAGCTCGACCTCGTCGCGAAGGGGTTCACGCGCAGCGACCCCTACCACGCGAGCAACACGAGCACCGGCGAGACCGCGGTCTTCGATCTGAAGAAACTGCAGTGGGTTGACGCGAAGACCGGCGCCGGTCTCTCCCGCGCGGGTCGTTGACGGCGCTGACCTGCGGTTCCGCACGGGAGAAGATCCTTCGCGGAGGGGGTCGACTCGTGAAAGGAGTTGACCCAGGCGATGGTGCAGCAAGGACAAGTATTCGAACTGACGCGCCGCGGACCCGACGGCGAGCGGCTGTGGGCGTATCGCTACCGGACCGGCGGGCGTGACTCGAAGCGCGTTCAGCGTGGCGGATTCGCCTCGGAACAGGATGCCCGGGATGAGCTCGAGCATGAACTCGAGCGGCTACGTCGGGAGCGGCGGATCACGCGGAGGCTGACACTGTCGGAGTTGACCGAGACCTACTTGGATCAGCACGACGTGCAGCCGGTGACGATCGAGAAGCTCCGCTACCTGCTCAGCAAGGCGACAGCCGTGTTCGGTGATCGACCGATCGGCGAGTTGACCTCGCAGGAGATCGCCGCCTGGCGAATGACCCTCTCGCCCGGCTACCGCTTCGAAGCGACGCAAGCGTTGCGTCAGGTGCTTCACCGCGCAGTGGCGTGGGGGATGCTCGACATCAACCCGGCCAAGGTCGGTGTCGACAACCCGGTACGACGGCGCAAGGAGCAGCATCCCTTCGAGTCGTGGGCGGAGCTGGAAGCGCTCGCCGCGGCGATCGGACCGCGCTACGGGCCGATGATCCTCTTCGCGGCTGCAACCGGACTCCGGCCAGCGGAGTGGATCGCCCTCGAGAAACGCGACGTCGACCGCAAGGAGCGGGTCGTCTACGTTCGGCGCGCCTTCACCCGCGGCGTACTGAAGATCCCGAAGACGGAGGCGAGCACACGAGCGGTTCCGCTCCAAACGAGAGCGCTCGATGCGCTCGATCGAATTACGATCAACGGATCGCCGCTGCTGTTTCCAGGCGAGCGTGGCAGCTACCTCGACATCCACCACTTCCGCCCCTACCAGTGGCGGCCCGCTCAGAAGGCGGCTGGTCTCAAACCGCTGCGGCGGGTCTACGATCTCCGGCACACATTCGCGACCTTCGCGCTCCGTGCCGGCATCTCAACCTTCGAGCTCTCGCGCTACATGGGCGCCAGCCTGACGATGATCGACCGCCACTACGGCCACCTCGCCCGCGACGGACGCGAGCACGCGATCAAGCTCCTCGACGCATTGAACGCGCCCGAGCTCGACGCGTGGACGCTGGTGGACGCTGCGTGGACGCCGAAACAGCCGGCCGGCGTCACGCCTGGAAACGAAAGCGATGTCTAAGCAGGGAGAAAGCTGAAGCCCTCTGACGGACTCGAACCGTCGACCCCCTCCTTACCATCGCGTCGAGGTTGAACCCTTGTGTAGAGAGGGGGTCATCGGCGCCCCGGCATCATGCGATGGCTCATCACGACGATGCACATCGAGCT
>CAZJSY010000122.1:0-9822 GCA_964548555.1 uncultured Burkholderiales bacterium
TCATCGACCAGCTCGAAGCCAACAAGTGGTCATGGACATGGTCGTTGCCCGACGACGTCGTCCATCGGGCCGCCGCCGCGACGCGTGCGTGGACCGAACGCGAGCTCGGGCCGCTCGACGCCGAACACGTTCTGGAGTCGCAGCTGGTGTGGCGCGCCTACGACCTGCCCGGCTGACTCGGCTGATCGGCCCGGCCGAAGATCAACGCGACGCTCGCGCCGCCGCGCCCGTCATCTTCTTCCACGCGTCGACATCGGTCTCGTCGGCGCGCCGGCCGACGTGCGTCACGGTGTCGACGTCTGCGGCCTCCGCCCGCAGCGCGGCCGCGGTGCAATGCTCCCGCGCCCGGTGTGCGAAGGGATCGAACTGGAAGTGTCGCATCGCGTTCTGGTGCGTGATCCTGGCGACGGTGTCGTCGTCGACGCCGTCGAACAGATCGGCCAGGTGCTCGGGAGCGTTGGGCCACGAGCTGTCGGAGTGCGGGTAGTCGGACTCCCAGCACACGTTGTCGATGTTGAAGGAGTCGAGCAGCTTCACTCCGACGCGGTCTTCGATGAAGCACACGAGGATGCGCTCGCGGAAGAGCTCGGTCGGGGAAAGGCCCTGGGGCTGCTCGTGCTGCATCCATCCGTTGTGACGATCGAGCGTGTGCTCAGCCCGCTGGAGGAAATACGGGATCCACCCGATGTCGCCTTCGCTGAGCGCGAACCGCACGCCCGGGAACCGGTGCCAGAACCCGGCCCAGAGGAGATCGCCGAGCGTGTAGATCGACATCGTCGAAGAGAGGTTCATCGGCACGGGGGGCGGGGCGTCGGGCACGGTCGACGCGCTCTTCGACGACGAGCCGACGTGGCAGCACAGCACCGTTCCGGTGTCGGAGCACGCCGCGAACAGGGGGTCCCACGCGTCCGTGTGGATGCTGGGCATTCCGAGCCCGGCGGGGTTCTCGGAGAACGTGACCGCGTGGCATCCCTTGCCGGCGAGCCGGCGGACCTCGTTGCCGGCCTCGACGACGTCGAACAACGGCAGGATCCCGCACGGGATGAACCGGTCCGGGTGCGCGGCGCACCACTCGTCGACGTGCCAGTCGTTGTACGCCTTGATCATGACGAGGTTGACCTCGCGGTCGGGGCCGAGGTTCAGCACCTGACCGGCGAAGCCCGTCCAGTTCGGGAAGTTCAAGCCGGCGAGCTGTCCGCCTGCCGACATGTCCCGAACGCGTTCGTCAACGTCGTAGCACCCGGGCCGCATGTCCTCGTAACGCGACGGATTGACGTTGAACATCTCCGGCGGCTTCCCGGCGACGGCGTTCAGTCCGAGGTTCCGGCCGCGTACGTCGCCGTAGTACCACTGCTGGCTGCCGTCGGGTTCATCGACGACACGGGGTGCGCGGTCGCGGTACCGCTCGGGCACGTGCCCGTCGAACATGTCGGCCGGCTCGCAGATGTGGTCGTCGACCGAGACGAGGATCAGGTCGTCAGCGCGCATCGTCTCCGCCCCTTTTCCCTTTGGCGCCGTCGAGGGCGGGCGCGGCGAAGAGTCCGCGCTGCGCGAACAACGACGCGACGAGCTCGCCCTGGCGGCGCATCATTCGCGCGTATCCGTCGGCCGCCTTGTCGGCATCACCCTTCGCCACCGCGCGCGCGATCGTCGCGAGGCCCTTGCGCTCGAGCTCGATCGCACCGGGTACGAGCTCGAAGAAGTTGCCCGGGATGAGGCCCGACATGGAGCGCAGCACGACCTTGATGCGCGGTGAGCGCGCCGCGTCGACGATCGCGGCGTGGAACGCGACGACGTTGCGGCTGATCTCCTCGGGCTCGTCGGTCGCCTCGATCGCGCGCTGCATCGCTGCCAGGCGCGTGGCGAGTCCGTCCGCGGCTCGTTCGATGGCCCGCCGCACTGCGAAGCCGTAGACGAGGCCGAACAGCTCGTAGCTGTCGCGTACGGCGCGCTCGTCGAGCGCGTTGACGAACGCGCCCCGGTGCAGCTCGATCGTGACCCAGCCCTCACGCTCCAGCGCGATCAGGGCCTCGCGGATCGGGATGCGGCTGATGCCGAGCGTCCGGGCGATCTGCTCCTGCGGAACGCGTTCGCCGGGGCGCAGATGACCGTCGAAGATGAGCCGCCGGATGTGGACCGCGGCCTGGTCGCCACTGCTGAGGCGCACGAGTGCGCCGGGCACGGCGTCGCCCGTCGTCGTCACATTGCATACGTTATGCGAAACCGAGTCCCCGGCGTTCACGCAAGAACGGACGGACGGGGTCAGGTCGCGGCGGCGATGGCCGTGCCCCGCTCCCGGAGCTCGTACTTGAGCACCTTGTTGCTGGCGTTGAGGGGGAGAGCGTCGACGACCTCGACGTACCGGGGCGCCTTGTAGTTGGCCATCCGTTCACGGCACCACGCGATCAGGCCCTCGGGATCGACGGTCGCGCCCGGCCGGGGCACGACGAACGCCATCCCCACCTCGCCGAGTCGGTGGTCGGGAACGCCGACGACCGCAACCTGCGCCACGGCGGGGTTGGCGAGGATCATGTTCTCGATCTCCGCGGGGTAGGCGTTGAAGCCGCCCACGATGAACATGTCCTTCTTGCGGTCGGTGATCTTGATGTTGCCGCCAGGGTCGAGGACGCCGATGTCGCCGGTGTGCAACCAGCCGTCGGCGTCGAGGGTGACCGCGGTCGCGGCCGGGTCACCGAAGTACCCCTTCATGACGTTGTAGCCGCGCAGCACGATCTCGCCGGGCTCGTCGTGCGTTACCTCGTTGCCTTCGTCGTCGACGAGGCGTAGCTCGACGCCGGGAATCGGGCGCCCCGACGTGTTCGCAATCGTCTCGGGGTCGTCGTCGTGGCGGCACATCGTCGCGATACCCGTGGTCTCGGTGAGGCCGTAACCGGTCACGATCGTCTCGAAGGCGAGCTCGCTACGCATCCGTTTGATCATCTCGACGGGGATTGCCGCGGCGCCCGTGACCGACAGGCGCAACGACGACATGTCGAACTCGGACAGGTTCGGGTGGTCGAGCATCGTCTGATAGATCGCGGGAGGGCCCGGAAGCATCGAGACGCGCTCCTCGGCAACACGCCGCATCACCGACGGAACGTCGAACACGGCGTGCGGAATGATCGTCGCACCCTTCAACACCGATGCGAGGATCCCCGCTTTCAGCCCGAACGAATGGAAGAACGGGTTGATGATCAGGTAGCGGTCGCCTTCGCGCAGCCCCACGACGTCCGACCACGCGGTGTACGCGCGCACGGTGGCACCGTGGGCGAGCATCGCTCCTTTGGGGGCACCCGTCGTACCGGATGTGAAGAGGATGTCGCACAGGTCGTCGGGGCCGAGATCGGCGGAACGCGCCTCCACCTCGGCGATGTCGACGTCGGCGCCGCGGTCGAGAAACGACTTCCAAGCCGTGGTGCCGGCGGGCACCGAGCCACGCAGCACCACGATCTCGGACAGCGACGGCATGTCGCCGGCGTCGCGGAGAAGCTCGACGTAGTCGGTGTCGAGGAAGTCGGTCACCGTGAAGAGCATGCGGGCGCCCGCCGTCCGCACCACGTAACCGGCCTCTGCGCCCTTGAATCGCGTGTTGAGCGGGACGATCACACCTCCGACCCGATGGATCGCGAGCGCGATGATCACCCATTCGCCGATGTTGGGCGCCCAGATCGCGATGCGGTCGCCCTTCTCGACACCCGACGCGACGAGCGATCGCGCGGCCCGGTCGACCTCACCGGCGAGCTGCCGGAACGACAGACGCACATCGCCCTCGACGAGGGCCTCACGGTCGCCGAAGCGCTCGACCGCGCGTGCGAGCGCGGCCGGGATCGTCGCGGGTGTGTCCTCGAGCGGCGTCTCTACATACGCGGCGGCCATCGCGTTACCTACCTCGGAACTCGGGGGCGCGCTTCTCGCGCTTCGCGCGCACATTCTCGTGGAAATCCTCGGAGCGGCTCACCAGCTCCATCGCCAGCGCCTCGTCAGCAAGATGATGCTCCAGGTCGGCGTGGAGGCTGCGGTGCAGGAGGAGCTTGGTGAGGCCGACGGCGACCGTGGCCGCGCCGGCCAACTCGTCGACCAGCAGCTTCGCTTCGGCGTCGACCTCGGTCGCGGGCACGGCGCGGTGCACGAGACCCCACTCGGCCGCGGTCGCGCCGCTCACATCGCGGGCGAGCATCAGCAGCTCCTTGGCGCGCGCGACGCCGACGAGTCTGGGGATGAGCCACGACCCTCCGGAGTCGGGCGTGAAGCCGAGCGCGGTGAACGGATCCCGTAGACGCGCGTCGTCGCCGACGATCGCGAAGTCACTCGCGAGCACGAGGTGCAGGCCGAGGCCGACGATCCAACCGGTTGCCGCGACGACGATCGGCGTCTGAGTCTCGAGCATCGTTGGGATCAGGCGGTTGACGTGCCAGCGCATCTGACGTTGCGTCGCGCCGGTGCGCGGTTTGTCGGCGCCCCCCCGCAGCCCGAGATCGAAGCCCGAGCAGAAGTGCTCGCCGGATCCCGACAGCGAGATCACGCGGATCGACTCGTCGCCGCCGGCTGCCTCGACCGTGTCCACCAGCGAGAGGACGATGTCGTCGGTGAGCGCGTTGCGGCGTTCCGGGCGATCGAGTCGCACGTGCAGGACGGGAGGCGCGTGCTCGACGACGAGACCCTCCACCGCATCGGGGTAGTTCTTCATGCGGGCTGCTCCATCGCCGCGAAGCGTTGCACCAATGCGTCGAGGGTGTCCTGACACGTCGTCGCGCCACCCGGAGGCCCGGGCAGCTTCACCTGCCCGTGTCCGCGGCTCGGCAGCAGCATCGTGGCGTGGCCGGGGGTCGTGACCTCGCCCCGTTGGTTCTCACCCCACAAGTCGACGTCCACCGCGCCTCCCTCGTCGACTTCGTACTTCCGGTTGACGCGGCCCCGGATCCAGTGCGTGTCGCCGACGTAGTTGAACCGACGGAACTGGCAGTCGAGCTTCCATAGCCACGCGTCGTCGCCCATCCAATCGGTGCAGCAATGGATCAACCAGGTCTCACGCATGCGCCCGTAGTCGTAGCTCGCCGGATTGCCGGCGCGCCGTGCCCACTCGGGATCCCAGTGAACCCGCTGCTGGACGTCGGGGACGTTGAGGTCGTCACGGCGGAAGAAGCGGGGTACGCGTTGGCGCTGGTCGTACGACAGGCGCAGCGGCTTGACGCCGTAGAGGCCCATGCCCACGCCCGCGTGCCAGCAGACCATGTCGGTGACGCGCAACGGTCCCTTCACGAGAGGACCGAGCTCGTCGCCGACGTTCACGTCGTCCCACCACCGCGGCTCGGCCCCGCGCCGGCGCTCACGCTCGGTTGCGTAGACGTCGTCGATCGCGGCGAGCTGCTCGTCGGTGTACGGCTCGATACGGATCTCGTCGTACTTGCCTTCGGCCTCGGCATGCTCACGAACCGTGCGGATCATCAGCCGGTACTGCGCGGCGAGCACCGGACCCGCCTTGGCCGCGAACACCTCGGCGGTCCACTCGTGCACCGCGCGACGAGCGAACTCGCTGCGCTTGTCGTGCACGCCGACGAGCGCATTGCGCCGCGTCACCTCCATGCCCGGCCGCAACGGTGACCACCACTCCCGGTAGCTCCCGGAATAGAAGGCATGAGCACCTCGCAGCGGATCACCCTTCAACAGCTCGCGGGTCTCGGGATCGAGTCGTGCGACCTCGTTCTCGCCGATCAGCGTGTCGCCACCCGCGAGGTGCGGCGGGGCGATCGGGCCGCCCCAACGCGTCGCCGCCGCGTACTCGGGGTCGCACCACAGCGGGTTGTCGTCGCCGTACGCCTCGGCGACGTGACGAAACGCGTCCTCGTTGGGCCGCCGGTAGTGAGGCGGCTGCGGGTGCGGTTGTGCCACCCCGATCCGGGTCCGGAGCCGCGCGACCGCCTCGTCGGTGATGGGGCCGTCGCCGCGTACGTCCCCGGTGGTCGGCTGGGTGTCGGTCACGGTCCCCCCGAACATGCAGCTGTGCCGGTCCGGACGCCCGTCCATCGCCGCTCGCCGGCCGGGGAGGCCGGCCCGCCGGTGACCGGGCCCGGGTGAATGTTGTATACAGAATACGCGTATGTCCCTGGCCGAGCTCCTGGTCCAACACCCGTTCGGCGACGACGAGGAGCTGCTCCACAGCATTGACCGCTCGCTGGCTGCGGGCCAGGCCCGTCGCGACGCGGCGGCGATCGCCACGCGCCTGCGCGACGCCGGTGTGCTGCCCGGCGATCCGGTGGCGGTGTCGCTCGGTTCCGCTCTCGACACCGTCGTTGCGATGTTCGGTGTGTGGCTCGCGGGCGGTGTCCTCGTGCCGCTGAACCCGCGCGCGCCGCAAGGAGAGGCGCAGCAGGTCCTCGACGCGCTCCGTCCTGCGGCGTTGCTGAACGACGGCGGTCTGGAGCGGCGTGACGGCGCCACGACCCTTCCCGATGACTCCGCGTTCGTGTTGTGGACGTCCGGGACCACCGGACGTCCGAAGCCCGTGCTGCACACCCACACCGCGTATGTCGAGCTGCTCGACCGTGTGCTCGGCTCACTGAGAAAGCCCGCGTCGGGCGAGGCGAAGAAGCCGCCTCGTGCCCCGACCCCCAACATCGTGCCGGTATCGCTGTCGCTCAACGCCGGTATCTACAACGTGCTGTTCGCGTTGCGCTCGGGTGCGGGTGTCGTCGTCATGGATCGGTTCGACCCGCTCGCGTTCGCGACGTTGGTCCGACGGTTCGACATTCGATCGACGGTCCTGCCGCCCGCGGCGATGACGATGCTCTGCGACGACGGGCGCATCGACGATCTCGCGCCGCTGCGCTACGTGCGCAGCATCACCGCACCGCTGTCGTCCGTGCAGGCGCGCCGGTTCGCGGACACGTTCGGCGTCACCGTCCTCAACGGCTATGGGCAGGCCGAGATCGGCGAGGTCATCGGCTGGACCGCTGCGGACGCGCGCGAGCACGCCGACAAGCTCGGCGCGGCCGGCCGGCCGCACGCAGGGGTGGAGCTGCGCGTCATCGGCGACGACGGGTGCCCCGTCCCGGAAGGCGACGTCGGGGAGCTCTACGTGCGGCCGCCCAAGATGGCTGCCGGCTATGCCGACGGCTCGTCGATCGCCGAGCGCCTCGACGCCGACGGTTTCGTCCGCACCGGCGACCTCGCGCGGATCGATCCCGACGGGTTCGTGTGGATCGAGGGCCGTGTCGGCGACGTGATCAACCGTGGCGGCCACAAGGTGTTCCCTGACCACGTCGAGGAGGTGTTGCGGCTCTCGCCCGGTGTGGAGGACGCGGCGGTCGTCGGCGTTCCCGACGAGCGCCTCGGCGAAGTACCGGTCGCGTTCGTCGTTGGTGACGCGACCGATGAGGAGCTCATCGCGTTGTGCCGGCAGCATCTCGTGGGCTACAAGGTTCCGGCCGCGTTCTACAGGCTCGACGCGCTCCCGCGTAGTGAGGTCGGGAAGGTCTTGCGCCGCGAGCTCGTCGCGCGAACCGGAGCGACGCGGTGACATCACGGCTGCGCGTCGGGCGCGAGACGCCGGTCGACACGGCCGTGGCGGCCGTGCGCGCCTGGGTCGACACCCACGTGCCGGCGGCGTGGCGAGACGCGGCCCGTCAGGGCGGCGCCGCGGCGCTCCGCACGGTGCGGTCACGCGCCGAGTACGACGCGTGGTACCCGGTCTTCGGGGCCTCCGGGCTCGTCGCGCCGACATGGCCCGTCGAGTACGGCGGTCTCGACCTCACACCTACGGTCGCTCGCGCGGTGGACGCGGAGCTCGCGCCGTTCAACCTCGGGCGACTCAACCCGCTGGGGCTCAACCTCGCGGCGCCGGCGCTGTTCGCGTACGGCACCGAGGAGCAGCGTCTGCGCTATCTGCCCCCGATCGTGCGCAACGAGGAGGTCTGGTGCCAGCTCTTCAGCGAACCGGGCGCCGGATCCGATCTCGCGTCGCTCGCGACGGTTGCCGTCCGTGACGGCGACCAGTGGGTCGTGACGGGTCAGAAGGTGTGGACGACGTGGGCCCACCTCGCCGACTTCGGAGTGCTCCTCGCCCGAACGGATCCCGACGCGCCGAAACGGAAGGGCATCACGTACTTCCTCCTCGACCTGCACCAGCCGGGCGTCGAGATCCGTCCGTTGCGTCACATGGGCGGCGAGAGCGAATTCAACGAGGTGTTCCTCGAGGCCGCGCGTGTCCCCGACACGCAACGCGTCGGCGGGGTGGGTGAGGGGTGGAACGTCGCGAACGCGACGTTGTCGGGCGAGCGTCAGATGGTGTCGGGCGCAGGATCCGGGGGCGTCGACCGCATCGGCGGCGCCGGCGCGCGTCACCTTCTGGACCTCGCGCGCCGCGCTCGACGTTCGGGCGATCCAATCACCCGACAGGCACTCGCCCAGTTGACGAGCGAGGAACGCATTCGTTCGTGGACGAACCTGCGCGTTCGGGCGAACCTCAAGGCAGGACGCGCGCCGGGGCCCGAGAGCTCCATCGGCAAGGTGCACCAGGGCTCACTGAACCAACGGGTGCAGGAGCGCGCGGTCGGTCTGCTCGGCATGGCGTCGGTGGCCTGGGAACGGGAGCCGGGGCCCGGCGACGCCGGTGCCTCCGACGACTACGGGTCGTCGCTGCCCTTCGAGGTGCGCGGCATGCTGCGCAGCCGGGCGAACACGATCGAGGGGGGCACGACCGAGATCAACAAGAACGTGCTCGGCGAGCGTGTGCTCGGCCTGCCGCGGGAGCCCGACCCGTGGCAGGGCGCGCCCTGGCGCCGGGTGCCGCGCAGCTGATGGCGTTCGAGACACTCGTCGTGGAGCGGCGCGGGCCGGTCGGCTGGCTGGTGTTCGACCGGCCGAACGCGGCCAACGCGATGGACTCGACCATGCTGGCCGAGCTCGAGGAGGCGTGGCGGGAGCTCGACCGCGACCCCGACGTGCGGGTCGTGGTCAACACGGGGACCGGGTCCGCCTTCCAGACGGGTCTCGACGTGAACCAGCTCGCGCGCGACAAGGACGCCCTGCGAGAGCAGTCGCGCCGCACCCGCGACGCCACGTTGAAGTTGACCGCGTGGCACAACGGTGTGTGCAAGCCCGTCATCGCCGCGGTGAACGGCGTCTGCGCGGGCGGTGGCCTGCACTTCGTCGCCGACGCCGACATCGTCATCGCGGCGAGCAACGCGTCCTTCCTCGACCCGCACGTCTCGATCGGACAGGTGAGCGCGTACGAGACCATCGGCCTCGCCCGGAAGTCGCCGATGGAGGCCGTCATGCGCATGGCGCTCGTCGGCCGCCACGAACGGATCGACGCGCGGCGCGCGTACGACCTCGGGATCCTGTCGCAGATCGTCGATCCGCCCGAGCGGCTCGACGAGGAAGCCCAGGCGCTGGCCGAGAAGATCGCCCGCAACTCGCCCGCGGCGATGGCGGCGACCAAGCGCGCGTTGTGGCGCGCGCTCGAGCTCGGTCTCACCGACGCGTGCCGTGCCGGTGGCGGGGATCTCGCGGGGATGTGGGGCCATCCCGATCAGGAAGAGGGACCGGCCGCGTTCGCCGAACGGCGCGAGCCCGCGTGGAGGGTCGGAGCGTGTTGAAATACCCCGAGCTCGAGTGCCTCGTTCTCGAACGGCGCGGTCCGGTCGGATGGTTGATCAACAACCGTCCGGACGTGCTGAACGCGATGTCGGCCCAGATGCGCGACGAGTTCGCGATCGCCTGGGAGGTTCTCGACCGCGATCCCGACGTGCGCGTGATCGTCCACACCGGCGAGGGCCGAGCGTTCCAGACCGGCGTCGACGTGACCGAGATCGCCACCGACGG
>CAZJSY010000123.1:0-9546 GCA_964548555.1 uncultured Burkholderiales bacterium
TGGCTCGTGAAACGCCAGACCGCCGACACCGCGCGTCTCGTGGGGTTGCACGATCGCGGGACGCTCGAGCCCGGCATGAAGGCCGACCTCAACGTGATCGACTTCGACGCGCTGAGGTTGCGACCGCCCGAGATCGTCCATGACCTCCCTGCGGGCGGTCGACGCCTCGTGCAGCGCGCCGACGGTTACGTCGCAACGATGACGAGTGGGCGGATCACGTTCCGCGAGGGCGAGCCGACGGGTGAGCTGCCGGGTGCGCTCGTGCGCGGCGCGCGCCCGCGCCCGAGCCCCCACCCGACGGCCCCACGAATCTGACCTCTCTTCTGGCGTCGTTCGCTGCCGTAGAACGGCGGCGAAGGGGCTCAGGCGGTATCCAGGGCGGGGACCTCGCCGAAGAAACCGGTGATGCGGCGAAGACGTCCGTCGGGCGCGACCTCACCCACGTCGAGCCCCTTCAACGCGACCGTTCCGTCGGGCGCGACGAGCTCCCATGTGAAGCGCAGGTGGTCGTGGTGCGAGTCGACGCCGCTCGAGCGGCGGAACGTGCACCCGGGGAACTGGGCGTGCACCGCCGTCGCCATGTCACTGATACCGCCATGCCCGACAGCCTCGAGGGGAGGGTCGACGAGGCGTCCGTCGGAAGCCCAGACCTTCTCGATCAGTGTCATACGCCGATCGGCGTCGATCTCGTTGTACGCCGCGAGATACGTGTCCACGGTGGTGACGATGTCGTCCATGTGGTGCGCTCCTCCTTCGTCGTTCGTGGTCGACACGTTGGACGACGGCGGTGCAGAAGGCGATTACCTGACGGGTAGCGCGCACACTCCATCACGCGCGACCGGTTCAGGCCGGGTAGACCTCGATCTCGGTCGCCTTCAGCGACAGCCACACCGGCTCGGCCTCGTGGAGTCCCAGGTCTTGGACCGCGGCACGTGTCACCTCGGCGACGATCGGGAAGTCGCCCGTGACTCGAACCCGCGCGCGGCTACCGAGCGTCTCGACGCTGTCGATCCGCCCCTGCCAGATGTTGCGGGGTGTACCGCTCGGAGGATCGCGGTGCAACGCGACGGCACGCGGCGGTACGACGACGAGCACGTCACCATCGTGGGACGCGACGACCGTCAACGTCGCGGGGTACCCGGTGAGCTCCACGTGGGTCCCGCGCGCACGACCACGATAGAAGTTCGTACCGGCCAGACGCGCGACGTAATCGGTTCGTGGTCGGGTCGTGATCTCCTGCACCGTGCCTGCCTGCACGACCCGGCCTGCCTCCACGACCACGAGACGGTCGGCCAACGCGATGGCTTCGAGCGGGTCGTGTGTGACCAGCAGCCGCACACCGGGGAACGACGCGAGATGGCTCCTCAGCTCGTGGCGCATCTCGGCCCCGGCCGACACGTCGAGCGCGGCGAGGGGCTCGTCGAGCAGGAGCATGGCGGGCCGCGTCGTGAGCGCGCGCGCGAGCGCGACCTTCTGCGCTTCGCCACCCGACAGCTGGGCAGGCCGGGACCCGGACTTGTCACCAAGCCCCAGCCGCTCCAACCAACCGGCCGCTTCCTGACGCGCGGCATGGCGCCGGACGCCACGCGCCCGAAGCCCGAACGCGACGTTGTCGAGCGCGCTCAGATGCGGAAACAGCTCGTAGGACTGGAAAACCACGCCGACAGAGCGTCGTTCGGGTGGGACGAACACGCGCCGAGCAGGATCGTCGAGCACTCCGCCGTCGAGCTCGATGCGGCCTGCACACAACGGCGACAAGCCGGCGAGCGCGCGCAACAGGGTCGTCTTCCCCGACCCGTTCGGACCGAGGACCGCGACGGACTCCCCGTCGTCGGCGGCGATGTCGACGTCGAGTGTGAAGGAGTCACGCCGTACGACAACGTCGGCAGTCAGTGCCACAACGCGCCCACCCACCGGTCGCGTAGCGCGACGAGCACGACGATCGAGATCGCGAGCAGCACGAGGCTCAGGATGATCGCCGCGTCGGGGTTACCGCTCTCCAGACGGACGTACACGAACAGCGGCAGCGTCTGGGTCTTGCCCGGAAGGTTGCCGGCGAACGTGATCGTCGCCCCGAACTCACCGAGGGCGCGCGCCCAGCACAGCACTGCGCCGGTGACGACGGCGGGTCGTGCGAGCGGCAGCGTGATCTGACGGAAGACGCGGAATCGGCGGGCGCCGAGCGTGCGCGCCGCTTCCTCGAGCCCGGGATCGGTGGAGCGGAACCCGGCCTCCACCGCGAGAACGAGGAACGGCATCGCGACGAACGCTTCTGCCGCCACCGCGCCTGCGGTGGAGAACGGCAAGTGCACACCCACCGCGTCGAGCTGACGGCCGGCCAGTCCGGCGCGCCCGAGCCCGTAGAGCATGGCGATGCCGCCGACGACGGGTGGAAGGACCATGGGCAGGGTGGTGAGCGCGCGCACGAGCCGCTTTCCCGGGTACGCGACACGGGCCTGCACCCAGGCGAGCGGGACGCCGAAGATCAGCGCGACCGCGGTCGCGGCGAGCGACGTGACGAGCGAGAGGCGTAGCGCCTGCAGCGCGTCGTGCTTCGTCAGCTCGTCCCACGCGCTGCTCCACTGCGCCTTCCAGAGCAGCCCGGCAAGGGGCACGGCGAAGAAGGCGACCCCCACCAGAGCGAGCACGACCGGCACCACGGGCGGTCGCTCACGCACGTCTTCCCGCTCGACGCTCACCATTGGCGGTCGGACGGGATCTCCACCACGACGTTCGTCGCCTTGACGGCCGCGACCGCGAGCACGCCGGGAGCGAGCCGGAGCTCGTCGGCGGCTTCCCTGGTCATCAACGACACGAGCCGGTGTGGACCGGCCTGGATCTCGACCTGCGCGGCGACCTTGTCCTTGACGACCCGCGTGACGATTCCGGCAAAGCGGTTCCGGGCCGACTGACCGACGATGGGCTCGGGAGACTCGTGGTCGGCCATCGACGTCGCGAAGCGGGCGAGGTCGGCCCCGTCGAGGACGCGATGGCCACCCGCGGTGCGCGTCGCGCGCAGACGACCCTCGTCGGCCCATCGCCGCACGGTGTCGACGCTGACACCGAGCAGGTCGGCCGCGACACCGATCCGAAACGACGGCATCGCCGAAGCATAATCTCGCAAATACCCGTTTCGCTCGAAGCGCCGGCCGGAGGCCGGGTCGGGAGTCAGGCCGGGAGCAAGCCGGCCGCAGCGAGCGCCTCGCGCCCGGAGCCCGACACGAGGTCGTCGAGAAAGGCGCGCGCGGCCGCCTGGTTCGTGCTGCGCGTCAGCACCGCAGCTGTGTAGACCGCCACGACGTTCTGCGGATCGGGTATCGCGACGCCGGCAACCGATCGACCGGCACTCCGGACGTCGGACACGTAGACGATCGTGGCGTCGGCCTCGCGCGACGCGACCTTGGCGAGCGCCGACTTCACGTCGAGCTCGAGCGACTTCGGATGCACGGTGACGCCGGCCGCGGCGAGTGCCTGGCGGCTGTAGTTTCCGGCCGGCACGCTCGCGTCGGCGAGGACGACTCCGAGGTCGTTGCGAGCGAGATCGCGCAACGAGGTCACGTGCTTCGGATTCCCCGGTCTGACTGCGATCTCGAGCTTGTTGTGCGCAAAGACGCGAGGCGGGTCGACGAGATGCGCGTCCACGAGCTTCTGCATGTTCTTCTCGTCCGCGGACGCGAACACGTCGGCCGGCGCGCCCTGCAGGATCTGCTGCGAGAGCAGTTGCGACCCGGCGAACGAGAACGTGACCGAGAGGTGCGGGTCTCGCCGGTGCAGCATCTGCCTCTGCGCGTCGAACGGCTCCGTGAGCGACGCGGCCGCGAAGACCGTGAGCGCGCCCCTCGGACCCGAACCCGACGTCGAGGAGGCGCTCGCGCCGTGCTTCGTGGAGCTCGACCCGCAAGCGGCGACGGCCACCACGAGGGCGGCCATAACTGCGGTGACACCGGTCAGCCCAATGATCCGACGTTGCGCCACGAGCCCTCCCGCAACCGGCGTCCAGTCCGTTGACGCTACCTCGCGAATACGAGGTGAACCTTCTTGATGCCTGGTAACGCCGGGATCCCCGATCTGACTGAGGTTCTTCACGGCGAACGGCCATCGGATTCCGCGGAATGCTCGTCGTGCCGGGCGCGACCCACACGGGACGGGCCGGCGCCGGCACTCGAACACCCCCGTGTGAACGCAGCGTCGCGCCGCTAGCCTCTTGACCGGGATGGCTGCCGACGACCGCGTCGTCGCTGCGCTTCCCTCCTACGAGATCGGGAGTGAACTCGGGCGGGGAGCGTGCGGGGTGGTGCTCGCAGGCCGTCACAGGCAACTGGGGCGACTCGTCGCGATCAAGCAACTGCCCACCGCGTTCGGCGCCGACCCAGCTGTTCGAGCGCGCTTCATCTCCGAGGCGCGGGTACTTGCGACCCTTGACCATCCACATGTCGTGGCGATCTACGACTTCGTGGACTACGAGGGTTTGTGCCTCTTGGTGATGGAGCGTCTCACCGGCGGCACGGTGTGGAGCCGTTTCCACGCCGGCGGCTTCACCCCCGATGTCTCCTGCGCGCTCTTGCTCGCGGTCTGCGCGGGCCTGCACCACGCGCACCAGCACGGCATTCTGCACCGTGACGTGAAGCCGGAGAACCTGATGTTCTCCGGCGAGGGGACGCTGAAGGTCACCGACCTCGGCATCGCCAAGGTGATCGGCGGGTCGGCGACGCTCGCGACGCGTCGCGGCGAGGTGCTGGGAACACCCGCATACATCGCGCCCGAACAAGCTCTCGGGTATGAGCTCACGCCTGCGACCGACGTGTACGGCGCCGGAACGCTGCTCTATGAGTTGCTCGCCGGTCGCCTGCCGTTCCCCGCTGACAGCGACCCGGCGACAATCCTCTACCGGCACGTGCACGAGATACCGCCGCCGTTGTTGGAGGTCGCGCACGCGGTTCCGGCTGAGCTTGCGGCGGCGGTCGACCGATCCCTGTCGGCGTCACCCTCCGACCGCCACCAGAGCGCGGAGGAATTCGGTGTCGTGATCGCCGAGTGCGCGGCGCACACATGGGGACGTGGTTGGTTGGCGCGCACGAACGTCGCCGTCGCCGCGAGCGGGCCCATCCTGGCCGCGGCGTTGGGCGAGCGCGAAGCACACGAGCGCCTGAACATCCCGTCCGCGGTGCAGAAACCGACGTCACCGTCGGGTGCGCACGAACCCGTTGCCGGCGACTTCCTGCCCGTCCAGGTCCTGCACCCCGAGCTTCGCGACGCCGCGTCACTCGAAGACGTTCCGGCCCACGTGAGCCCCGGCGCGGCGGTCGGTTCACCCGCGCCACCCGCATCGAACGGACCCGAGGCGCCCGATCGCGCGAACGGTCCGACACCTCCGCTCACGCCGTCGGAGGCATTGCCTCCTGCGCCTCCTGCGCCTCCTGCGCCTCCTGCGCGGCGCCAAGCGCGAGGCGCACGTTCGCGCAGGTTCCGCTCGCGTAGCGGCTTACTGGCTCTGCTCGCGGTAGTGATCGTGGCCGCGGTCGTCGGCGGAGCCCTCGCGTTGACGAGCGGCGGTGGAAGTCACGCTCGGCGGCCGCCCACGACAGGGCAACCCGTCAACGGCGGTGTGTGGTCGGTGTTGCCGGATGCGCCGACGGCGCGTCAGCAGGTGGCGTCGACGGTGTATCAGGGGTCGTTGTGGGTGTTGGGCGGGCTGACGAGTGGGACGGCCTCGACCGCGAAGGTCGAGGCCTTCGATCCCGTCATCGCGACGTGGACGGCCGGACCCGATCTTCCGTTGCCGTTGCATCACGCGATGGCGGTGACCTATCGCAACGAACTGGTGGTGCTGGGCGGCTGGGTGCCCAACGGCACGACCATGGACGCGACCGTGTCGAATCGCGTGTTCGCCTTGCGAGGCGCGGCATGGGTGGAGTTGCCACCGATGCATCACTCGCGTGCCGCGGGCGTCGCCGCGGTCGTCGGCGATCGCATCGTGGTCGCAGGCGGACAGGCCGACCACCAGTTGGTCGGAGCGACCGACATCTTCGACGGCACCCGTTGGAGTGACGGTGCTGCGATCCCGACGCCGCGTGATCACCTCGCCGGCGTGTCCGACAGCCGCTGGTTCTACACGGTCGGCGGACGGGCACTGTCGGCAGACAAGAACCTGGCCGCGTTCGAACGCTACGACCCTGCCACGAATCAGTGGCAGCAGCTCCCAGGCTTGCCCACCGCACGCGGCGGCTTGGGCGCGGCCATCGTCGGCTCCCGACTGATCACGGCCGGCGGTGAAAGCCCGACCGGCGTGTTCAGCAGCGTCGAGGCATTCGACTCCACCTCCAACACGTGGTCCGGGCTGCCCCCCATGCAGACTCCCCGACACGGACTCGCGCTCCTCGCATCCGGCAACACCCTGTATGCCGTCGACGGCGCCACCGCGGCCGGCCATACCAACTCCATCAACAAGAACGAGGCGCTGGACCTGTCGTCGTTCGCCAACGGAGGTGCGTGGTCGGTGTTGCCGGATGCGCCGACGGCGCGTCAGCAGGTGGCGTCGACCATGTATCAGGGATCGTTGTGGGTGTTGGGCGGGTTGACGAGTGGGACCGCGTCAACTGCGAAAGTCGAGGGTTTCGACCCCGTCATCGCGACATGGACAGCCGGACCCGATCTTCCGTTGCCGTTGCACCACGCGATGGCCGTCACCTATCGCAACGAGCTGGTGGTGCTGGGCGGTTGGGTGCCCAGCGGTTCGACCATGGACGCGATCGTGTCGAATCGCGTGTTCGCCTTACGGGCCGGGGCATGGATCGAGCTCGCCCCGATGCATCACCCCCGCGCCGCGGGAACGGCCGCCGTCGTCGGCGACCACATCGTGGTCGCAGGCGGACAAGCAGACCACCAACTCGTCTCCGCGACGGATGTCTTCGACGGCACCCGTTGGACCGACGCCGCGCCGATCCCGACCCCGCGTGATCACCTCGCGGGCGCGTCGGACGGCCGGTGGTTCTACGCGGTCGGCGGTCGCGCCTTGTCATCCGATAAGAACGTCGCCGCGTTCGAACGATACGACCCAGCCGCGAATCGCTGGCAGCAACTACCGCCACTGCCCACCGCACGGGGCGGGCTGGGCGTAACCGTCGTCGGCTCCCGACTGATCACCGCCGGCGGCGAAAGCCCGACCGGCGTGTTCAGCAGCGTCGAAGCGTTCGACCCCTCCACCAACAGCTGGTCGGTCCTGCCCCCCATGCAGACCCCACGGCACGGACTCGCGCTCCTCGCAGCCGGCAACACCATCTACGCCATCGACGGCGCCACCGCCGCCGGCCACACCAACTCCATCAACAAGAACGAAGCGCTCCAATTGCGCTGATCGCTTCGGCGAAGGCACCGGGCGTACAACGCTTCACGTCGACACGAGCGGAACACGCAGGCCCCGCACCGCCTCCGCTCCGCGCCGGCCTTTCACCGCAACGGCGTCCGGCGCGCCGAAGGGAAACTCGTCTTCGAGCTGCCGCCACACGCCCTCCGCGACCATCACGTCGCTGCGGCCGTCGCGCGCCGCGAGTGACGAGAGGCGAAAGGCCAGATTCGCGGCGTCACCGACGATGCCGAGCAGAACTCCGGTCAGCGCGGTGACGGCGACCTCACCCACGGAGACCCCCCACCCCATTCGCAAGTGCCCGCCGCCGACGGGGCGCAACGGCAGATCGGCTGCCACCTCGTTCACCCGATCCGCGGCGGTGACCGCGAATCGCACGGCGAGTTCCGCAGCGGCGTCGACCGACGCGACCTCCCAGACCGTGAAGAATGCATCGCCGACGAAGTTGCTCAGTGTTCCGTGATGTTGCCCGAGCACCTTTCGGATCTCGCGCAACAGGCGGTCGAGGCTCTCCAAGACGACCCGGCTGGGATGTTCTTGGGCCATGGTGGAGAAGCCGACGATGTCGCCGACGACCATCACGTACTCGCCGAGCGTGATGTCTCGCGCGGTTCCGATGGGCGTGGAGAACTGCGCGTCCGGGAGCAGGTCGGTTCGGAACTCGAGCTGTACCCCGCCGATCACGAGCCGGTCGCCCGACCGGAGCGGGACGGGCACCGCGCGCTCGATCCGCGTGCCGTTCACGCGTGTGCCGTTGGTGCTCGTGTCGACGACGTGCGCGAACCCATGCTCCGCGTCGAGACGAATCTCGAGGTGATTCCGCGACACGAGGGGCTCGTCGATGAGGAGCCGGTTGCGCTCCCGAATCCCGGAGCACTGTCGACCGACGAACAGCCGGTCGTAGACGGACACCTTCCGTTCGTGCGGGGTGCCGGGTTGCACGACCACGTGCGCGAGTGGCTTCCCACCGGCCACGACCGCACTGTACAGCGAGAGCCCTCGCCCGTGTCCGTGCCTTGGGGCGGCCAGCGCGCCCAACACCATTACCTCGTACGTAAGCGCCACACGAACCGACCGGCGTTATCGTCGGCGCCGTGACCATGACAGCCGCGGGCGTCGGTCCCTTGCTCCGGGACTGGCGCCGGCACCGGCGGCGCAGCCAGCTCGATCTCGCACTCGAGGCCGAGGTGTCGCCTCGGCACTTGAGTTTCGTGGAGACCGGGCGCTCCCGACCGAGTCGGGAGCTCGTGCTGCATCTCGCCGAGCATCTCGACGTGCCGTTGCGCGACCGCAACTCGTTGCTCCTCGCGGCGGGATACGCGCCGGCCTACCGCGAGACTTCGCTCGGGTCGGCCGAGATGGCACCGGTGCGCGACGCCATCGACAAGATCCTCGCGGGCCACGAACCGTTTCCCGGGGTCGTCGTCGACCGCCGCTGGGACCTCGTATCGGCCAACCGCCCGGCGATGGCGCTGCTCACCGACGGCGTGTCGCGCCAGCTGCTCGAACCACCGGTCAATACCTTGCGTGTCTCGCTGCATCCCGACGGACTTGCGAGCCGGATCGTGAACTTCGCCGAGTACAGCGCGCATCTCGTGCACCGGCTCGACCGCGCCGCGACGATCACTGCGGATCCTGATCTCGCGGACCTCGTCGACGAGCTGCGCTCGTTCCCGGGCGTGGTCGAGCGAGCCGCTCCACCCGACACCGCTGCGTTGCTGTTCGTGCCACTCGTTCTGCGGTTCGGCGACGACGAGCTGACGTTCTTCAGCACGATCGCGACGTTCGGCACTGCGCTCGACATCACCGCGGCCGAGCTCGCCATCGAGTCGTTCTTCCCGGCCGACGAGGCGACGGCCGCGGTGTTGAGGGCCACCTGGAGCTGATCAGCTCGCAGGCCGTTCCCCTCGCTCGGCCACCATCGAACGGATGTGCTCCACCACGGCCGGGTCGGCCTTGCCGACCGTTCCACTGTCGTACGGCGGCTGGGGGTCGTACTCGATGGACAGCTGGATCGCCTCGGCTGTGGTCGACCCCGCGACCAGTCCGGTCAGTGTGAGCGCCATGTCGATGCCCGACGACACGCCTGCGGCGGTGATCGTCTTCCCTTCGATCACCACGCGCTCCTCCGTGTAGGTCGCACCGAGCGACTCGAGCAGATCCCGCGCGGCCCAGTGCGTCGT
>CAZJSY010000124.1:0-7137 GCA_964548555.1 uncultured Burkholderiales bacterium
AAGCGCGCACGCGCTCTCCGGGCAAAGAATCGCGCTGCGGGACCTCGGCCAGCGTCCGAACGTAATTGCCGCACGATTGCAGGACGAACTGCTCGCTGACTGACTCGGCTCCGTCGTACACGCGCGACCGTGAGTTGGAGCGCACAACGGACAAGCGCGCGGCGATCCGCAGCGCCGCGGAGATCAAGAAATCGCTCTGTCACGCCCTCAGGATCATGACCTGCCGTTCTCGACGTGAGCGTTATGGGTCACCCTTTGCGGGCGCGTGCGGAGCGCAGATCGCCGATTCCTTCGCCGGTCTCGGGCTGCTTGCATCAAGGCGTGATCGCCGCAAGTCGCTGGTGGACGCAGGGCGTTGGTCAGACTTTGCGGTACTCGCGCACTGCCAGCGGAATGAATGCAGCCAGGATGCCGACGGTCCAGGCGAGCGATTGCCAAAGCGGCTGGAAGATGGCGCCGCCCTGCGCGAGGGCGCGCACCGCGTTGATGGTCACGCTGATTGGTTGGACGTTGGCGAAGGCTTGTAGCCAGCCCGGCAAGGTGTGGACGGGCACGATGCCAGCACCGGCGAAGGTCATGAGGAATATGGGAAGGAAGGCGGCGACCGACGCGGCTTGTGGGTCTTTGAGGGTCATGCCGATCCAGGCCATCGCCCACGAGATGGCGAAGCTGAAGGCGAGGACTAGTCCGAACGCGGCGAGGGCGGGCAGGAATCCGTTGTGGAACCGGAAGCCGAGCGGCAAACCGACGGCGAGCACGATGACGGCGACGACCACAGTTCGGGCGAGGTCGGCGACGGTGCGCCCGGCGAGCACGGCGGAACGGGAGATCGGCAGGGAGCGGAACCGTTCGATCATGCCGCCGGTCATGTCTTCCGCCATGGCGATGGCGGTGGTGGCGCCGAAGAGCGGGCCGAGTACGAGCATGGTGGGGATGAGGTAGTCGACGTAGGTCTGTCCGGGGATGTGGACGGCTCCGCCAAAGACGTAGTGGAACAACAACGTGAAAGAGATGGGCAGCGCGGTGGAGAAGCCGAGCAGTTGGGGGGTGCGCATCACTCGTCGGAGGTTGCGTCGGCTCATGGTGAGTGTGTCTCGGATAACGGCGGAGCCGGGTGCCCCGGTGGTGATGGCGTCGACCCGCGATCCCATCGTGAGAATTGTCATCGGGTCCTCCCGGAGTTCGTGGAAGCGCCTTGTCGCGCCAGTTCGGGGTTCGCGGCGTGGCGGGTAGGTGAGGCATCCGCGCTGTCGCTGGCGGCGTGGCCGGTGAGAGCGAGGAACACCTCGTCGAGGGAAGGGCGGCGGATGCCGATGTCGTCGACGGCGAGGCCGGCTTCGTGGAGACGGCGGAGGGCGGCGGCGAGCGTGTCGGCGCCGTCGGGTGCCGGGAACGTGATCCGCTGGCGGTCCCGGTCGATGAGCAGCTCTTCGCGGGCGAGGACGCTGAGCGCGCCGGCCGCTGTCTGGACATCGTCGATGTGCGTGACGCGAAGCTCGACGAGGTCCCCGCCGAGCTCAGCTTTCAGTTGATCGGCGGTGCCATTCGCGATCACGCGGCCTCTGTCCACGACCACGATCCGGTGGGCGAGCCGGTCGGCCTCCTCGAGGTATTGGGTTGTCAACAGCACGGTGGTGCCGTCGGCGACGAGCCGGTCGATGGTGGCCCACAGGTCGATGCGGGTGCGGGGATCGAGGCCGGTCGTGGGCTCATCGAGGATCAGCACCGGTGGCCGGCCGATGAGGCTGGCGGCGAGGTCAAGGCGGCGCCGCATGCCACCTGAGTAGGTGCTGGCGCGTCGATCGGCGGCGTCGGCGAGTCCGAACTCCGCCAGTGAGGCCGCGGCCCGCCGTCGAGCTTCGGCCCGACCCAGATGCAGGAACTCGCCGATCATCTCCAGGTTCTCGCGCCCGGTGAGCAACTCGTCGACCGCCGCGTACTGGCCGGTCAGACCGATCACCGAGCGCAGCGCGGATGCGTCGCGGACGGTGTCGTAACCGGCGACCCGAGCCCGGCCGGCATCGGGCGCCAGCAGGGTGGTCAGGATCCGGACCAACGTGGTCTTGCCGGCGCCGTTGGGTCCCAACAACGCTAGGACCTGCCCGGGATCGGCCGTGAGGTCGATGCCGGCGAGCGCCGCAGTTGACCCGAAGGACTTCGTGATGCCCTCGACCTCGATCATCGGACCTCGACTGCCAGTCACGGAGGGCCGGTCCGATCGGGATGAATCCACGCTGTACTCCTCGACGGTCATCTCAAACAGACTTTGGATAGTTGTACAGGTTGGTTGGATAATTGTCTAGAAGAGAGACTAAGTATGAGTCCAGGGATGATGGCTGGCTTGATACGGTGGCGGCGTGAAGACGCCGCCCGCCGAGCTCGCCGAGCGTCTCTGGGAGGTTGCCGACCGGGCGCTTCAGCAGGGCGGAGAGATCCGCATCGACGATCTAGCCGAACTGACCGGCGTGCCCCGGGCGACGCTCTACTACTACTTCTCCGGTAAGGACGACGTCCTCGCGTTCCTGCTCGCCCAGCAGCTCCAGCGTGGTACCGCGACGATCGCCGCCGCCGTGCACAGCCGGGGTGGAGCCGCCGAGCGGCTCGAGGCGGTGCTACGGGCCATGCTTCGCACGATGGCGGAACACCCCGCCCTCTGCACCCGGCTCATGGGCGTCATGGCGAACGGTGTCGGCGGTGCCCAGGTCATGGCCGAGGCCGAGCGAACCCTGATGGCGCCCGTGCGCGACCTCCTCGTCGACGCACACCAGCACGGCGAACTCGTCGTCGGAGACCCGACGGATACCACACTGTCGCTCATCGGGGCCGTGTCGATCATCGCCATGGTCAGAACCGCGACCGACAGCTTCGATCCCGACCAGGTCGCCGAACACCTCATCCCCCAGTTCCTCGACGGGCTCCGACCACGCGACACACCCGAGACCCACGACTCGACGTCCAGTCGTAAGCGGTGACCCACTCGGGTCACATCGTGTGTGATCAGGTTCCGCTTGGTGGTGGAAGCTGCAGCATGCCGTCGGCGCGATTGGGCCTGAGCCTGACGATCGAGCGCCGTTCGGTCACCATTGCCCTGCGGTAGGCGTCCCATTCCTCGTGCTCACCCATCAACGCCTGGTAGTAAGCGACGAGCTCGTCCTGTTGCGTTCGAGTCGCCCGGTCTGGGGCGCTGGGGTTCCCGTCGGAGGCGTCGTCCAGCCCGGTGTCGCCGGCCGAGTTCGACCGAGCGGCCGAAGCCTTGCGTTCAGAGGATCCGGACGCGCTCGATCGGCCAGATCTCGAAGCTCGGCGCCGGGCGCCCGGCGCGCTCGAGGCCGGGGAGCAGGCGTTCGTCGCGAAAGGCCTCGAACGCTTGCTGGGAGTCCCACAGACTGACGATCCGCCACCCCTCGGGCGAGGGTCCGGCCGCCCGGACGCGCACGCCGGCAGGCGGATTGTTCTGGAAGTCGAGAGCTTCCGCCACCGCGTCGTCCTGCTCGGCCGACCCTCCGGGCGTCACCGCGACTACGAGCACCGACATCCTGCCTCCATTCCGACGCTCACCTGTCGAGCGGGACGCTACAACGGGCGCGCGGCAGTGTCGCCCCCGGTCTCGCGGCCGGGAACGGGGGCGGGACGCGTCGCACTTCGTGTGAAGACCACGACGACTCAGTCTCCGCCGCCGACGCTGGCGTAGTCGGGCTCGTCCTCGTCCTCGGATGCCGCGGCCGCGAGTGCGTGGCCTTCGACGTCGAGGTGCGGAAGGACGCGATCGAGCCACTTCGGCAGCCACCAGTTGGCTTCGCCGAGCAGTTCCATCGTGGACGGCACGATGAGGAGCCGGACGAGCGTGGCGTCGATGAAGATCGCGCTGGCAAATCCGATGCCGAAGAGCTTGATGATGATGTTGTTGCCGAGCACGAACGACAGGAAGAACGTGCACATGATCGCCGCGGCGGCGGTGATGACGCGCGCGGTCGCCGACAGGCCGTCGGCAACCGCGACCGCGTTGTCGCGCGAGCGCAGATACTCCTCGCGAATGCGTGACAGGAGGAACACCTCGTAGTCCATCGACAGTCCGAAGAGGATCGCGAACATCATCATCGGCAGAAACGCCTGGATCGGTCCTTGCTTCGCCACACCGACGAGTTGCTTGCCCCACCCGAATTGGAAGATCGCCACGATCACGCCGTACGCGGCGCCCACCGACAACAGGTTCATGATGGCGGCCTTCAGCGGCACGAGGATCGAGCGGAACACCGCCATCAACAAGAGGAAGCTCAAGAGCACCACGATGCCGATGAACACCGGCAAGCGCCGGCCGAGCAACGTCGAGAAGTCTTCGGTCTGCGCGGCGAACCCGCCGACGTACACCCTCATGCCCGAGCCGGCTGTCACGGTGGGGACGACGTCGTTGCGGAGATGGTGCAACAGGGTGCCCGTCGCCTGGTCCTGCGGCGACGTCGTCGGGTACACGCGCATCACCGCGGTGGTGCCGGCCGGGTTGGCGACGGGAGCCGTCACCGATGCGACGCCCGGGGTCGTCGACGCCGCCGTGCGCACCGCTTCCAGCTCGGCGCGGTGGTCACCGCTCGTCGGGAGTTGGATCGCGAGCACGAACGGCCCGTTGAACCCGGGGCCGAACCCTTTCGAGAGCAGGTCGTAGGCCTGCCGGCTCTGGGTCGATGTCGGGTTGTTGCCCGCGTCGACGAATCCGAGTCGCATGCTCAGCACCGGGGTCCCCAGAGCGAGGAGCACGACCAGGCCGGTTACGGCGAGCGGCCATGGGCGCGCCTGTACGAACCGGCTCCAGCGGTGCCAGATCGTCTCCCGCGTACCGTCCTCACGGTGCACCCACGGCAGTCGCAGCTTGTCGATGTTCGTGCCGACGAAGCCGAGCACCGCGGGCAGCAGGGTGACGGCGGCGAGCACGGTCACCGCGACGACCGAGGCCGCGCCCATGCCGAGACCGCTGATGAACGACAGGCCGATCGCGAGCATCCCGAGCAACGCGATGATCACCGTCATCCCTGCGAACAGCACCGCACGTCCGGACGTGTCGATCGCGATGACGATGGCGTCCTCCGGTGTGTGGCCGGCGTGCAGGCTCTGGCGATACCGGGTGACGACGAACAACGCGTAGTCGATGCCGACGCCGATGCCGATCATGGCGGCCAACGTGGTGGTGAAGCTCTGTAACGGATAGACGTGCGTCAGCAGACCGATGATGGGCAGGCCGACCGCGATGCCCGCCAGCGCGACGACGATGGGGACGAACATCGCGAGAACGGAGCCGAACGCGATCAGCAGGATGATGATCGCGGCGAGAACGCCGATCAGCTCACTCGACGGCGGCTTCGGTCGTTCCGACTGCTGGATGAGCTGACCCCCGAGACGAACCTCGAGCTGTCGGGTGCTGTGTTGCTCGGCGAGTGTGATCATCTCCTTGCCGACGTCGTTGGAGATGTCGTGCGCAGGGGCGTCGAGCTGGGCGTTCGCCAGCGCGATCGTGCCCGATCTCGAGATGCCCCCCGGCGCGGTGTAGGGGTCGCTGACGTTGGTCACGTGCGGGACGCGTCCGAGCGCGGCACGCAACGACTCGAACTGCGCGTGCACTTGCGGGTCGCGCATCGACGGCGCGCCTTGCAGCGCGACCTGGACGGTGTCGCCCGACTGGGACTTGAACTGGGACGTGAGGAGGTTCGACGCGCGCGTCGACTCGGTATTGGGAGCGCTGAAGTTCGTCGTGAAGTTGGGGCCGATGCCCGAGGAGAGCATGTTCATCGCGACGAGCGCGAGCACCCATACGCCGACGACGAGCCACCGGCGCCGGTAGCAGAACCGTGCGAGCGCGTGCAGCGACATGACGAGGCCCTCCGGGGGGAAGGAGACGGCGGTCGGAGCGCAGATTACGGTACATCGAGCTCGATTGACACATCAAACTGCGTTGATCTATTGTCCGTCGCATGTCCGGCTGCACGGCCAATCAACCGCCCCTGCAGTTCCTGCAGCTGGTCGCCGATCCTCAGCGCTGGCAGCTCCTCGGTCACCTGGCGCGCAGCGACCGGCGCGTCGGCGAACTCGCCGAGCTGGTCGGCAAAGCTCAGAACCTCGTCTCGTATCACCTCGGCGAGCTTCGCTCGGCGGGGCTGGTATCCGCTCGCCGAAGCTCTGCCGACGGGCGTGACACCTACTACCGGCTCGACCTGACCCGTTGCGGTGAGCTGTTCGGCGCGGCCGGAGCGGCGTTGCACCCAGGTCTTCGTCTCGTGCCGGTTCCTTCGAAGCCGATTCGCTCGGTCGCGCGCCGTAAGCAGCGCGTCCTCTTCCTATGTACGGGAAACTCCGCGCGTTCGCAGATGGCCGAGGCGCTCTTGGAGCATCGTTCGGCGCATGCCATCGCGGGGCGGAGCGCGGGCAGTGCACCCAAGCCGCTGCATCCCAACGCCGTGCGTGTGATGGCGGAGCGTGGCATCGACATCTCCGGGCAGCGCACCAAACACCTCGACCGCTTTGCACGCACACGCTTCGATCGAGTCATCACCCTCTGCGACAAGGTCAAGGAAATCTGTCCCGAGTTTCCCGGCGCGCCGTTGACCGCACACTGGAGCATGGCTGATCCGGCCGCCTTCGCCGACAGCGACGAAGCGACCTATCCGGCTTTCGTGCGCACCGCGGAGGAGATCGAAGCCCGCGTCGACCTGCTCATCGCCGAGGTCACCCAAGAGGCACGACACGAGAGGAGCGCACATGCCCGCCGATGAGACCGTGAGTGTCCGCTACATGGTGAACGACGTGGCGGAAGCCGTGGAGTTCTACTCCACCCACTTCGGCTTCGAGCCGCGACTCGTCAGCCTTCCCGCGTTCGCCGACGTCACCAAGCAGCATCTGCGCCTGCTGTTGAGCGGGCCCAAGAGCTCCGCGGGTCGCGCCATGTCCGACGGCGCCGTCCCGGGCCCCGGCGGCTGGAACCGTATCCACTTCGTCACGTCCGACCTCGATGGCGAGATCGCCCGCCTCGACGCGGCAGGCGTGCGATTCCGCAACGAGATCGTCAGTGGTCCCGGTGGGCGGCAGATCCTCGTCGAAGATCCCTCCGGGAACCTCATCGAGCTGTTCCAGCCGGCGGCGCGATAGCGAGAA
>CAZJSY010000124.1:7237-9505 GCA_964548555.1 uncultured Burkholderiales bacterium
TTGAGGGTTGCGTGAGCGACGATCGTCGGACCGAGTCGTCTCCAGCGGGTCGCGGCGATCCCGGCGCCGATGCCGAAGAGCGCCGTGCTGAGCATCCAGAAGAGGGCGAAGCCGCCGAGCCAGGGCGCAAGGTGGTACAGGCCGAAGCACAGGCCCTGCACGACCACGGCCCAACGCACGCCGATGAACGAGGTCAGCGAACGCAGGAGCACGCCGCGAAAGAGGAGCTCCTCCAAGAGCGGAGCGGCGACCAGCGCGACGACGACGAGGACGACCGTCGCGGCGAACGGGCGGTGCGTCTCCGAGTAGTGCAGCAGCTCCGATCCGCGGCGCACGCTGCGGTTGTTGACCAGGGGAGACGTGATCGGCCCCACCACCAGCGCGGTGAGGACGAACACGAGTGGGCCACGCCACAGGTCACCCGGCTCGAAGTGCCAGCCGAAGTCTTTGCCCAGACGCCCCGACCCATAGCGCCGACTTGCAATGACGCAGGTGGCGGCAACGACCCCGTAGAAGAGTGCGTAGAACGACGAGTCGATGAACGTCCACGAATGCACGACGTGCGTGACGGGAATCAGCGCGAATCCGAGGACGTGTCCCGCCAGGATTCCGCCGACAACCCACAGACCAGCGATGGCGGGAACGTCGGCGGGGGCGCCTTCGGTGGTCGTGCGCGCCATCCCCGTCCCACATCGGGCGTCGCTTGATGCGTCCACTGGATCCCGTCCCACCAACGCAAACCGCCGGGGCGCCAGGGGTCGGGATACCAGCTCGCCGGCGCCGTGGCCGCGGCGGACGCGTCGGAACTCGCAGCAATACCGAACCGGCCGGCGATCCATGCGAGACCGTTCCAGTCGGTGACGTGTTCTTCCCAACCGGCGACGGCGGCATGCAGGCGCTGCGGATCCGTCTCGACCGCGATGCGAACGACTTCGTCCATGCCGGTATTGCCGTGTGTCGAGGAGTCAGGCTCGCGAATCGCGAGCAGCTCGCCCGTTGACGCCAGCCACAGGATGCTCCAAGGTCCGTCGCCCTGCGTGCGCCACGTCGAGCCGAAGGTGGTCCGTTCCCCGGCTGCGCGGGGATTTTGGTCAAATCCGCGGAAGGTCAGAGGGCCAACCGTAAACCGCCGACAGGGCCCCTCCGGACCATGTCAATGGAACGCGCTCGGGCCTAGCGCTTGGGTGGCAATGACTGCGCGTACGTCTTGCCGAGGCGCACCCACCGCTCGAGTTGACGTTTGGTGCGTACGTCGGCCGAGTCGACCCTGAGCCATCCCTGCATCTCTCGGCCCCGCATCTCCATCGGTCGGGCGTTGCTCTTCGCGACGAGGTCGTCGGACTTGGCGGGGTCGACGCGCACGAGCGCGCCACCTTGGCCACTCGCCGCGACTGCCATGTTCCCGCCGACGAGGAACGCGAGCCCGCCGAACATCTTCTTCTCGGTCAGCCCGGGTACGTCCGATAGGAGCTCACGTATCCGATCGGCGAGGTCCTCGTCGTACGCCACGGGACGATTGTAGAGAGGCCTCCGGATCGAAGGCCGTCCATCCCGAATGCAACGCGGCGCCAAGCGGATATACCCTTCGTATGTTTATCGGGTATGGAGCGTGACGATGCGTCGTGATCGAAGACGTGAGATCGTGCAGCTCGACGAGTCCGACTGGACCCGACCCGTCAAGGCCCGGAGCGTCGGCGGCTCACTCGCGTGCCTTGCGGCAGTGGTGGCCCTCACCGCGGCCCCGCTGATCTACGTGGTCTGGACGGCGCCGATCCGCGAAGGGGTGAACGACGTGGACAATGTCATCACCGGTCTCGGGCGCCTGCGTGCGTGCATCGACCCGAACATTCCGGCGCAGATGAAGACGCCGGAATGCCGTCAGTACAGCACGACCACGACGACCACGACCGGCCACTGACACGTCGTCCACGTCACCGCCGAGCGTCGGAACGACGGAAGGGCTCGTCGACCTCCAGTGACGTCAATCCGGTGTAGGCGCGCGGCTTCCGGTAGGCGTTGCCCATGCAGTCGTTGCGACGGTAGGCCCTGAGACGATCCAGGTCGACCTCGGCCACGAACACGCCTGGTTCCGCGCCCGCTTCGAAGATCACCGGATCGAGACCCTTCGCATGTTCGTCGAACGTCACGGCGTCGACGATGATCGAGTGTCCGTTGTGCTCGGGCGCCGCGTAGTTGGCCATCGCCATGGCGAGCATGTTCTCGAAGGCGCGGGCCTTGAACTGACCCAGCCGGTTCGCCTCGAGCTCA
>CAZJSY010000125.1:0-9467 GCA_964548555.1 uncultured Burkholderiales bacterium
GCGTCAAGTTCGAGATCTTCATGAACGTCGACGCGACGCAGGGCCAGATCGACGGCGTGCGTCTCGCGCTCGACGACGCGGTGAACTCGAAGCGTGTCCGCAGCTACCAGTTCCTCAACAAGGACGACGCGCTGAAGGAGTTCAAGCGTCTGACGCAGAACAACCCGTCGCTCTCCGAGGGCATCGACGCGCAGTCGCTCCCGCCGTCGTTTCGCGTCGCGCCCACCAAAGCCGAGATGACGAAGCCACTCGCGCAGCAATACGAGACGCTGCCCGGTGTCGCGACCGTCGACACGCCCGAGAAGGCGCTGAAGAGCATTCTGTCGGTGACCAACTGGATCCGGCGGGCCTTCACGATCGCGTTCGTGCTGCTGCTCGCGGCCGCGCTGTTCCTCATCGTGAACACCGTTCGGCTGGCGACGTTCGCCCGAAGACGCGAGATCGAAGTGATGAAGCTCGTCGGCGCGTCGAACTGGTTCGTTCGGATCCCGTTCCTCGCCGAAGGGTTGGTGCAGGGCATCATCGGCGCCGGCATCGCATTCGGCGTCGTCTACTTCCTCAAGGTGCGTCTGTCGGGCGCCCTCCGAGGCGGCTCGCATTTCGTCCAGGCGTTCTACCTGACGAACCAGGATGCGTGGAGCATCGGTTTCCTGGTGCTGCTGCTCGGCGCGCTCATCGGCGTCGGCGCGAGCGCTGTGGGTCTGCGCAGATTCCTCGACGTGTAGGCGTACCCGCACCAGGTTGTGTGGATCGACGGCGCTCTGTGCCTGTGATCCACACAACCTGCGTGACGGAACCCCTTACTTGGGTTGCGGGACGATCCGCAGGTACGGCTTCGGCGCCTTCCAGCCGTCGGGGAACTTCTGCTTGGCGTCCTCGTCGGACACCGAGCTCGCGATGATCACGTCGTCGCCGCTGCGCCAGTCGACCGGGGTGGCCACGCTGTGCTTGGCGGTGAGCTGGAGGCTGTCGATGACGCGCAGGAGCTCGTCGACGTTGCGGCCGGTGCTCGCCGGATAGGTGAGGATCAGCTTCACCTTCTTGTCGGGGCCGATGATGAACACCGAACGCACCGTGAGGGTGTCGTTCGCGTTGGGGTGGATCATGTCGTACAGGTCCGCGACCTTGCGCTCCGGGTCAGCGATCAACGGGTAGTTGAGCTCGGCGCCCTGCGTCTCCTTGATGTCGCCGACCCAGCCCGTGTGCGACTCGAGGGGGTCGACCGAGATACCGATCAGCTTCACGTTCCGCTGGTCGAACTCGCCGCGGCGTCGGGCGAACGCACCCAGCTCGGTGGTGCAGACGGGCGTGAAGTCCTTCGGATGCGAGAACAACATCCCCCAGCTGTCGGCCAGGTAGTCGTGGAGGTTGATGGTGCCCTCGGTGGTCTCCGCGGTGAAGTTGGGAGCCTCATCGCCCAGACGGATTGCCATTGGTCATCGCCTCACTTTTCGTGAACGTTGATCGACGCGGTCGTGATTCGGGCGCGCGCCGACGGTGGTGGTGATGGTGGCGGGCCTGCCGTCCCGGAGGAACGTTCATGACGGTCGGTAGGCTCATCGGGCCCGCGAACCCAATGTAGCGCCGTCGCGCGGAAAATACGAGCAAAATGGTCGGGAAAAGCGAACGGACGCCGGCGCGCCCGCGACGTGTACCGGGACGCGCGGCCCGTTCGCTGCGGCAGGTGCGCTCCCTGGCCATCGACATGGCGCCGCTGCGGGCGCACCGCGACTTCCGGCTGCTGTGGCTGGGCGAGCTCGTCTCCGAGACCGGCTCGCAGTTCACACTCGTCGCGCTCTACGTGCAGGTGTACGCCCTTACGGGATCGTCGCTCGCGGTCGGCGCCATCGGCCTCGCGCAGCTCGCACCGCTGCTCGTCGTCTCGGTGTTCGGCAGCCCGTTCATCGACCGTGTCGACCGGCGCAAGCTCCTGCTCGGTTCACAGATCGTCGCGGCCGCGGGTTCAGCCATGCTGTGGGCGGGCGCCGCGCTCGGGCATCCGCCACTCGCGCTCGTGTACTGCGCGGCCGCGGTCGTCGGCGGGGTCAGCGGCTTCGCGTTGTCGACCCGGGCTGCGATGACGCCCACGCTCGTGCCGGCAGACGAGTTGCCGCAGGCGCTCGCGCTCAACCAGGCGATGTGGAACAGCGCGTTGATCGCGGGACCCGCGGTCGGCGGGGTGGTGATCGCACAGGTCGGTCTCGCGACCGCGTACGCGATCGACACGCTCAGCTTCGTCGCGACGATCGCGGCCGCGCTGATGATGGCGCCGCACCCGCCGCTCGCGCGCGACGACACCGAACGCACATCCGGCCTGCGCGCGATCGGCGAAGGCTTCCGGTACCTACGCGGCCGGCGCGTGCTGCAGTCGACGTTCGTCGTCGACCTCGTCGCGATGATCTTCGGCATGCCGCGCGCGCTGTTCCCGGTGCTGGCGCGGGTGCAGTTCCACCGGGGTGCGGAGGTCGTGGGGTACCTGCTCGCGGCGCCCGCGGCGGGAGCCCTGCTCGGGGCCCTGACGACCGGCTGGGTGGGCCGTGTCCGGCGGCAGGGCCTCGCCGTGATCGTCGCCGTCGGCATCTGGGGGCTCGGGATCACGACGTTCGGTCTCGCCGGCCGGAACCTGGCGCTGGCGCTCGTCTGCCTCGCGGTCGCGGGCGCGGCCGACATGATCTCGGCGGTGTTCCGGGGCACCATCCTCCAGCTTTCCGTGCCCGATGACCTGCGAGGACGCATGTCGGCGGTCCACATCCTGGTGGTCACGGGCGGTCCACGCCTGGGCGACTTCGAGGCCGGGTCGGTGGCTGCCCTGTTGACGCCGACGATCTCGGTCGTGTCCGGCGGGCTGCTGTGCCTGGGCGGGGTTGCCGTGCTCGCGCTCGCGGTGCCCGAATTCGCGCGGTACCGCCGAGGTGATCCCGGGACGTGAGCCGTCCTTCCCCGCGCGCGCGCGGAGTTGACCGATGCGTGGCGGCGGACTGGAGTGTTTGGGCATGGCAGGGTATTCAGGCACGCCGCTCGCCAAGAAGCTCGGGATCGAGCCGGGCGCGCGCGTCGCTCTGGTGCACCCGCCCGACGATCTGGAACGCGCGCTCGCGCCGTTGCCCGAGGATGTGGTGTTGCGCCGCAGCGCGCGGGGCCCGTTCGACCTCATCTTGCTCTTCGTCACGCGGCGGACGGATCTCGCGCGCCGGCTCCCGCGTCTGATCGAAGCGTTGGAGATGAACGGCGGGCTCTGGGTGGCGTGGCCCAAACGGGCGTCGCACGTCGTCACCGATCTGCATTTCGACCCCGTGCAGCGCTTGGGTCTCGACGCCGGGCTCGTGGACAACAAGGTCTGCGCGATCGACGACACGTGGTCCGGGCTGCGATTCGTCCGTCGTCTCGCGGACCGAGTGCCCGCGTCGCAAGACGGCCGCCGGTAGCCTCGAGCGCGAGATGTGTGGCCGCTTCGTCGTCTCGTCACCGCCTTCGTCGCTCGCGGCCCGGTTCGACGTCCACGAGATTGCGATCGCCGAGCGCGAGCCCGACTACAACGTCACGCCGCGCGCCGAGATCCCGATCGTCGCGGACCGGCGGGAACGTCGGGTGCTGGTGACGGCCCGCTGGGGACTCGTGCCGTCGTGGGCTCGCGATCCCGGAATCGGGGACCGCCTGATCAACGCCCGGGCCGAGACCGTCTCGTCGAGCTCCGCCTACGGTGCCGCGTTTCGGCGCCGGCGGTGCGTCGTCCCCGCGGACGGCTTCTACGAGTGGTGGCGACGCCCGGGCCGAGCCCGCCAGCCGGTGTTCCTGCACGACCCCGCGGGCCGGCCGCTCGCCTTCGCCGGGTTGTGGGAGGCGTGGCGGGATCCCGCCAGGGGCTCCGAGGCACCCTGGCTCGTCTCGTGCAGCATCGTCACCACCGCGGCGAACGCCGATGTGGAGGCGGTGCACGACCGCATGCCGGTGGTGCTGGGGGACCACTGGGAGGGCTGGCTCGACCCCGCCGCCCGCCCGGACTCGCTGCGCGAGCTGTTGCAGCCCGCACCCGCGGGCGCGCTCGCCGGCCGTCTCGTGTCACCACTCGTCAACCAGCCCGCGAACAACGGTCCCGAGCTGCTCGACGAGATCGGCTCCTTCGCGGACGCGCTCGCCGAGCCCGTCGGGCGGGGCGAGATTCACGCCCTCACGCTGTTCGACTGACCACGTAGGCTCCGCGGCGTGGAGCACACCGACTACCTCCGGGTCATCACGAGCGAGAGCGGAGTGCTGGCCGACGCGTTGCGCGCCGGCGACGTTTCGACCCCGGTACCGACGTGTCCCGGGTGGACGATCGGACGTCTGGTCAAGCACACGGGCACCGCGCAGCGATGGGCCGACGCGATCGTCGAACGGCGAAGCGCCGAGGCCGTCGACGCGAAGTCGATCGACCTGGGGCTCTCCGACGAGGTGCAGCGCGACGCGAAGGGTCTCGCCGACTGGTTCGAGCAGGGAGCGTCACACCTCGCGGCGACTCTTGCGGCAGTCGACCCCGATGTCGAAGTGTGGTCGTGGGCCGGTGACAACCGCGCGGGTTTCTGGTCGCGACGCATGGCGCAGGAGACCGTCGTCCACCGTTGGGACGGGCAGGCGTGCCGCGGCAGCACACAGCCGGTCGACGGTGAGCTCGCGGTCGACGGGATCGAGGAGCGGTTCGCGAACCTGCCGGCGACGTCGGCCCGAGCCGGCGTGCCGGTGACCGGTCAGGGCGAGACGGTGCACCTGCACTGCACCGACCGCGACGGCGAGTGGCTCGTGCGTCTGATGCCGGACGGTCCGCAGATCAGCCGCGAGCACTCGAAGGGGGACGTCGCGGCGCGCGGCACCGCGTCCGATCTGCTCCTGCTGCTGTACGGCCGCATCACGCCCGAGCAGGTGGAGGTGTTCGGCGACGACGACCTGCTCCGCCGGTTCCAAGACCTGGCGAAGATGTGAGCTCTCTCAGACCGCGAGCGCGTTGCGGAACACGTCGATGACGTGCTCGCGCCACTCCTTCAGGCTCGCGGGCGAGAGCGGGTCGTCGTCGAGCAACGACGAGATCAGCGGCGCGTCCGACAGGTACGACAGGATCGCTCCGTAGCCCATGAGGAGCAGCTGACGGGGGTCGTAGTGCCGCAGCCGGCCGGCGTTCATCTCGCGGGTGAGGAAGTTTGCGCCCCGGTCGAACAGGGGCCGCAGCAACAGGCCCAGCTCCTCGGACAGAATCGGCCCACCGTCGATCGCCTCGCGGCGGGCGAGGCGCACGAAGTCGGGATGTTCCTCGAAGAACTGGAACGCGGCGCGCAGGATCCGTTCCACCTGCGGCCAGCCCTGCTTGTCGGTGCCTGCCACCGCGGCGTCGACGAGTGCGAACCAGTCGGCGAACGACTGCATCACGACGGCGCGGTAGAGCGCTTCCTTCGACGGGAAGTGGTGCAGCAGGCTCGGACGGCGGATGCCGACCTCGTCGGCGATGTCGTTGAGACTCGTGCCGGCGAAGCCGTGCTCGGCGAAGAGGTGGAGAGCGACGTCGAGGATGACGTTCTTCGTGCTGACCGGCCCACTCTCGGCAGCC
The DNA here is from genome assembly GCA_964548555.1 of uncultured Burkholderiales bacterium. GTDB lineage: Bacteria > Actinomycetota > Acidimicrobiia > IMCC26256 > JAMXLJ01 > JAMXLJ01. The sequence goes on from CAZJSY010000125.1 coordinate 5,576, forward strand.
GGTGTGCCTTCCATGGGACGAGGGTACTCGTGATGCTGATCGGGTGGGTTGTCCCTACCGACGAGTAGGTAGATACGATCCGGTGGTGCACCCCCTTCTCGCCGTCCTCGTGGGCCTTGCCGTCACCCAGGTGGGGATCCTGGTGACGACCGTGTACCTCCATCGCGGGCTCGCCCATCGAGCGCTCACGATGACCGGCCCGGCCGCGCTGGTGTGCCGCACCGTGATCTGGCTCGCCACGGGCATGCGTCCCCGGGAGTGGGTCGCGGTCCACCGTCGCCATCACGCGGCGACCGACACGCCCGAGGATCCCCACAGCCCGGCCCAGGTCGGCTTCTGGCGCGTGCAGCTCGCGAATGCCGCGCTCTACCGGCGCGTCGCGCGCGACGGTGTGACCGTCGGTCGGTACGCGCGCGACGTGCCGCCCGACCGTCTCGACCGCGTGCTGTTCGACCACGCGTTCCTCGGTCTGGGCGTCGGTGTGGTCGCGCTCTGCCTCGTGTTGGGTTGGGAGACCGGCCTGCTCGCCGCCGTGGTGCATGCCGTCTCGTACCTGATGCTCAGTGGAGCGATCAACGCGGTGGGGCACACGAGCGGTCGGCGCGTGCACCCCAACTCCGCCACCAACGTGCAGCTGCTCGCGCTCGTGACCGCGGGCGAAGGCCTGCACAACAACCACCACGCCGCGCCCACGTCGGCCCGCTTCTCGTTGCAGCGCGGTGAGGTGGATCCCGGATGGTGGGTCGTGCGGACGCTCGAGCGGCTCAAGCTCCTGTCGGTGCGTCACCACGACGTGAAGCTGCGCGAGGTCGCGTAGCTCCCGACGTGCTCAGTCGTTGACGGGCGCGAGGTCGCGCACGACCTTGCGCACGTCGTCACCCACGCCGAGGATGGCCGGTGCGGGTGTGGTGACGCCCGCCTCGATGTAGCGGCGGATGTGGGCGCGGCACGCCTCGGCCGAGCCGCTGATGATCAATGCATCGACGAGCTCGTCGGGGATCGCCTCGGTCGCCGCGTTGCGGTCGCCATCCTTCCAGGCGTCCCACATCGGCTGCAGCATCTCGCCGCGGCCCAGCCACTCGTGGAAGGCCGCGTACACGGGAACGTTGAGGTACGCCGCGATCGCCCGGCGACCGACGAAGCGCACGAGATCACGATCTTCGGTGGGGAGCACGAAGAGCCGCGCGACGATCTCCTTGCCCGGACCGACGTGCTGGGCGACCGTCGGCACGTCGTCGGCCGCGAGCCAATTGATGATCGCACCGTCGCCTTCACGACCCGCCAGGCGCAGCATCCCGGGGCGTAGCGCCCCGACGAGGATGGGCGGCTGCTGTTCGACCTTCACGCCCAGACGAAAGCTCTTCACCGAGAACGTCTCGTAGTCGGCCGTGACCTTCTCACCCGCGAGCGCGGCGCGCAGGAACCGCAACGTGTCACGCGTGCGGTGGTACGGCTGCTCGAACGGGATGCCGTTCCACTGTTCGACGATCACGTTCGACGACGTGCCGATGCCGAAGGCGACCCGTCCCGGCGCGGCGTCGCACAGGCTCGCCACACACTGGGCCAGTGTCGCGGGGCCACGGGTGAACGCCGGCACGATCGCGCTCCCGAGCCGCAGCGACGGCGCCCACGCGGAGGCGAGCGCAAGTGGAGTGAACGCGTCGTGGCCGCCCGCCTCGCTCGACCAGACGTCGGTGTAGCCCAGATCGGGCAGCTCCGCGATCCAGTCCCGTTGCTCGTGCAACGGCACACCCTCGAACGGAATCGTGATTCCGAACCGTTGCGTCGTCATGGCTGCTTCCGAAAGCTGTTCATCGCTCTCTCCGCTGGGCGGTCGGTGTCACCGTTGGCACTCGGTTCGTCGCGCCAGCGCCGGACGATCGTCGACTGGCTCGCCGTGCCGAGCAGCGTGCCATCCTGCGACCAGAGGTGCACGAGGCCGTGCCCGAACCCCTCGGACACGGCATGCACCCGCACGTCGGCGAGGATCCAGTCGGTCGGGACTCGGGACGCGACGCGCAGGGTGTTGTCGAGGCTCTGGCCGCCCGCACGTTGTCCGAGAGCTTGCCCGATGCCGAAGGGCACGTAGTCGCCGACGACCGCGAGCGCAGCCGCCGACATCTCGAGCGCGGGGAGCTTGACCCAGAGAGCACTGCGCCCGTCGCCGGGCTCGGCCGGGAACTGCTCCATGTCGCGGGCGTTCGCGAGCCGCATGTCGAGGCGGTCCATGATCGTCCCGATGTGACGGTCCTGGACCACACGGCGCGGGCTCGATTCGGGTGGAGGCACGTGGGGGGCGATCGCCCACGAACCCGCGAATTCGATCTGGCGCCGGCCGAGCGCCGCGTTCACGGTGAAGATCTCCTCACCCTCGACGTGGCCGACGACCCGGGCCTGGGAGATCTGGTGACCCCGCACCACCTCGGTCGCGTCCAACTGCAGCACCGACGGGGGACGCGCGAACGAAAGGTACTGCGCGGTCGCCCATACGAGAGGCCGGCCCGTCGCCTGCTCGAGCACCTCGATCGCCGCGCCCAGGCCGCACCCACCGAACAGCGTCCCGAGCCCGGAGCACAACTCGGGCACGACGGGCATCCGCCACGTCCATCGGTCGCGCGTGGGCTCGAGGCCGAAGAAGGTGAGCGCGTCCACGGGCCGTCATGCTACGAGGCCCCACACGCGTGCCCGGGAGAACGTGGGCAGGACCTCAGGTCTTGACGCTGAACCCGTCGGCTCGGGCGACGACGTAGCCACCGGCGAAGGCGGAGAGCCCACGCCACGCGTCCATGGGGACGTAGGGCACGCCGGTCGCGACCGGGGCGTTGCCCTCGTTGTGCACGCCACCGAACCCGTCGAGCACCGCGTACCCCTTGCCGTCGGGCGTGACGCTCAGAGCCTTGGCGATGTCCCAGCCACGCCAGTACGGGGCGCCATGGAACGTCGCCGTGCCCATCGTGTGTACGCCGCCCCAACCGTCGAGCACGTACGTGCCCGAGTTGTCGGGCGAGAACGCCACACCGCGGGCGATGTCCCAGCCGGCGAAGAACACGGGACTGCCCTTGGGGGCGTCGCCGGTCGTGTGCACGCCGCCCCAACCGTCGAGCACGCCGTAGCCCCGACCGTCGGACGTGATCGTGACACCGCGGGCGATGTCCCAACCGGGCCAGTACGCCGGGGCGGGCGGAAGGCTCTGCGCCGAGCCGAAGCGGTGAACGCCGCCCCAGCCGTCGAGCACCACGTACCCCTTGCCGTCGGGCATGACCGCGATGCCTCGCGCCATGTCGAAGCCGTAGTCGTCCTGGCCGAACGACGGCGCGCCGTCGTGCGCGACGACGTTGCCGTTGCTCTTCAGCGTGTAGTAGCCGCCGAGCGCGTTCGCCGCGGTCGCCCGCGTGGGGGGCGGCGGCGGGGGCGGAGGAGGCGCCGCGCCCGTCATGAACTCCTGCGCGACCCACATGCGTCCGTAGCCGTACGCGACGCCGACGCCGACCCATTGGAACGTCGGGTCCACCAGGTTCTCGTAATGGTGCGGCGAGTTGACGAAGGCCTGGAAGAGCGTGCCGACGTCGCCGCCGACGCCGACGTTCTCGCCGAGCTTGGTCCAGCTGACGTTGATGCCGTCGGGAAGGTTCGAGTGCGAGAGGTTGTTCGACGCGGCCATCTGCGCGGCCCACGCCTCCGCCTTCGCGGTGAGGACCGGGTGCGTACCCAAGGGCGCGACACCCTTGCTGGTGCGGAGGTTGTTGATCGCGGTCGTGAACGCGGCCTCCGCTCCGAGGTCGGCGGCGCTCGTCGGGGTCGCCGGGGCCAACGCCAGCACTGCGGCGATGAGCACCGCGACGGCTACGAATCGTCGCATCTGATCGGTCCTCCTCGAACCCGGTCGTCGGTC
>CAZJSY010000126.1:0-9462 GCA_964548555.1 uncultured Burkholderiales bacterium
CGCGGCGGTGTGCTGACGTCGGCTGTGCGGTGCGTGGCGTCATGTGCTCGCGACTGCTGCGGCGCGGTCGGTCCGTCGCTCGGTGAGACGTGCCGCGACGCGGGCGAGTCGTGCGATATAGGTGAGGAGATGGTCGCGGGCGCGCTCCGCAGACGCAGTCAGTCCCGGGAGGTTGGGGACGGCCCAGTGCGAAAAGATGAGCGGCGCGAGGATCTGGTCGTGGTGGATCGCGAAGTCATAGATGCCAGCGGCGGCGAGCATGCGGGCATGGGTGGCGAAATCGGCGATGCCAGTGCCGGGCATCGCGAACCCGCGGACCTGCCGATGGATCGCCTCCACCATTGCGGACGGGTCAATCGCGAGTGCGTGGGTGACGAGGTCTCGGTAGAACAGGTGGTGGAGGTTCTCGTCCGCGGCGACCCGGGTCATGATCTCCCGACCAGGCTGGTCGTCGAGGTGCTTGCCGGTGTTGCGGTGCGCGATGCGGGTCGCGAGTTCTTGGAGCGCGACGTACACGAGGCCGTCGGCCGTACTGGGCGGATCGGGTACGACACCCGACGCGACCTGATGCATCCGGGCCCGCTCCAATGCCACGAGATCCACGGCGCGGGTCACACTGAGGTAGTCGCGGATGACCATGGCGTGCCGGCCCTCCTCCGCCGTCCAGCGGCGCGCCCACGTCGCCCAGGCGTCGCCGTCGCTCATCACACTGATCGTGCGGAAGTAATGGGGGAGGTTGTCTTCGGTCAAAAGATTGACGCACAACGCACGGCGAGCCACGTCGGTTACTGGGGCACGATCCGCGTCCCAGACCTCGCCGGGTGTGAAATCTGTGCCCCGGCTCCACGGCACCAGCTGATGGGGGAACCACTCCTTCGCCCTGCTCAAATGGCGGTCAAGGAGCTGTTCGACGGCCGGGATTAACGCCCGGCGCAGGGCAGTGTCATCCATCCCGGCAGCCTACCTACCGGTAGGTAGGGCAACGGACTCGAGCGAAATGCCGGACCATCCGAGCGAAGCAGCCACGACGTGAGCAGCGCCGACGCGTGGGGCGCTGCGATCGTCGTGCTCGCGATTGGCGTCCTGGCGGTGGTCATCTTCGCCGTTCTGAGCCGCCACTAGCAGGGACTCCTCCGAATGCCGCTAGGACGACGGATCGTTCGGGCAGCAGGCGCTCGAGCACGAGAAGCTCCGGGTCTCGTACCTCCACCTCGACGGGACGACCAAAGCTGCGACGAGCCATCGGCGCGAAAACGAGCCGTCGGCCGGCGCGTGATTGGTAAAGACTGCCTGCCGCGCGGCTGGGCCGTTATGACGATGGCTGTCGGCGAGACTTGCGCGGTGGACTTTTTCACCCGCTCCGATCTGACCGGGCGGCTTCGCGGTCTCGTGATTCTGCTCGATGAGAAGATCGCACCCGATCGCGTGCGCCTCGCGGACGAGCTCATCGACGCCGCCGAGTTCGGCCTTGCACTGGAGGCTCTCGCCGACTGGCTGAGCGAGGCCGGGACGCCACTCACTGACGAGCTGCGCGCTGACTTCGATCGGCTGGGGACGCAACTGGGCAACCACGAACGCGTGATGACGCCGCTCGCCCGCTGCCCCATGGAATGAGAGGTGCCACACAACGGACGCCCGGCTCCGGAGGCTGAGTTCCTGTCACACGCGGGCGGGGCCGAGGTGGTCTCACCATTGACCGAGGCGTCGCTGTCGGTCCCGCCGATGAGTGACGGTCGGAGTGGCCCGGACACGATGGCTGGTGGTTTCGCTCATGCGCACGATTCGTGATGGGGCGAGGCGAAAGCCGCGCGCGGTCGGCGCCGTTCTGACCGCGCTCGGGTGAAGCTCCCCGGACCTGCTCGTTGAACTTCCCCCCTGCGGGTCCACCAAGTTGAGGTGGGACTCCTCTCACGCTGGCTGTCGCGAGACGGCGCCGGCGGCGGAGAGGAGCCCGTCCCTGATGATCACACAGGGAGTGGATGTGGAGATTCACGCGTTGGCCGGTCGGGGCTGGTCGGTCGCGGCGATGGCCCGGCATGTCGGGCGCGACCGCAAGACGGTGCGGGCGTATCTGCCGGGTGACCGCCAGGTCGGTGTGCGTCGCCGAGTGGTTGGCGAGGATCCGTTGGAGCGGTTCGAGCCGTACGTGCGGCAGCGGCTGGCGGATGATCCGCACGTGTGGGCGACGGTGTTGTTCGACGAGATCCGGGTGTTGGGGTTCGCGCGCAGCTATCAGCGGTTCACCCATTACCTGCGTGAGCGGGGGCTGCGGCCGCATTGCGAGGCGTGCGCGGGAGTGAAGGGCCGGGCGCACGTCGAGATCGAGCATCCGCCGGGCGAGGAGATCCAGTGGGACTGGCTCGAGTTGCCCGAGACGCCGTGGGGTGAGCGCGCGTTCGTGTTGGTCGGGGTGCTGTCGCACTCGGGCCGCTTCCGGGCTTGGTTCTCCGAGCTGATGGACCAGCCCCATCTCGTTGTGGGGGTCCAGGAGGTGCTGCAGCGCCTGGGTGGCACCGCCCGTCGTTGGCGGGTCGATCGGATGGCGACGGTGATCGTGCCGGGCACTGACCAGATCCAGCCGAGCTTCGCGCCGGTCCGCCAAGCATTACGGCGTCGGCGTTGATCCGTGTCCGCCCCGGCATGGGAATCGCAAAGGCGTGGTCGAGAAGGCGATCCACTACCTGACGCAACGGTGGTGGCGCACCGCGCGGGTGAGCAGCCGATCGAAGCGCAAGCGAGCCTCGATGGCTTCTGCGCTCGCGTGGGTGACGCGCGTGCGCATGGTGAGACAACCGTCGGCGAACTCGCCGATCGTGAGCCACTGCTCGCCTGCCAGCGCACGCATACCCCGTCACGATCGAAGAACGTCGCGTCGTTGCGGCGAACGGGCTGGTCGCCGTGTGGGGCAACCGCTATTCGGTCCCGCCTGGTCTGGTTGGCACGCAAGTGATCGTGCGGTGGCGGCTCGGCACCGACACGATCGACGTCGTCTCGCCCGCGGGGGTGATGGTGACGACGCATCGGCTCGCACCACGGGGCGCGCACCGCACGATCCGGCTCCCGGAACACACCGCCGCGTTGGAGAACGTGGTGCTGGGTGCGTTCAGCACCGACCTGCCCTGTCGCCGCAAGGCGAACCGGCCACCATCAGACGCGGCACTGGTGTTCGCAGCTGCGATCGTCGGTGACGCCGGACGCGATCCGACCATCGACCTCACCACCTATCAGCAGATGATCCGACCAGCAGCGTCGAGGCGGCGCGTCATGAGCCGCGACACGGTCTATCAGCAGCTGCGCGCACACCTCGCCTATCTGAAACTCACCGCCGCAGCCGAAGCACTGCCCGCTGCACTCGACCGAGCGACGAAGGCGAAGCAGGCGCACACCACGTTCCTCGAAGGGTTATTACGCATCGAGGTCGAGGCGACCGAAGCCCGGCGGCACACCGGACGGCTTCGGTTCGCGAACTTCCCCGCGCCTTGGCAGCTCGACGACTTCGACTTCACCGCCCAACCGTCGGTCGACGAAGCACTCATGCGGGACCTCGCCTCGTGTCGCTACACCGACGACGCGACCAACGTGCTGTTCATCGGGCCGCCCGGTGTCGGCAAAACCATGCTTGCCATCGCGCTCGGCCACGCCGCGGTCGACGTCGGCGTCCGCGCCTACTACTGCACCGCCGCTGACCTCGCAGCCCGGTGTCGACGCGCCGCCACCGAAGGCCGCTGGGCCATCACCATGCGGTTCTTCTGCGGCCCGACCGTGCTCATCATCGACGAGCTCGGATACTTGCCCATGCCAGCTGAAGACGCCTCCGCGCTCTTCCAGGTGATCTCGCGGCGCTACCTGAAAGGCTCCATCATCCTCACCACCAACCGTGGCGTCGCCAGCTGGCGTGACATCTTCGACGACACCACCGTCGCCGCTGCCATGCTCGACCGGCTCCTGCACCGCAGCGTCGTGATCAACATCGACGGCGACAGCTACCGCATGCGCGAGCACCAAGCCCGCGCCCAAAAGCTCACACGAGGAGGTGACCGCTAACCTTCAGACCAACTCGAAGGTGGGGAATTTCGACGAGCAACCCCGGGGAATTTCGGCGAGCGCCGTCAGTTCGTCTCGAACACCGTGGTCTCGCACGAGCAGACCGCGTTCAACCCGGCTCGGAGATCGTGTTCCTTCCGGCGCTCGGCTAGCGGAGGTGTTGACACGTCCGACACAACGGCTTGCCCCCGGTCCCTGTCTTCCGGTGCTTCTGCTCGATGCGTCGGCCGTCCGGACAGTTGTTGTGGTTGTGGTGCACGTTGCGCTGCTCGGCCGGATACTCGGGTGAGTCGGTGTGGTACGCAAGGTCGGGTATGCGGGCACCTCCTGGCGAGGAACGAACTCGGCGCGGTGCTAGCACCCGCCCGAGCGAAGGACGTGGATGCCGGCAAAGCTGCACAGGCGGTTGCGGGCCGATGGCACCGGTGAGCGCAACGGGTCCTGTGAGATGAGCGAGAGGCGATCCCCGAAGGACGTTGGTGCCAGGCATTTCGGCTGCGAGCGCAGGGCGAGCGTCTGGAGGAGATCGGACTGAACTACCGCCAGGACCAGCGCAGCGCTAGTTGCTTGGTCCGTGCGGCGCGCTCGGTTGGCGACCGGTCTGCCGCGCCTTCTCGGCGAGGCGTTTCAGGCGGCCCAGCTTGTCGGCGTCGACCGACGGGTGCCGGTACGACAGGGTCAGGCGCCGCTCCCGGGTGTCTGGGTCCGAGATCTCGGTGAATATCGCGAGCCGGACGCCCGCCCCGTTTTGATTCCGATCTGATAGGCCACCGTTTCAACTCCAGTGGCGCCCGACGAGCTGGGCGTGCGCTGCTCGCGCCGCTCGTGCGCAGATCACGAGACCGGCCTGAGCCGCGTCGTCGACGCGCGACACGTGCGAGAGATCGATGACGATGCGGTCAATTCCCTCGGATAGTTGGTGTGCGACCCAGCGGCGAAGTTCCGGCATGGTTTGCGCGTTGAGCTCGCCGACCGGACCACAACGTGCGCGGATCGTTCTGTCCGATGCCACTGCAACGTGGTCGATCTCGCCACCGGATGTCCTGTTCCGCCAGTGGGGGACACGACCGATCCGACGGACGGAACCGGAGGAGACGCCGAGCGGCGACAACCGCACCTTAGCCGCCGGAAGGGCCGCGCCCGCCAATGCGGTAGGGCGATCCGCGTTACTCTGAATGCGCCCACGCGGGCCCAGCCTCCGTTCCCGTCCGTCGGACCGGTCGCCTCCTCTGTTGGCGGAATGAAACGGAGGGCCCATGGAGCCGCGCCGGGATGCCGAACGGGCTCCGCGTCGTCAGGACCGCGCAGTCGCAACCCGTGTCGGTGGGCTCGAACCGGATTCGTCGTGGGGCTACTTTCCCGACGACGTCATGGTCGACCCGGAAAGCCGCGCTGCGATCGTCGCGCAGCGGCGCCGGTACCTCGAGGCGCAGATGCACAAGCGCGGCCTCGAACCTGTCGGCGACGTCACCGTCACGCGACTCCACGAAAAGGCCGACGAAGCGCCGCCGGGATGTTCCGGGTACCGCTTCACGATGGTCCATCGGGTCTCCGGGATTGACGCGTCGTGACCGTTACGCCGAAGCAGTTCTTCCGCCGCGACGGTGTCGAATACGTTCGCGACGGCGATAGCAACGGCGCGGCCCGGCCGGCGCGGCCCGGCGAGAAGTTCGCCTACGTCGCCGACCTCGTGCACGAACGGCGCCAGCCCTACGGCCGCAGCCGCCGGCGCCGCCGATGAACCATGCCTCGACGCGGTGCACCGATCTGCGTACCGAACGTGTTGGGCCGCTCGGTAGGTGACGCGACCCGGATTCTCGAGGCAGTCGGCCTTCGCGTCCATGTGGCGGAGCGCACCGTGTCGGGGCCGGCGCCCCAACGTGTCACGGCGCAGCAACCTGGACCCGGCTCGTCGGTCGGACCATGGTTCGTGGTCCGGCTCTGTGTCGCCACTCGCTGAGCGGATGTCAGCACGTGTTCGGACTCAGTGGGCGACGGTGCTTGACGTCGCACGTATCGTCGATCCGGGCAAACTGCAATGCGCTCGGCGCGCTGGTTTCTCGCGCATCGCCGTGGAACCAGGCTGTGCAACTCATCACGGATGACGCACTCCGACGCCGGCTCGCAATTCACGTCTGTGCGCTTCACGGAACGACTGGAGGAGATCGGCGCGCGGATGATCGTTCCGGTCACGCCGGATGGCTTGTCACCGATCGGAGCGTGATCGACCGTCGATCGGCACCGTCGCGGACTCGTTCGATAACGCCCTGGCCGAGACGACCAACGGGCTCGACAAGACCGAATGCGTTTACGGGCCCGACACCAACGGTTGGGGCGACGTCGACGAGCTCGAGCTCGCGACGCTCTCGTGGGTCCACTGGTTCAACCATCGGCGTCTGCACAGCCACTGCGACGACATCCCACCCGCCGAGTTCGAAGCAGCGTTCTACGCTGCCCAACACGCAGACCAGCAGATGGTTGGAATCCAATAACCCGAGCCTCCATCAGATCCAGGGCGGTTCAATGCGCATACTCGGCTTCGATTGCTCGACCGCCAGTACCTCCTTCACTTCCGATTGGTAGCAGGGCGCATTCAATCCGGTGCCAAACCCGATTTCGACGATCTCGCCGTGCAACCCCTGGCACACGCGTGCACCGATTTGCCGAAGTGCGGCGCGTGCTCAGTCCCTTCGGATCGTTCCACTTCGTCGAATACGGTCACGCGCCCGACCCGAAAGTCGCTCGGTGGCAGTAGCGGATCGAGCCGCGTTACACGGCGCTCACGAGAGGCTGCCATCTCACCCGGCGAATCTCTGACAGCATCCGCGATGCAGGCTTCGCGATCGACCAACTCGAGACCTCCTACATGAAGGGCGAACCGAAACCGTTCGCCTACACGTTCGAGGGGCGCGCGACACCGATGTAACGGGACTCCGCGCTGTCAGATTGATTTAGCAATGTGGACCGTCAGGTCGCGCTGCAGTCAACGCGTTCGCGTGTGCTTGGTGAGCCAGTCGTCGAACCGGGTCGGAGCGAGCCGAGCGCCGTCGTCCGGCACGAGAGAGCGTTCGCTGAGTTGGGCGCCGAAGTACCGGGCCTGCGGGTCGGCGACCACGACGCGCTGATCCCCGACGGCGCGCAACCCTTGTCGGACGAAGTCCTCGAACGGCAGCGGCTGCGGCCCGCCGATCTCGATCGTGCCGTTCAGCGGAGCAGCGAGCGCGATGTCGCACACCGCGGCGGCGACGTCGTCGGCTGCCATCGGTTGAATCAGCACCGGAGGAACCCGCACGGTCTCGCCGTCGGTCGCCTCGTCGGCGATGCGGGCGGCGAACTCGAAGAACTGGGTTGCGTGCACGATCGAGTACGGGATGGAAGCGCTCTTGATGAGCTCCTCCTGCGCGGCCTTCGCCCGGAGGTAGCCGCTGTCGGTGATCCGTTCGGTGCCGACGATCGACAACGCCACGTGATGTCTGACGCCGGTCGCCACCTCCGCGTCGAGGATGTTGCGGGTGGACATTTCGAAGAACTGGAGCACCGCTGTGTCCTCCCACGATGGCGCGTTCGACACGTCGACGACGACCGCCGCGCCCTCAAGGGCGTCGGTGAGACCCTCACGGGTGATGGTGTTGACGCCGGTGTCTGGTGACGCGGCCACGGTCTCGTGGCCGTGCGCGCCCAGGTCTTTGACGAGCTTCGAGCCGACGAGCCCGGTACCACCGATGACGACGATTTTCATGGTGACCTCTCTTTCGTGTCGGCGCGCCGACTGGTTCTTGCAGGAACGCGACCAAGTCTGCGTGGAAGTCCGGGCTGTCTTTCGGGCATCACAACGGGCAGCTTCGCCGACTTAGCCGACCCGCGTACGTCGTTCGTCATGGAAGGACGTCGTCGCCGGGCAGTGACCGCTTAGGCGAACGGCTTGACGAAGTCGAGGGCCGTCTGGGCGACCTCGCGCCAGCCGTGGTCGATCGTGAGGGAGTGGCCTCGGTTGGGGATCTTCACGATCTCGGTCACGCCGGGGTTGCGCCTCTGGCGTTTGTAGGCGGCGTTCGCGATCGCCCACGGCACCGTGTGGTCCTTCTCGCCGTCGATGATCAGTAAGGGACCGCGATCGGGGTTCTTCGTGTTCACCTTCGCCTCGGTCCACGGGTTGAGGTTCGCGTTGCCCATCTGGACGAGCGCGATCCCGGAGCCGGCGACGTGGAACGTGTTGTAGAGCTCCTTCGCCTCCTTGTCGTCGTTGAGCGCATTCGCCCAGCCGTACTTGAACTGGTCGAACGTGAGCGTGATCGCGCGGCCGCGTGTGAGCGGGTTGATCAGGAACGGGCCCACCCCTTTGAGCACGGAGGCCGGCAGAGGCAGCACGCCGCGAAACACCCCGGGGTCGATCGCCACCGTGGCCGCCGACAGACCCCGGCCCGCAAGCATCTGCGCCAGCAAGCCCCCGGTCGAGTGCCCCATGACGGCTGGCTGCTTGTCCAAGGCTTTGATGATCTCGGTGGTGTGATCGGCGATCTGCTTCAAGGTCTTCTTGGCGAGGACGTCCGGGTTCGCCCGGGCCTCCTCAACCGTTGTCGGATCGTCCGGCCAGTCCGGCGTCAGCGGCGCGTAGCCGGCCCGCGTGAAGAACTCCGCCCAGTTGGCCCAGCTGCTCGCCAGCAGCCAGAGGCCGTGGATGAAGACGACCGGGGTGTTGCCAGAGGCGTTGGCCGCCTCGATCTCCCGGTTCTCTCGCTCGGAAATTGACGCCATTGCCGCACTCTCCTTCGGTCGGGTGACAGTCCATCGTCGTGTCACCGCTCCCCTTCGAGGCTTCACCGTCGCTGCTCCGGAGCGAGCCAAAGTGTCTGACCTTCCCGGGCCCTGCACGAAGGGACACACGGGCGGCGCGGACATGAACCATCCAATTCCTACGCAGATCTCGGGACAACGCATCACCCCTCTGGGGTACGCGGCGTGCCTCAAGTCAGCCCCGGCGCAAGCAGCTGGAGGAGCTCAGGGTTGATACAGGTTGTGCACGTCGGCACTCCGATCCGTCATCGCTTCGGTCATCCCTGGCGCATTATTCGTTGCGGGATGCAAGCCGTCCGGGTGGTGGGACGGGGGGTCCACCGCCCGCGAGAGCGGACGCGCGAGAGGTCTCCATCGACCTCGTGGACCGGAACGGGAATGGAGATGCTCCGTGTCCCTGAGGCAGGTGGACAACGCTTCACAAGGGGGGTCGTGCATTGACGGAGGCATCGCCTTGCACGTTGACGCGGTCACAGCGCGCTCACCGGACGAAGGTGACCAACGCGGACGGAACGCGACGAGACGGTGCGAGCGACGCTTCTGACCTGTACGTCGCACAACGCTCAGCGTGTCAACGACGGCCGAATCTTGACCCTCTGGCGACGGTTGAAGATTGACCCCCCT
>CAZJSY010000127.1:0-5676 GCA_964548555.1 uncultured Burkholderiales bacterium
GTGCGTGACGTCGTTGCGCGCCACCACGTCCCAGAAGCGGCTCGTCGACCACTTCGGCATGAGCACCGCGGTCGCGCCGACGCCGAGCACCGAGAACAACGACCAGCTCTGCGCGTTCACGTGGAAGAACGGGAGATAGACGAGGTAGCGGTCGTCGGTGGAGAGGTCGATGTTGCGCGGTCCGACGCGGCTCGCCCAGATCGCGTTGGCGTGGGTGTGGACGACGGCCTTGGGCTTGCTGGTGGTGCCCGAGGTGAACATGATCCCGAACGGCAGCATCGGCTCGATCGCGCGGCCGTGCCAGTCGGCGGGATCACCCGCGAGCGACTCGAACGGGATCTCCCGGTCGTCGTTCGACGGCGTGGGTCCGCCCTCGTCGGCGTCGGTGACGGCGATCCACTTGAGCGTCGCGCCGGCCTCCGCGACGAGGGACGCGTACTGCGGCTGCGTGATTGCCGCGCAGCACTGGGCCTTGTCGACGAAGTACGCGATCTCCGCGGCGACCGACTTGGTGTTGGTGGTGACCGCCACCGCTCCGACCGTCGCGCACGCGAGCCACGAGAACACCATCTCGGGGCAGTTCTCGGCATGGATGAGCACCTTGTCGCCGCGCGCGATCCCCCGAGCCTGGAGACCGGCGGCGAGCCCGCGGATGGTCTCGAGCAACTCCCGGTACGTCCACTGGTGCTGCATCCCGTCCTTCGGGTCCCAGACGAGTGCCGGGTGATCGGGCTTGTGCGTGGCCCAGTGCTCGAGCAGCCATGGGATGTCCTGGCCGTGCATCTGGTACGCGTCCAGCGCGTCCCGATCCATCTCGAAACCTCCTCCGCCCGTCGGGGCACGCCACTCGCCGATTCGGGGCCGGGCGTTACAGTACGCAGAGCCCGACGCAGAGGGGAAACAACGTGGGGAATGACGTGACCGAAGAGGTGAACGACACGGTTCCGTTGGTCGACTACCTGGTGCTCGGCGACGATCCGTACCTCGTGGCGCACGAATGCACCGGCTGTGGTGCCCGGTACTTCGACCGGCGCAACGCGTGTGCCGGCTGCGAGGGAACGACCTTCACCGACGTCGAGGTCCCCCGTGAAGGTGTGCTGCGCACCTTCACGATCGTGTCGTTCGCGGCGCCGGGGATTCCGGTGCCGTTCGTCGCGGGCGTCGTCGACTGCGACGGCACGAGCGTACGGACCAACATCATCAACGTGGAGCCCGATCCCGAACACGTGCGGACGGGCATGAAGGTGAAGCTGGCCACCTATTCCGTCGGCCGCGACAGCAACGGCGTCGAGGCGATCGGTTTCGGCTTCGAGCCGGTCTGACCCCAGGAGGATCAATCGTGAGCGCGGACGTCTGGATCCTCGGGATCCACATGACCAAGTTCGGCAAGCACCTCGACAAGGACACCGTCGACCTGGCCGCGGAGGCGGCCCGCGGTGCGCTCGCCGACGGCGGCGTGTCGATGAGGGACATGAACATCCTCGCGGCGGGCAACCTGATGAGCGCGTCGGCAGGTATCGGCCAGCAGTTGCAGAAGCAGATCGGTCAGACCGGCATACCCGTCTACAACGTCGCCAACGCGTGCGCGACCGGAGCGACCGCGTTGCGTACCGCCATCATGGCCGTGAAGGCGGGCGAGGCCGACTACGGCCTCGCCGTCGGCGTCGAGAAGCTCGCAGGCGCGGGCCTGCTCGCCGGCGGGTCGCGGGCCGGCGACGACGGCTCGTGGACTCCGAAGGGTCGCTACGGAGCGGTGGCGCCGGTCGACGGGCGCATCGGCACCGAGACGATGCCGGGCGTGTTCGCGCAGATCGGTATGGAGTACGGGCATCGCTACGGCGGGACGAGCTTCGAGCTCTTTGCTCGGATCAGCGAGAAGAACCACGCGCACTCCACGCTCAACCCGCTCGCCGCGTATCAGAAGCGAATGAGCGTCGAGGAGATCATGAACGACGTCATGATCGCCTACCCGAACACGAGGCCGATGTGCTCGGCCAACTGCGACGGCGCGGCGGCAGCTGTCGTCGTGAGCGACGCCGCGCTGAAGCGGTTGTCGCTCGAGCAACAACGCCGTGCGGTAAAGGTCTCCGCGTCTGTGCTGACGACGGATCCGTGGGAAGAGGCGTGCCAGATCCTGCCCAACGTCAACACGCTCACGCGCAACGCGGCGACGACGGCGTACGAGCAGGCCGGTCTGGGACCCGACGACCTCGACCTCGTCGAGCTGCACGACTGCTTCGCGACCGCGGAGCTCGTGCACTACGACAACCTCCAGCTGTGCGAGCCGGGCGGCGCGGTCGACTTCTTCCAGAGCGGTGCGCCGTGGCGTGACGGTAAGACTCCTGTCAACGTCTCGGGAGGTCTCGAGTCAAAGGGACACCCGATCGCGGCCACGGGCATCGCGAACATCTGGGAGGTCTGCCATCACCTCCGCGGTGAAGCCGGACCCCGTCAGATCGAAGGAGCACGGGTGGGGCTCGCGCACGTCATCGGACTCGGGTCCGCGTGCGCCGTCCACATCCTCGAACGCGCCGCATAGCTCACCGGCGCGCCGGCGGGCTGCAGGGCCGTGTCCAGCATCCGGTACGTGGTCCTCTCGGACTTGCACTTCGGTGCCGAGAACAGCGTCCTCACCCGGTTGCTCCCCGGTGAGGCGCAGGTGGACCTCTCAGGGCCGGGCGACGTGTTGGTCGGGTTGCTGGAGTGCATCAACGCGATCGTCGACGCGACGGGTCAGCAGCGGCGACCGGCGCTCGTGCTCAATGGTGACGCGCTGGAGCTCGCGCTTGCCGATGACCATGTCGCGGCGACAGTGTTCGAGCAGTTCGTCGAGCTCGCGTTCAGCGGCCGTCGGGTCTTCAACGAGACCGCCTACTTCGTACCGGGAAATCACGACCATCACCTGTGGGAGAGCGCGCGCGAGCGACATTACGCGCAGTACGTCCGTTCGGTGCCGGCCGGTGAGCCGCTGCAACCGGCATGGCACGCGACCCGCATGCGCGTACTGCACGACAACCGGCCGGTTGCCGCCGAGTTGCTGACCGCGCTCGCACATCGGGCCACCGCGTCGTCCGACATTCGTCTGCAGACCGTGTACCCGAACCTCGGATTCGTCGACGAGGACGCACGACGAGCGGTCGTCATCCATCACGGGCACTACGTCGAGTCGATGTACACGCTGATGTCGACGCTGAACCGCCTGATGTTCGAACACCCGGTACCAGAAGACGTGTGGGAGTGGGAGTCCGAGAACTTCGCATGGATCGACTTCTTCTGGTCCACGCTCGGCCGGTCGGGCGACGTCGGCAAGGACGTGGGCCTCGCGTATGACGCGCTCCGCAGCACACCGGCAACCCAGTGTCTGATCGACAACCTGAGCGAAGGCCTGGCGCGGCAGCTACCGGGCGGGAAGATCGGCCACAAAGTGGTCGCGGAGACGGCGAGCTTCGTGCTGGGGCACGCGGCCGAGCAGGTCGCCGCGTCGGAACGCCGTCGCCCCGCGGCGGTGCTGAGCGCCGACGCGGAAGCCGGGCTCCGCCGCTACATGGAAGGCCCGACGCTGCGCCAACTGCGGCGCGAGTGCAATGGTGAGCTGCCCTCGGACGTCACGTTCATCTTCGGGCACACGCACAAGCCGTTCGCGCGCCGATCGGAGCTCGACGGGTTCGAAGTACCGGTCACGATCCTGAACACCGGCGGCTGGGTGGTCGACGACCTGGAGCCGATGCCGCTGTACGGCGCAGCCGTCGCGTTCGTCGATGACGATCTCGACTGCGCGTTGCTCACCATGTTCACGCAACACGCCGACCCCGCCCACTATCACGTCGCGGTGACGACGCCCGACGGAGCGGACTCGGAGCTGTCACGCCAGATCGCCGCCACGGTCCAGCCGGCCCGCGACCCGTGGAAGCGCTTCGCGGCCGCGGCCGCGCAGGCCGTCGCCGAGCGCAACCGGGATCTCGAAACGATCATCGAACGGTCGGTGAGGCCGATCCGCTGACGGCGACGTTCGCGTCAACTCGTGTCTTCTCGGGGGCGGTTCTTCGGGTGGCGCGGGTCGTGGGGTGGGACGATCTGTCGCTTGCCGGCACCTTCGACGAGGGCCCACCCGTCGCTGTGCTTCCGCCGGTGATGATGCGTGCAGAGTGGATCGAGCTCCTCCAGTCGCGTATGCCCGGTCTCGGCGTACGGGACCCGGTGGTCGATCTCCACCCGGGTGCGCGCACAGCCCTCGACACTGCAACCGTCTGACGACCACAACAACGCGATGCGCTGGGCGGCGTTCGGGCCGCGGCCCAGGTGCGTGACGTTCAGGACGTCGACGCCCTTGGTGATCACGAGCTTGAGGACGCTCTCGCCGAGCAACTCACGCGCGCTCGACACGGGGATCGGTCCGGCGCCGGCGATCTCACACACCTCGCCGTCGTCGACCTTCCCACGCCGCATCGCCGCCAGGTCCGCGCGCAGGATCGTCGTGTACCGCGGAGCCGGCTTCGCAGCCTCTGTCCCGCCGGCGCCTCGGTCGCTCAGCGCGACCAGTGCGTCGAACGCATACGCCTCGCGAGGTTCGTGCCGTCCTTCGGAGCGCGCCCTGGAGAACTCCTCGTCGATCAGCTTGTTGAGCCGTGCCTCGATGCGGGCACCCGCGACCGCTGTGCCGTAAACACTGGCACGCCACGCACCCTCGCCGTCGCGCCACGTGCGGAAGTGGCGTCGCTCATGAATACGTCGCTGCGTCGCGTCGGGATCGGGATCCGCGGCGGCCCGCACGCGCAGCACCGCGTCGCGCAGTTCCTTCAAGGACCCACGCGCCGCCTGGTCGAGCAGTCGCTGCTCCGCGTCCGGATCCGCGCTCGCACCCTCGACCACGAGCGCGACCTGCGCCGTGGAATACTCACCGTCGCGCAGCGCTTGCTCGGTCGCGGGGAACTGCTCGAGCACCTTTGCGCGACGTCGAGTTGCATGCGCGCCGCGGCAATCGAGCTCTTCGACTTTGCGGCGATGTATTCCGCCGCGGAGCGGTACCCGGCCCGCTTCCACGCCTTCGATTCCTCGAGTCGAGCAGCCATCAACATCTTCAACCCAGCGAGCTGACGTTCGGCAGCGTCGATCTCGTTCCACACGCTCTCGACGTCGGTCGGTGCAACCGCGTCCAATTCGAAGCCGCGCGCGAACTCGTCGACGACGTCGCGAATCCGACGAGCGTCCTGCACCTGCATCACACCATGAGTATGAACGCGGCGTGTGACAGTTATCGGAACGTCCTTGGGTAGGCAGACAACGGGTTGCGATGATCTCTTCGTTGACTCTCAAGCACATTCGGGCGCTTGGAACTCACCTGCAGTCGAGCGCGGGCTTGACGTCGAGTATGGGCGTGCCGTTCAGGGCCTCGAGATCGTCGACGCGGATGCGCAGTCCGTCGATCGACACGATCCGCACCCGGTGTAACCCGATCGGATTCGGTCGATCCGGCGACCGCGTGCTGAACACCCCGAGCTCCGGGTTTCGCGGGTCAGCACGCGGGCGGGTGAGCAACACGTCGCGACGAGCCCGGTCGAGCCACGTCAGCACGACGACGTGTTCGCCGACACGCAAATCTCTGATCGCGTCGGCCACGGTGGGTTCGAACACGAGCCACGCGGGCGGCGAGCCCTCGTTCCCCTGCCGCGGCGCCTG
>CAZJSY010000127.1:5776-9447 GCA_964548555.1 uncultured Burkholderiales bacterium
CGACCTCGCGTGCGAGGCCGTGCTGCGCGCGTGCGACGACGCGGGGCTGGCGGTGGACGCCCTCGACGGGGTCACGAGCTTCCATGTCGAACAAGTCGCCGAGATCGACATCGCGCACGCGCTCGGAATTCCGTCGCTGCGCTTCTTCGCGCGCACGCCGTCGGGTGGTGGTGGCGCGGCGAGCACCACCGCGCTCGCGGCGGTCGCTGTCGCGGCGGGTCTCGCCGACGCTGTGGTCGCGTTCCGCAGCCGGAACCGCAGCAAGCTCGCGTCGTACGGGCCGGGAACCAACGAGGGCGGTCGACCGTGGGCGAAGGCCGGTACACGCGTCACCGGCTACCGGCAGTGGCACCACCCGTTCGGTGTCGCCGCACCCGCCCAGGAGATGGCGCTGATCGCGAGACGGCACATGCACGTGTACGGCACGCGTGCCGAGCAGTTCGGCATGCAGGCCGTCACGCAACGCTTCCACGCGAGCCGCAACCCGGCCGCGATCATGCGCACCGAGATCACGCTCGACGACTGGGCCTCCTCACGGATGATCGCCGACCCGATCCGTCTCGTCGACTGCTCGTTGGAGTGCGACGGCGCGGTCGCGGTGATCGTCACCACGCTCGAACGGGCACGCGATCTGCGGCAACCGGCGGTGGAGGTCATCTCGACCGAGCAAGGTGGAGGGCCGATCCACACGGAGCTCGCGGACTGGTTCACGCTCACGTGCTCCTACGACGGCCGCGAGACGGGCGGGCGCGCGATCGGCCGTCGTCTCTTCGCGCGGGCCGGCATCAGCCCGGGCGACGTCGACGTCGCGATGGTGTTCGACCACTTCACGATGGCGGTGCCGCTCACGCTGGAGCAGTACGGGTTCTGCGGCGAGGGAGAAGGCGGCGCGTTCGTGGAATCGGGCGCGACGCGCTGGCCCGACGGCGTGCTTCCCGTCAACACGCACGGCGGCTCGAACGGCGAGGCGTTCATCCACGGTGCCAACCACGTGCCGGAAGCGGTCCGGCAGCTGCGTGGCGACGCCGTCAACCAGGTCGCCGGCGCGGAGGTCGCGTTCGTCAACGGCTCGATCACCGACCCGGCCGGGGCGATCCTCCTGGCGCGCGCATGAGCAAGCGCATGAGCACGCACACGACGGCCGCCGTGCCCATTCCGCATCCCGACCCGGCACCACTCGAGGCGCCCTTCTGGGAGGCATGCCGCGCGCACCAGCTGCGGATCCAACGCTGCACGAATTGTGGGGCGTTCCGCCACCATCCCCGCCCGCGCTGCCCTACGTGCCGCAGCGACGCGCACGAGTGGACACCGGTGCGCGGCACCGGCACCGTGCACAGCTGGACGATCTGTTACCCGCCGGTGCTGCCCGGGTACGCCGACCGCGTCCCCTACAACGCCGTCGTGGTGCGCCTCGACGAGGGCGTGTTCCTGGTCAGCAATCTCGTCGACTGCGACGACGACGCGATCGAGGTCGACATGCGCGTCGAGGTCGTGTTCGTCGACGTCGACGACGAGCTCACGCTCCCCCGGTTCCGCCCCGCTCGCTGAACCATCACGGAGTCGTGAACGGGTGGAGCACGCCCACCGCGTCGACGACCGTCCCCGTGCGACCCACCACTGCGACTCCACGCGAGATGTCCCACCCGAACGAGTACGACGAGCTGCTGGCGGCGGGGGCGCCACCGAATGGATGGAGACCGCCCCACCCGTCGAGCACGTAACCGGACGACCCGCCGCTCTGCAGCGCGATCCCGCGCGCGATGTTCCACCCGAACCAGTACGCCGACCCTGCGACGGGCGGGGCCGCGCCGACTGCGTGCACACCTCCCCAACCGTCCACCGTGTAGCCCGCGGTCCCGTCGCTTCGCAGCGCGACACCGCGGGCGATGTCCCAACCGGGCCAGTAGCCGGCGGTACCGATCTGCGGTGCGCCACCGAACGGATGCAAGGCGCCCCAGCCGTCGAGGACGTACCCCGACACGCCGTCCGGCCGCAGCGCGATCCCGCGTGCGATGTCCCAACCGGGCCAGTAACCGGAGACCGTGACGGCGGGCGCTGCGCCGAACGGATGCACCGCGCCGTAGCCGTCGAGCACGTAACCCGACACGCCGTCGGCTCTCAGCGCGAACGCGCGTGCGATGTCCCAGCCCGGCCAGTGCGCCGTCACGCCCACGGTTGGCGCGCCACCGAACGGCTGCAGACCGCCGTCGCCGTCCAGGACGTATCCCGACGATCCGTCCGAACGCAGCGCAACGCCGCGGCGACTGTCGGATCCGGCGAACAGGCCGTCGCTCTGGTCGCTGTCGATGTTCATCACGATCCCGCCGTACGATTCGGTGTGATCCCCGCGGTACTGGTGGATGCGCTGATGACTCGCCCACAGGCTGTCGGGGATCGAGGGATCGCCGAAGACCTGCGCCGCGCCGTCCCAGTGGCCGTTCCAGATCGCGTCAGGCTCGGTGAAACCGGGACTCGTTTCCGCACCGACGAGATCGGTCATCATCGAGCCGGCGCTGCCGTACACGCCGGACAGGTAGCCGAGCGCGTGCAGGCGATTGGTCCACGCGTCGAGGAACGCGAAGACGATCGCGCTGCAACCGTTCTGTGACCGGTCGTATGCCTCCATGTCGAAATACACGGGGCTTCCAGGCGGGATTCCGAACCCGCGCGCCCGCGCCGCCGCGTCGTCGGCAGATTGCGAGCCTTGGGTTGCCGGCGCAGTCGCGTCGATCACTGCATCGCCCGGTTGGGTGACGCACGGCGCCTGGAGCCCGACATAGAGCGGCGCGAGCATCCATCCCTGCGATTGTGTGGCCACGACCCACGCGGCCGAGAGCGGCCCGTCGGCGCACGCGCGGTTGGCACCACCGATGTAGATGCCGATCTGGCGGTACGGCGATCCCGTGCGCCACGCCGTCATCGAGTCGAACGGCGGCGCCTGGCACGTATCGAACCCGGGTCCCGTGCCGACGATCGCGGCGTGCCCGGCCGCGGGCAGGACGAACCAGGACGACACGGCGAGCGCAACGGCCGCGAACAAGCTGACACCACCGCGTCGGCACCGGACGCTCATCGACCCTCCACCGCTCAACCTGCGCGCACCGACGTGGCAATGGTCCGAGCGAGCGCCTCGTCGGAGCCGAAGGTCACGGTGACGACCGCGCGCGCCGCCGAGAAGGTCTGCACGATCGCGTGCGTCACACTCGGCGGCGCCGGGCTGGTGGTCGCGGTCGTCGTGTCGGCCGGCTCCACCTCGACGCTCTCGGTGCGCCCCGCGACGTGCGCGGGACACACGGCCGAGAGGCCTTGACGGCCGATGTACACCGCGTGCACGTCGAGCCGCACACAGCGCGCCGGGTCGGTGGCCAAGACGTAGACGGGCCAGTCGGACGGGACCTGGAACCGCAACCCGCTCGTGCGTACCTCCTGCCACGCGGGGCCGGCCGCGCCCGCGACCACGCGCGACGAACGGGAACTCGCGGAATGCGCCTTGTCACCGCTGCCGCATGCGCTCGCGATCATCGCGAGCACGAGCACGAGCGCGACGCTCAGCACGGTACGGGAGAGAGCACCCCGCGCACGGGACGCGCGACCGAGTCGCACCCGCGACGTCGGCGACGACGGGCAGCGCTCCCTGGAATCGGGACCCGGCACCCAGACTTGCCAGACCA
>CAZJSY010000128.1:0-4465 GCA_964548555.1 uncultured Burkholderiales bacterium
CGCGCCCCGACCGGGGCCGCCGATCGCCGGCGAAGCTGCGCATCACCCGCAGCGAGCCTGTGCCCGAGAAGGCCCCGCCGGCGCGCCGTTCTCCACGTCGACGTCCGGCGCCGGCGCCCGCGACCGAGCGGCGGGCGCGAAGACGGCGTGGTCCCGACGACGTCCGCGACGAGATCATGCGTCTGGGCGGCCGAACCGGCGCCCGTTCGTACCAGCGACTCGTCGAAGCCGCGGACGCGTTCGCCCACGACCGCGAACGTGACGCGGCGCGGCAGCTCAAGCCGTTGCGCGACGCACTGCCGTCGTCGCCGTCGGTACGCGAGCTGTACGGGCTGACGCTCTACCGGCTCGGTCGGTACGCGGACGCGGTGAAGGAGCTCGAGGCGTTCGTGAACCTCACGGGCGACGTGACGCAGCACCCCGTCCTGATGGACGCGTACCGCGCGCTCGGCCGGCCTGACCGCGTGGAGCAGCTCTGGCGCGAGCTCGGTGAGGCGTCGCCCTCCGCGGAGCTGGTGACAGAAGGACGCATCGTCCTCGCGGGCATGTTCGCGGACCGCGGTGACCTCGATGGCGCGCTCTCGCTGCTGCGCCGCCGGCTGAACGACGTGCGCAAGCCGCGCCAGCACCACCTGCGCCTCTGGTATGCGCTGGCCGACCTCGAGGAGCGTGCCGGCAATCTCCCGGAGGCCCGCGCGCTGTTCCAGCGTGTCGCCCGGCAGGAGCCGGCGTTCGCCGACGTCGCCGAACGACTGGTGTCGTTGCGCTGAGCGTGGGCCGCGCGGCCGAAAACTGTCACACCCCCTCCGTACGCTTCCGATGTCGCTTCCCCGCGCTTCCCCCACAGCGGTGTCGACGACCGGCGGGTGCCGGTCATGCGTGGAGGAACAGCGATGACGGTCAACCTCGGTGTGGTGCGCGGCACGTGTTCGGACGCTCCCGACGTGCGAGAGCTGACCTCGGGCCGCCGGCTCGCGACCGTGTCGGTGCGGGTCAAGACGGGTGAGGACCCTGCGACCTCGGTTCCGGTGACGATCTGGGACCCGCCGGGCTGGGTCGAGACCATCGGCGCCGGCGACGAGCTGGTCGTCGTCGGTCGGGTCCAGCGGCGGTTCTACCGTTCGGCTTCCGGAGCGACGGCGTCGAAGGTCGAGCTGGTCGCCGACGCGCTGGCTCGCAGCGCCGATCGGCGGCGGCTCGCCGGTGTGCGCAGGCGCGCGGAGCGGATGCTGGCGGCGCTCGACGACTGAGACCGCGACGCAGCCCGTCGGCGCGGGGCGGGCGACCGTGGCGCACGAGGCCCGGCCTGCATGTCGGCCGCTTCTCCGGGCACGGCACTATCATCGTCGGAAGCTGCTGACGACGATGTCAGTGCCGGCCGGCCCGTTCCCCTGTGCGCCCGGCCCGATCCAAGACTGCGCGCCGCATGTTCGGCGCGCGCAAAAGCGAGGTCGTGTGACGGCAGAGGCGACCACTCATCCCACCCGGGGGCCCGAGGCGCTCGACCGGGTGGTCATCCGATTCGCGGGGGACTCCGGCGACGGGATGCAACTCGTCGGCGACCGGTTCACCGACGTGAGCGCGAGCTTCGGGAACGACCTCGCGACGTTGCCGAACTACCCGGCGGAGATCCGCGCGCCTGCCGGGACCATCGCCGGTGTCTCCTCGTTCCAGGTGCACATCGCCGACTTCGACATCCTCACTCCCGGCGACGTACCGAACCTGCTCGTCGCGATGAACCCCGCGGCGCTGAAGGCCAACCTCCACGACCTTCCCCCGGGTGCATCGATCATCGCCAACATCGACGCGTTCGAGAACCGCAACCTCGAGAAGGCCGGCTACCTCGGCAATCCTCTCGAAGACGGCACGCTGGACGCTTTCCGTGTCTACAAGGTGCCGATGACCTCGTTGACGCTCGAGGCCGCGAAGGGGACCGGAGCGAAGCCGCGTGACGCCGAGCGTTCGAAGAACTTCTTCGCACTCGGCCTGATCGCCTGGATGTACACGCGGCCGGTCGATCCCATCGTGCAGTGGATCGAGCAACGGTTCGCCAAGAACGACCTCGTCCGCTCGGCCAACCTCGCCGCCTTCAAGGCCGGCTACCACTTCGGCGAGACGGCGGAGCTCTTCGACCACCCCTTCGAGGTGCACAAGGCGCAGCTGCCGCCCGGCCGCTACCGCAACATCAGCGGCAACGTGGCGCTCGCGTACGGGCTCATCGCGGCGGGGCAGCAGTCGAAGTTGCCGATCCTCTACGCGAGCTATCCCATCACGCCCGCGTCCGACATCCTGCACGAGCTCTCGAAACACAAGAACTTCGGTGTCCGCACCATCCAGGCCGAAGACGAGATCGCAGCTGCCGGTGTCGCGATCGGTGGCGCGTTCGCCGGCCAGCTCGGCGTGACCGCGACGAGCGGACCGGGTGTCGACCTGAAGTCGGAGTCGATGGGTCTCGCGCTCAGCCTCGAGCTGCCGCTCGTGCTCGTGGACGTGCAGCGGGGTGGCCCCTCCACCGGCCTGCCCACGAAGACGGAGCAGGCGGACCTGCTCCTCGCGATGTACGGCCGTCACGGCGAGGCGCCCGTGCCGATCGTGGCCGCGTCGACGCCGAGCCACTGCTTCGACGCCGCGTTCGAGGCCGCCCGCATCGCGGTGAAGTACCGGACTCCGGTGATCCTGCTCACCGACGGGTACCTCGCCAACGGCGCCGAGCCGTGGCGCTTCCCCGACATCAACGACCTGCCCGACATCTCGACGCCGTTCGCCACCGAGCCGAACCACGACGGGGAGTTCTGGCCTTACCTGCGCGACCCCGAGACGCTGGCGCGGCCGTGGGCCATCCCGGGGACGCCGGGCCTCATGCACCGCGTCGGCGGGCTCGAGAAGCAGGACGGCACGGGCAACGTCAACTACGACCCCGAGAACCACGAGCACATGGTTCGGCTGCGCGCGGAGAAGGTGGCCCGCATCGCCGATGACATCCCGCGCGTCGAGGTCGACCACGAGGAGGGCGCACGGCTGCTCGTCCTCGGGTGGGGGAGCACGTGGGGTCCCATCAAGGCCGCCGTGCGGCGGATCCGCGGCGGTGGACGCGCGGTCGCCTCGGCTCACCTCGTGCACCTCAACCCGTTCCCGAAGAACCTCGGCGAGGTCCTCAGCCGGTACGACCAGGTGCTCGTGCCCGAGATGAACCTCGGTCAGCTGTCGCGGCTCATCCGCGCCGAGTTCCTCGTCGACGCGACCAGCTTGAGCAAGGTGCAGGGCCTGCCGTTCCGTGCCGCCGAGATCGAGGCGAAGATTCTGGAGATGATCGATGGCCGCTGAGCAGAGTGCCGAGGGGAGCGCCGTGACCCTCACGCGAAAGGACTTCTCGTCCGACCAGGAAGTCCGGTGGTGCCCCGGCTGCGGCGACTACTCGGTGCTGACCGCGGTGCAGCTGCTGATGCCGGAGCTGGGCGTGCCGCCCGAGCAGTTCGTGTTCGTGTCCGGCATCGGATGCTCGAGCCGGTTCCCGTACTACATGAACACGTACGGGATCCACAGCATCCACGGTCGTGCACCTGCAGTCGCGACCGGTGTCGCGATCGCGCGTCCCGACCTACACGTCTGGGTCATCACCGGCGACGGTGACGCGCTGTCGATCGGTGGCAACCACCTCATCCACGCGCTGCGCCGCAACGTGAACCTGACGATCCTGCTGTTCAACAACCAGATCTACGGCCTCACGAAGGGTCAGTACTCACCGACCAGTGAGCTCGGCAAGGTGACGAAGAGCTCCCCGTTCGGGTCGCTCGACTATCCGTTCAACCCGGTGTCGCTCGCGCTCGGCGCGGAGGCCAGCTTCGTCGCGCGCACGCACGACATGGATCGCAAGCACATGCAGCAGGTGTTCCGCCGCGCGCACGAGCACCAGGGCTCGGCCTTCATCGAGATCTACCAGAACTGCAACGTCTTCAACGACGGTGCGTTCGAGCAGATCCTGACGAAGGACGCGCGCCCGCAGATGCTCATCGACCTCCGCCACGGCGAGCCGATTCGCTTCGGAGCCGACAAGGAGCTCGGCGTGGTGCTCAACGGCCATGGTGAGGCCGAGATCGTCAACGTCGCCGACGTCGGTGAGGACCGCATCCTCGTACACGACGAGCACCGTCCCGATCCGACGGTCGCCTTCGCTCTGTCGCGGCTCGCCGACCAGCCCACCACGCCGACGCCGGTCGGGGTGTTCCGCGCCGTGCAGCGGCCGACGTACGAAGGCGAGCTCCAGCGCCAGCTCGCCGTCGCCCAGGAGCGTCAGGGTCCCGGTGACCTCAGGTCGCTGCTCGAGGCCGGCGGCGTCTGGGAGGTTTCGTAGCGCCCGAGGTCGTCGCTACGACGCGGCGTCGTCGAGGGTGCGGAACACGAGCCCCGTGCGGGGCTTCGGGTGGAAGAACGTCGTCTTCTGCGGCATGCGGCTGCCCGCGAACGC
>CAZJSY010000128.1:4565-9384 GCA_964548555.1 uncultured Burkholderiales bacterium
TGACGCAGGCCGGTGATCAGCCGGTGGATCGGACGGACGGTGAGCTGTTCGTCGGCGAGCTCGACGACGAAGGTCATGATCGCCCCGGCGCCGTCGATCGGCTCGCCTCGCGCGCGCAGCTCGTCGCGGTAGGCGAGCGCGGTCTCGAAGCGGTGATGACCGTCCGCGAGCACGAGCCGTTGCGCGCCGACCGCCCGCGTGATGGCGTCGATGCGTTCCGGATCGGCGAGGTGCCACAGCGTGTGCTCGACACCCTCGTCGTCGGTACAGCCGATGCCACCGTCCGCGGGCGGATCGAGCAGCGCGGACAGACCGGCCGAGAGCGAGAGACCCCAGATCGGATCGAAGTTGGCCCGCGTGGCTCGCAGGAGCGAGAGCCGATCGCTCTTCGCCTTGGGCAGCGTGCGTTCGTGCGGGAGGACGGAATCGTCGTCGCGCTCGGGCAGGCTCAGCGCGCCGATGACGCCCATGGTCTCGCGCGGGCGTCCGTCGTCGTCGCGGAAGCGCATGCGGTAGAGGTAGAACGCCGGATCCGTATCGCGGCGCAGCGTCAGCTCACGCTGCCAGGCCTCGAAGTCCGCGGCAGCGATGTCGTAACGCGTGTCGTCGTCGCCCTCGGGAAGGATGAGCCGTACCGCGTTGTGAGGGTCACGATCGAGCAGTTGTGCGCGCTCGTCGTCGTCGATGACGTCGTAGGGTGGGGCGACGAGCGCGCCGACGTGACTGCTGCGCGGTCCGCCGCAGTCGTATCGGACGCCGCGAAAGGGAAGGAACTGAGGCACGAGACGGTTCACCTTCGGATGGGAGCGGCTCGATTCTCGCGCGCTGCTCCGCGCCGACTGCGACTGGCAGGAAGGACGAACGATGGCCGACGCATACGACGCGTATCAGGAAGGGCTCCGACTGCTCGACGGTGCCAACGCCCACGCTGCGGTCGTCGCGCTCGAACGCGCCCGTGAACTGGAGCCGGAGAAGGGATCGATCCGGGAGACCCTGGCCAGGGCCTATTTCCGAACGGGCCGCTTCGGCGCCGCGAGCGCCGAGTTCGCCAAAGCGGTGGAGTTGGATCCCGTCAACGACTACGCCCACTTCGGGCTGGGCCTCTGCCTCATGCGCGCCGGTGAGCGGGACGCGGCACGAGGTCATCTCCGGCTGGCAACGGTGATGCGGCCGGAGGTCGAGGCGTACCAGGAGGCCCTGGCCGAGGTCGTCACAGCCGACGAGCCGGGCCGGGCGTGAGCAGTCCCGCGGTTGTCTGCTGCGATCTGGACGGGGTCATCTGGCGGGGCGAGGAGGCGATCCCCGGCTCTGCCGATGCGGTCGCGAGGTTGCGTGAGCACGGCGTCAGGGTGGGATTCCTGACGAACAACTCGAGCCGGACGGTGCCGGCGATCCTCGGGCAGCTGGCGTCGATGGGCGTGCCTGCCACCGCCGGGGACGTGCTCACGAGCGCGCAGGCCGCGGCCCGCCTACTGCGCCGGCGAATTTCCCCGGGAGCGCGCGTGCTCGCGGCAGCGGGTGTGGGCGTGGTGGAAGCCTTGCGCGCCGAGGGCTTCGACGTCGTCGCAGCGCCGCCGGCCGATGCGGTCGTGGTCGGTTGGCACCGTGACTTCGACTTCGACGGGCTGGACCGTGCATCTGCAGCGGTGCGCGCCGGCGCGTTGTTCGTCGCGACCAACACCGACGCCACGTATCCGGCGCGGGATCATCTGCTGCCGGGCGCCGGCGCGATCGTCGCCGCGATCGCGACCGCGTCAGGCACGCAGCCCGAGGTTGCCGGCAAGCCGGAAGCACCGACCGTCGCGCTCGTGCGGGAGCGCCTCGGTCGCTTCGGCGTCGTGGTGGGCGACCGTCCGTCGACCGACGGTGCGTTGGCAACCGCGCTCGGCTGGCCGTTCGCGCTCGTGCTGAGCGGCGTCACGGCTCCCGATGCACCGCCCGGCGGTGAAGCCGTTCCCGAGCCGCCACCGCCGTTCGTGGGCGAGAACCTGGCTGCGCTCGTTCCCGAGCTGTGCGCCGCGCTCGCGCACGGGGGCTGACGCCCCGCCGGGTCGCGCTCAGGGCCACCGACGCGGCCATGGACCGTTCGGGACCGATCCCGGCCCGCGCGGATGCAGCAGGGGTTTGAGCAGGAGACCGATCAGGAGTCCGGCCGCGAAACCTCCGACGTGTGCGATCCATGCCACACCTGAGTTCGGATCGGTGAAGAACTGCAGGACGATCCACACACCGAGCACGAACCACGCGGGCAGGTAGGCCGGAAAGACGAACAGGATCGTGAGGATCCGTGCGCGGGGCCAGAACACGAGATACGCGCCCATCACGCCCGCAATCGCGCCTGATGCCCCGAGGAACGGCGCGAGCGAGTTGTTGTTGACGGCGATGTGCGCGGCCGCGGCGACGAGACCCGCGAAGAGATAGAAGAGCGCGAAGCCGAAGGTGCCGAGGCGATCTTCGACGTTGTTGCCGAAGACCCAGAGGAACAACATGTTGCCGAGCACGTGGAGCCACGACCCGTGCAGGAACATCGACACGAGGATTGCGAGATAGATGTTCTTGTGCCGGAACAACGGCGGGTTCGCGAATTTCGCGTCGCAGACGCCGGAGTTGATTTCCTGCAGGCTCGCCGGCTTGCCCTGCACCAGCTCGCAGGGGACCGCGGCGTGCTCGTAGTCGAAGCGCAACATCGCCTGGTCGCCGTGAGGCTCCACGAACGCGAACACGAAGATGTTCGCCACGATGAGCAGCACCGTGAGGATCGGGAACCGAGACGTCGGGTTGTCGTCCCGCAGGGGGATGACCATGTCGCCCTCCCTACCCACCGTCAGGCCGACAATCCTGGCCCATAGGGGCACCTGCGCCTAGTCTGCGCTGGGCGGGCGCTCGCCTGAGGCGTCGGTCTGCCAGCGGCTACACAAGGGTCGGGGGGTACAGGAGGCGTCATGGCGCAGAGTCCCGACTGGAATCAGTTGCTCGAAGCGGGCAGACATTTCGGCGCGATGACGCGCCAGGAGGCCGAACGGCGGGTGCACGAGCTGGTCCGGCGCGGTGAGCTCGCCCAGGAGCGCTTTCAGGCCGCGGTCGACGAGCTGCTCGAGCGCAGTCGTGAGGCTGCCGACGATCTGATCGTCCGGGGCCGTCAGGGCGCGGAAGACGTACGCGAGCTCGTGCGCACCGAGCTGTTGCGACAGGTGAAGTCTCTCGGTCTCGTGACGCGCGACGACCTCGCACGGTTCGCCTCCCGGGTCGGCGTGGGACGCGCGCCCGCGAAGAAGGCGAGTGCGCCGGCCGCGTCGTCGACCGACAAGGCCGCGGCGAAGAAGGCTCCGGCAAAGAAGGCGCCGGGGAAGAAAGCACCCGCGAAGACGACTGCCGGCAAGAAGGCCGCGGGCGCGAAGAAGGCGGCCGGCGCGACGAAGTCGACCGCGACCAAGAAGGCCGGCGGTGCGAAGAAAGCCGGGGCGAAGAAGGCCGGGGCGAAGAAGGTTGCGAAGAAGTCGTCGCCTCCGGCCGGCGCGTCGTAGGAGTGCGCCGGCGTCTCGACGCCGAGCTCGTGCGGCGGCAGCTCGTCGGAAGCCGGATGCAGGCGGCCGAGGCCATCGCCTCGGGTCGCGTGCTCGTGGGTGGTGCGCCCGCGATGAGCGCGTCGCGTCAGGTCGACAGCAGCGAGCCCATCGTCGTCGAGGGACCCGGTCCCCGCTTCGTGTCGCGTGGCGGTGACAAGCTGGATCATGCGCTCACGACCTTCGGCGTCCACGTGGCGGGCCGGCGCTGTCTCGACGCCGGCGCGTCGACCGGTGGCTTCACCGATTGCCTCCTCCAGCGGGACGCGAGGCACGTCGTGGCGGTCGACGTGGGCCACGGGCAGCTCGCGTGGAAGCTCCGCCACGACGATCGGGTCACCGTGCTCGAGCGAACCAACGTGCGCGAGCTCGATGCCGACGCGATCGGCGGTCCGGTGCCGGTTCTCGTGGCCGACCTGTCCTTCATCTCGCTGCGATCGGTCGCCGCAGCACTGGCACGGCTCACGACGACCGAGGCGGACCTCGTGCTGCTCGTGAAGCCGCAGTTCGAGGCGGGTCGTGCGCGCGTCGGCAAGGGAGGCATCGTGCGCGACCCGGCGGTGCATCTCGACGTGTTGCGCGAGGTGGTCGACGGACTCGCGCGCGAAGGCATCGTCGTCGTCGACGTCGAGCCATCGCCGATCCGTGGCGCCGACGGCAATGTCGAGTTCCTCGCGCGCGCTACCAAGGGCGGTCCACGCGTCGACGACGAGCGACTCGCCGCAGTGGTCGCGGCCACGCACGAGGAGGGCGGGTGAACGCGGACGCGACCGGGAACGCCGCGCCGAAGATCGTCGGGCTCGTCACGCACCCACACCGTGCGGACGCGAACCGTCTGGCCGAGCGGATCGAACAACGTCTGACTGCCGGGGGTGTCGAGGTACGTCGCTGGCGTGAAGGGGACGACCGGGCCGCGTTCCTGGCCGACCTCGACGTCGCCATCTCGCTCGGTGGCGATGGCACGATGCTTCGTGCCGTCGATCTGGTCTACGAGTCGGGCGCCGCCGTGCTCGGCATCAATGTGGGTCACCTCGGCTATCTCACCGAGGTCGAGCCCGACCAGACCGATCAAGCCATCGAACGCATCCTCCAAGGCGACTACATCATCACGGCGCGGATGGTGTTGCAGGTGGTGGTGAAGTCCGACGGACCGGCCGCCGGTCGATGGTGGGCGCTCAACGAAGCGGTGCTCGAGAAGCTGCAGCCCGGTCGCATCATCCGCCTCGGTGTCGACATCAACGGCACCTTCTTCACGA
>CAZJSY010000129.1:0-2840 GCA_964548555.1 uncultured Burkholderiales bacterium
GTCTCGCCGACGATGGTGCACGCGTTGAAGCTGCTGCTGATCCTGCACGCCGACCACGAGCAGAACTGCTCCACGTCGACGGTGCGGCTCGCAGGCTCGAGCGAGGCCAACCTCTACGCGTCGATCTCCGCAGGCATCAATGCGCTGTGGGGTCCCTTGCACGGAGGCGCGAACCAGGCCGTCATCGAGATGCTCGAGCGCATCAAGGCCGACGGCGGCGACATCCAGAAGTACGTGAAGATGGCGAAGGATCCTGAGAACCACTTCCGCCTGTCGGGCTTCGGCCACCGTGTCTACAAGAACTACGACCCTCGGGCACGCATCATCAAGGACATGGCCCACAAGCTGCTCGACGAGCTGGGCCGCCACGACGATCTGTTCGACATCGCACTGCAGCTCGAAGACATCGCGCTGAACGACGACTACTTCGTCGAACGCAAGCTCTACCCGAACGTCGACTTCTACTCGGGCCTGATCTATCGCGCGATGGGCTTCCCCACCGCGATGTTCCCGGTCCTGTTCGCGATCGGCCGGCTTCCCGGATGGATCGCGCACTGGAAGGAGATGATGGAGGACCCGCGCACCAAGATCGGCCGGCCGCGCCAGATCTACGTCGGCGCGACGGAGCGTCCCTACGTCTCGATCGACGAGCGGGCCTGACAGGCGGCAGGCGCTCGGCGCTCGGTGATCCGTGATCGGTAGATTCGCCCGCCGATGGACCTGACACCGAGCGCCGGCGAGGCCGCACTGCGCGACGACGTACGCGCCTGGTTGCGCGCCAATCTGCCGTGGGAGTACGGGCGCGGCCTGCCGCCCCGTTTCGACGACCTCGCCGAAGAGGTCGCGTTCGGTCGCGAGTGGCAGGCCAAGCTCGCCTCCGGTCATTGGGTCGGCGTGGCCTGGCCCCGGGAGTACGGCGGTCGGGGTCTCGGCCCCGTCGAGCACTACCTCGTCACGGAGGAGCTGGCCCGGGCCCGGGCGCCGGAGCTCGTCGGCCGCATCGGCATCAACCTCGTCGGTCCCACGCTGCTCGCGCACGGCACGCCCGAGCAGAAGGCCCGCTGGCTCCCGAAGATCCTCTCGGCCGACGAGCTGTGGTGCCAGCTGTTCAGCGAGCCCGGCGCGGGCAGCGACCTCGCGTCGCTGTCGACGCGTGCGACGCCCGTCGAGGGCGGCTGGGTCCTCAATGGACAGAAGGTCTGGACGAGCTACGCCCAGTTCGCCGACTGGGGCGTGTGTCTGGCCCGCACCGATCCGGACGCGCCGAAATCGAAGGGCATCTCGTACCTCGTCGTCGACATGCGCTCGCCCGGTGTCGAGGTGCGTCCGCTGCGTCAGATCACCGACGAGTCGGAGTTCAACGAGGTCTTCTTCGACGACGTGTTCGTGCCGGCCGAACATCTCGTCGGCCCGGAGAACGAGGGATGGCGCGTCGCGAACTCGACCTTGTCGCACGAGCGCGGAAGCAACCCTCGTCAACTCGTCATCCACGCGCAACTCCTCGACGAGCTGCTGCGCATGGCGGCCGACTCGGGTGCGTTCGACGATCCCCGTCTCGCGCCGCGGCTCGCGCAGGCCTTCGTCGAGGTTCGACTGTTCCAGCTGCACAACTGGCGGACGATCTCGCGTCTGGCGAAGGGACTCGACCCCGGCCCGCAGGGCAGCCTCAACAAGCTCTGGTGGAGCGAGATGAGCAAGCGCCTGCACGACACGGTCATGGCCGTGCTCGGCCCCGCGGCGCCGCTGTGGAGGGGCGCGAACGGCAATCCCGGCGGCGGCACCTGGCAGCGCTCCTGGCTCTACTACCAGGCATCGTCGATCTGGGCCGGAACCAACGAGATCCAGCGCAACGTGGTCGGCGAGCGCGTGCTCGGGCTGCCGCGCGAGCCGCGATGAGTAGATTGTTCCCTGACAACCATGTCAGGTGAGGAGCGAATGGCACCGACGGCGCAGGACTTCCAGGCGGTCCGCTACGAGGTCGACGGTCACGTCGCCACGATCACCCTGAACCGCCCCGAGGTCGCGAACGCACAGGACACGCTGCTGCTCGACGAGCTCGACGCGGCCTTCGACCTCGCCGACGCGGACGACGACGTGCGCGTCGTGGTACTGGCCGCCGAGGGGAAGCACTTCTCGGCGGGTCACGACCTCAAGCAGATCCTCGCCGGCAACGACCCGTGGTCGGCCATGCGGGACACGGCCGAGGGAAAGCTGCGTCACGAACAGGTCATGTACTTCGATCGTTGCGTGAAGATCCGCGACTTCCGCAAGCCGACGATCGCAGCGGTGCAGGGAGCGGTCGCGGCGGCGGGGCTCATGCTCGCGAGCATGTGCGATCTCATCGTCGCGGCCGAGGACGCGAAGTTCTCCAACCCGGTGCTGCGCATGACCGGTGCGGGCGTCGAGCTGTTGGTCGAGCCGTGGGAGCTCGGGCCTCGCAAGGCCAAGGAGTTCCTGCTGTGCGCGGAGACCATCGACGCGCGCGAAGCAGAGCGGCTCGGGCTCGTCAACAAGGTGGTCGGGCGCGCCGACCTCGCGACCGCGGCGCGCGAGATGGCCGACAAGGTCGCGCTGGTACCGCCGGTCACGGCGCAAGCGGTGAAGGACTCGATCAACCGGATGCTCGACCTGCAGGGTCAGCGCGAGTCGTGGCGCTACCACTTCATGGTCCACCAGTTCGTCAGCAACACGGCGACCGCGCTCAACGCGATGGAGGCCCGCAAGCAGGGCGGTATGGGCGCGGTGAAAGCCGAACAACGCGGTTTGGCGTCGAATTTTTCGGGGGTCGGGGGGGATTTGACGCCCGAGTTGATGGTGGGCGGGGCGCGCGTCGGGGGGGG
>CAZJSY010000129.1:2850-9363 GCA_964548555.1 uncultured Burkholderiales bacterium
CAATGGTGGGGGTTGGGGGGGGGTTAAACCACAAAACCGGGTGTTTGTCTTCTTTTTGGGCGCCTGCGGCGCAAAATTCGACGCCGGAGTAGATGGTGAGCGGTCCGCTCGACGGGTTGCGGGTGCTCGACCTCGGCACGCGCATAGCGGCGCCGTTCTGCGCGGGGCTGCTCGGCGAGCTCGGCGCCGAGGTGATCAAGATCGAGCAGCCGGGCGCCGGTGACTTCATGCGCGAGATCGGCCCGTTCGTCTCGACGGACGCGCCCGGCTCCGCCGGGTACTCGCTGTTCTGGGCCGTCGAAGGACGCGGCCGCAAGAGCGTCACCCTCGACCTGCGCAAGGCCGTAGGACAGGACATCTTCCGGCGGCTCGCCGCGACCGCGGACGTCGTCGTCGAGAATTTCCGGCCCGGGACGCTCGAGCGGTGGCACATCGCGCCGGGCGAACTCGACCCGAAGGTCGTCACCGTGCGCATCAGCAGTTTCGGTCAGGACGGTCCGTACGCGAAGCGGCCCGGCCTCGACCGCGTCGGGATCGGCTACGGCGGCCTCCTCCACCTCACCGGCTATCCCGACCGGCCACCGGTTCGCGTCGGTGTGACGATCACCGATTACCTCACCGGTGTGTTCGCCGCGAACGCGGCCGTCGCCGCGCTCTACCAACGCGACGCCGGTCGCCGCGGGAAGGGTGCCGTCATCGACGCCGCGCTCTACGGCGCGTCGCTTCGCATCCTGGAGTGGACGCTCGCGGCGTACGACCGCCTCGGTGTGGTGCGCAGCCGTGAGGGCAACCGGCTCGCGAACTCCGCTCCCCTCGACAACTATCCCACCGCCGACGGCAAGTACGTCTGCATCGTCGCGGGCAGCGACGCCAACTTCAGCCGGTTGTGCAAGGCGATGGACCGTCCCGACCTTCTCGACGACCCGCGCTTCACACGGCTCGCCGATCGTGCCGCCAACGGCGACGAGATCAACGGCGTCGTCGCCGCGTGGACGTCGGCCCACACCGCGGCCGAGATCGAGGAGGCGTGCGTCGCCTGCGACGTGCCGGTCGCCACCGCGTACAGCGCGGCCGACATCTTCGGTGACCCGCACTTCGCGGCACGCGGGGATCTGGTCGCGGTCGACGATCCGGTCGTCGGACCTCTGCGTCAGCAGGCGCCGTTCCCGAGATTCGTCGGCGAACCGGTCGAAGCGCCAACCGGCGCGCCTCGCCTGGGCGAGCACACCCGCGAGATCCTGCACGACCTTCTCGACCTCGACGACAGCACGCTCGACCAACTTGCGCGCGACGAGGTGATCTGATGACGACGGCCGTACGGGACGGACTGTTCACGCTCCACGAACCCTCGCGCCTGATCGGTGGCCGTTGCGACGATTGTGGCCGTCACCACTTCCCGCTCCTCACCACGTGCCCGTACTGCTCGAGCGACCACATCAGCCGTGTGAAACTGTCGACGCGCGCGATGTTGTGGGGATGGACCGCGGTCACTGCGGCACCGCCCGGGTATCGGGGCGACGTGCCGTTCGGCTTCGGCGTCGTCGAACTCCCCGAGGGCCTGCGGATCATCACCCGTCTCAGCTATCCCGTCGAGCACTTCACGTTCGGGATGCCGATGGAGTTGCGCCTCGTGCCGTTGCACACCGACGACGACGGCAACACGGTCGTGACGTACGAGTTCACCCCCGAGGGGGCGCGATGAGCACCCCCACCCCGCGCAGTTGGGACAGAAACTCGCTGTATGAGCGGGGAAGTGTCCCAACTGATCGATCGGGGGGTGGTCCCCGATGACGAGAGTCGAGGTCGCGGGAATCGGGCTGCACCCCTTCGGACGCTTCGACGCAACGTCGGTCACCGAGATGGGCGTCGTCGCGGTGCGTCGGGCGCTTGGCGACGCCGGCGTCGGACGCGGCGACTTCCAGGCCGCGTTCTGCGGCGCGGTGTACGCGGGCGTGGCGGCCGGGCACAAGGTGCTCGACGCGATGGGCATGACGGGCATGCCCATCGTCGACGTGGAGGCCGGCTGCGCGAGCGGCGGCGCCGCGCTCATGCTCGCCGCCGGCGCGATCCGGGCCGGGCAGTACGACACCGTGCTGGTGTACGGGGTCGAGAAGATGCCCAAGGGCATCATCCGGTCGTCGTTCTTCGAGCCGTGGCGCGAGCAGGCCGGGCTCGCGGCGACACCCGCGTACTTCGCGCTTCGCGCGCAGCGGCTGATGCGCGAATCAGGCGTGACGAAACAGCATCTCGCGTCGGTCGTGGTGAAGAACCGGCGCAACGGTGTGAACAACCCCGACGCCATGTTCCGCAAGGAAGTGACCGTCGACGACGTGCTCGCGTCGCGCGTGGTGTGCGAGCCACTCCACCTCTGGATGCTCTGCTCCCCCAACGAGGGCGCGGCCGCGGTCGTGCTCCGCCGGAGCGAGCGCCCACGTGTGGAGCTCGCGGCCGCCGCGTTGCGGTCACACCTGCCCGGCAGTGTCCTGGGCGAAGCGACCCCGATGAGCGGCCTTGCCGCCGACGACATCACACCGCCCACGACTCTCGCGGCCCGGGCTGCGTACGAAGAGGCCGGAATCGGAGCCGACGACCTCGATGTGGTGGAGTGTCAAGACACCGACGCGGCGCGGGAGCTCCTCTCCTACGAGGAGCTGGGGCTCTGCAATCCGGGCGACGCGGCGAAGCTCGTCGAGACGGGCGCGACCGAGATGGGCGGCCGCCTGCCGGTGAACCCGAGCGGCGGCCTGCTGTCGAAGGGAGAACCGCTCGGCGCGTCGGCCCTCGGCCAGGTCGTCGAGCTCACGCGCCAGTTGCGCGGCGACGCCGGCCCACGACAGGTACACAGCGCCCGCGTCGCGCTCGGCCACACCGTCGGCCGCGGCGCCAACGCCTGCGTGACGATCTTGCGCGGCTGACGCCTCGGCTCGGCGCAGCGATGCCTGTCGCGTCAAGCCCCTAGCCAACACGCACGTTGTACGCCTGGATCGCGCGGTTGGCGTTCTTCGCCGCGCTGGTCAGTGCCTGGTCGGGCGGTCGTCCCTGCGAGAACATGCTGTTCTCCGCGTCGATCACCGCGTCGCGCACGCCCTGATAGTCACCGATCGCCGGGCCCTGCGTGGCAACCGTGTTGGGGCCCGACGTGAGCTGGTCGTAGGCCACCTTGTAGCCGGGGTTCTTGGCCCACTGCTGTTGGATCGCAGGCATCGTCACCGCGGAGTTCCGCAACGGGATGTAGCCGGTGGCCGCGGCCCACTCGGCCTGTACGTCGGCCTGCGTGAGGAACTTGGCGAACCGCCACGCGGCTTCCTGTTTCTCGGGAGCCGATCGTTTCGAGATGTACAGCGCTGCGCCGCCGACGTTGATACCGCCGGCGCCCGCGGTCGCGGGGCCGGGCATCGGCGCGACACCGAGCTCGACATCCTTGTACTGACCGCTGCCCAACACCTGCGAGATGGTTCCGAGCGCGGCCGACGTGTCGACGGCCATGGCGAGGCGCCCGTTGCCGATGCCGAGCAGGTTGTCGAACTCACCCGGCCCCTGGTTGGGATTCGTGGCCGCGAGTCCGTCACGCACCATCCCGGCCATCCACTGGAAGATCGAACGCGCGTCCGGGGTGTCGAACAGCACCTCCGTCGCGCGCGCCTTCCGGCCGTTGTCGTTGTTGACGTAGATCTGATTCGCCTTCGCCATCCACTGCTCGAGGTACCACGCCTCGACCTTCAACCCGTAGGGCGACGGAATTCCCGCGGCCTTGAGCTTCTCGGACGCTGAACGCACATCGTCGAGCGTCGCCGGTGCGACGTTGGGGTCCATCCCCGCCTTCCGGAACGCGGCCTTGTTGTAATACAGCACCGGGTTCGAGATGTTGAACGGCATGGCCCACTGCACGCCGTTGAGCGACCAGCGTTCGAGCACACGTGGCAGATAGTCGGACATGTCGACGTGCTCCGCGTCCATGCACGACTGCATGGGCAGTACCGACTGCGTGTCGGCCATCTGCTGCACCGTGGTGTCCTCGAGCTGCACCAGATCGGGAAGGTCCCCGCTCGACAGGCCGGCGCGGTACTTCGTGAGTGTGTCGCGGTACGCCGTCTGGTTCACGAGCGTTACCTGGACGTCGGACTGCTGCGAGTTGAACCGGTCGGTCAGCTTCTTGAGCTCGTCCTCGTTGGCGCGCGTCATCGAATGCCAGAACACGAGGTGAACCGGCTTGGCCGCCTTGGCGATGGAGCCGATCGGGCACGGCGGCAGCGCGGCGGTCTTGCCGGCCCCCGTCGTGGGGCTGGTCTTGCTCCCGCCGCCGCCCCCGCAGGCGGCCGCGACGAGCGCGACCGCAGCGGCGACGACGAACACGGGTTTCGATCGCATGGCGACTCCTGGATCCGAGGGCACCTCAGCCTTTCACGGCGCCCGCTGTGAGTCCCCTCACCAGCTGCTTCTGGAACACGATGAGGAGGATGACGAGAGGAAGGGCGGCGAGCACGACGCCCGCCAGCGTGACGTTGACCTGCTCGATGCTGGTGGCCCGCAGCTGCCGGAGCCCGATCTGCACCGTGCGCAGACGATCGTTCTTCGTGATGAGAAGTGGCCACAGATACTGGTTCCACGCGCTCAGGAACCCGAACACCGCGAGCGCCGCGATCGCGGGACGCGCGAGCGGGACCGCAACGCGCGTCATGAAGCGGAGATGCCCGTAGCCGTCGAGCGCAGCGGCGTCCTGGAGATCACGCGGAACTCCGAGGAATGCCTGACGGAGCAGGAACGCACCGAATCCGCTCGCGAGGAAGGGGACGGCCAGTCCCGCGTAGCTGTTGTACCAGTGCAACGACACCACGGTGTTGATATTGGTGATGATCGTCACCTCGAACGGCACCATCAGCGTCGCGAGGAACACGATGAACAATGTCCGGCGAAACGGGAATTCGAGGAACGCGAACGCGTATCCGGCCAGGATCGCGGTGACGACCTGTCCGCCCGTGATCAGAACGGCGACGATCGCGCTGTTCCGCAGATATGTCGCGAGATGCCCCGCCGACCAGGCGGTGCTGTAGCTGTGCCATGTGGGATGCGTGGGAAACAGGGCCGGCGGCCGTGACGTGATCTGATCGGTTCGCAGGAGCGATCCGACGACCGCCATGTAGACGGGGAACAGCACGATCACCGCGAGCAGCGTCAGCAGGGCGTAACGCCCCACCGTGCCGGCGACGCGCCGCGACCGGCGTGACCGTTCCGTCGTCGAGCGGGCGGAGTCGACGGCGTCAGCGGCCATAGAACACCCGGCGTTCGAGGAGACGCATCTGCACGAGTGTCAACACGAGCGTGACGCTGAACAGCGCGATTGCCAGCACGGCGGCCTTCCCGTCGTCTTGTTGCTGCTGCAGCGTCGTGTAGACGAAGTACGTGAGGACGTTCGTGTGCTTCGTGGGACCGCCCTGCGTGAGGATGTCGATCTGCCCGAAGGTCTGGAAGGCGAAGATGGATCCCACGACGACCGCGAAGAAGATGGTCGGCGACAGCAACGGGACGGTGACGTTGCAGAACCGCGACCACGCTCCCGCACCGTCGACCCGGGCCGCCTCCAGCAACTCGTCGGGAATCGCCTGCAGACCCGAAGACATGAGGATGAACGACAATCCGAGGTTCTGCCAAACCGTCGTGACAGCCACTGCCGGCAGTGCCCAGGTCGGGTTCTGGAGTATGGACGGATTCGTCTGCAGACCGAGCCACGGCAGGAACCCGACGTTGGGGTTGAGCAGCGTGCCGAAGATCACCGACGCGACCGCGACCGAGGTCGCGACCGTAGACGAGAAGATCGTGCGGTAGATGCCGATGCCGCGCAGCTTCTGGTGCGCGAGCACAGCGAGCCCCAAGCCGGCCGCGATACCGGTCGGCACCGTGTACAGAGCGAACAGCACCGTGACCTTGAGGCTGTTCAGGAAGTCGTGCGACGTCAGCACCTCGCGGTACTGCGTGAGGCCGGCGTTCTTCCTCGGAAGACCGGGAAACGGCGGCGTGCGGAAGAAGCCGAGATAGAAGTTTCGGAGAAACGGATAGAACACGAACACGGCGAACACGAGCAGCGCCGGCAGGATCAGCAAGTAGCCCAGGCCGGCCTCGCGTACCTTGCGAGAGAAGCGGCGGGGACGAACGCTCACGCGCCCACCCGCCGGCCGGTCGAGGCGTCGAAGACGTGGAGATGCTCGGCCGGCAACGACAACCGCACCGTCGCTCCGTCGCGAACCACCGGCTCCGTTGCGGCCTGGCGCACGATCGTCATCGTGCCGTCGTCGAGCCGGCACACGACGTGGCGTTCGTGCCCGAGCGACTCGACCACGGTCACCGTCGCGGGCAACGGACCACCGTCGACACGCACATGCTCGGGCCTCAACCCGATCACGACGTCGGTGACGTTCGCCCCGGGCCACCGCGGCTCCCAGCGCGGGCGGCAGCATGAGTCGTGCGCCCGGGAGCTCGACGGCCACGCCGCTGCCGTGCCCGTTGTCACGCCCGTTG
>CAZJSY010000130.1:0-9335 GCA_964548555.1 uncultured Burkholderiales bacterium
GCATGTAGCGCTTCTTGTCGTCGACACCGATCGTGTCGAGCAGTTGCTCCATGCGCGGCATGCCGAGCGTCGTGACGGAGAGGACCTGCGTCTCACCCCGCTGGAACAGGCCGGTGCCGTGCGCGGTCGGAATGAGGCCGACCTCGGCCGACAGTGGGCGGATGTCGCCGGTGCCACGGCCGTCGATGCGCTTGCCTTCGGTGACGATGCGTGTGCGCACCACCTGCTTCTGCAGCGAACGGAACGCCTTGCGAACCTGACCGGCGCGGTCGGCGAACGCACCCGGCGCGTCCGCGGTTCCGACGAGCGCCTGCAGGAGGCCGGACTCGATCTCGTCGAGCCGCTCGTTGCGCGCCGTCTTGTCGGCGATGGACATGGCCTCTTCGGTAGCCGGGCGAACCTGCGCCGCCACGGCCTCGAACACGTCGGGCTCGTAGTCGACGTGGACGTCGTACTCGATCGCCTCGATCGGGCCGCGCTGTTCTTCGACCTGCCGGCGCAGCTCGGTCTGGAGGTCGATCGACGCCGCGATCCACGGCTTCGAGGCCTCGAGGCCTTCGGCGATGACATCCTCGGTGACCTTGGGCGCACCCTGCTCGTAGAGCTCCCACGTCGCCTCGGTCCCGCCGGCCTCCACCATCATGATCGCGATGTCGCCACCCTCGACCCGCCGGCCGGCGACGACGAGCTCGAACGTCGACTCGTCGCCCTCCTGGTAGCTCGGGTGTGCGTGCCACTCGCCGTCCCGATGTGCCATGCGGACCGCGCCGATCGGGCCCTCGAACGGGATGCCCGACACCATGAGGGCCGCGGACGCGCCGTTGATGGACGCGATGTCGTGCGGGTTCTCGAGGTCGGCCCCGAGGATCGTGGAGATGACCTGGACCTCGTTGCGGAAGCCCTCGGGGAAGGAGGGACGCAGCGGCCGGTCGGTGAGGCGACACGTCAGGATCGCCTGCTCGCCCGGCCTGCCCTCGCGACGGAAGAACGAGCCGGGGATCTTGCCGGCTGCGTACATCCGCTCCTCGACGTCCACCGTGAGCGGGAAGAAGTCGATGCCCTCCCGTGGCTTCGAAGTGACGACCGTGGTCAGCACGGTCGTCTCCCCGACCTGCACGACGACGGCACCGTCGGCGAGCGGGGCGAGACGACCGGTCTCGAGTGACATGGTGAGACCGGCGTCGTTGATCGGGCCGGAGACCCGGATGGCGTCCGCCATGGAACGCGCTCCTCTCGTTCGTCGACGACAGGCTCCGGTTCCCAGTTGTCACGGCCCCGGCGGTGGGCCCGGGCGGTGGCGACTGGACACCGAAGTTGGAGTCGTCGCCCTCTGGACTACGCGCGGAAGGAGCGGCCCTCAGGGCCGCTCCCCGTTCGCCTTACCGGCGCAGGCCGAGCTTCGCGATCAAGGCCCGGTAGCGCTCGACATCGTTGCTACGCAGATAGTCGAGCAGCCGGCGCCGGCGCCCCACGAGCATGAGCAGACCCCGACGCGAGTGATGGTCCTTCTTGTGGACCTTCAGATGGTCGGTGAGATGGTTGATGCGCCCCGTGAGGAGCGCGATCTGAACCTCCGGTGAGCCGGTGTCGGTCTCGTGGAGGCGGTGCTCGGAGATCGTGGCAGCGGTATCGGGCATACCTTGGCGCGAACCTTCGTCCAGGTGACGGGGGATGCGAACAGTCCGTCGGCCGCGTGCCGACGGACTGACACGAATCCTACCACGGCATCCCCGCCGGTCAGGGGGGTGGTGAGGCCCCCTCATCCGCTGGGTAGCCCCCCGACGTGGCTGTGAACAGCGGACCGTCGCCGCCGGGCGGGCCCCCCGGCGGCGTTTCCGCCCGCCCCCGGCGCTGGTGGGTTCTCGGGGTCCTGTGTTTCAGCCTGCTCGTCATCGTGCTCGACAACACGATTCTCAACGTCGCACTGCCGACGTTGGTGCGGGAACTGCACGCGACGAACAGCCAGCTTCAGTGGATGGTCGACTCCTACACGCTGGTGTTCGCCTGCCTGCTCCTGCCCGCCGGCGCGCTCGGCGACCGCTTCGGCCGCCGCGGTGCGCTGCAGCTCGGGCTCGCGATCTTCGCCGCCGGCTCGCTGCTGTCCGCGCTCTCGTCGACGCCGCGCCAGCTGATCGCGGCGCGGGCCGTCATGGGCGTG
The DNA here is from genome assembly GCA_964548555.1 of uncultured Burkholderiales bacterium. Classification (GTDB taxonomy): domain Bacteria; phylum Actinomycetota; class Acidimicrobiia; order IMCC26256; family JAMXLJ01; genus JAMXLJ01. The sequence continues at coordinate 2,159 of CAZJSY010000130.1, forward strand.
GGTGGCGCGTTCATCATGCCCTCGACCCTGTCGATCCTCACCAACGTCTTCACCGATCCGCGCGAACGCGGCCGGGCGATCGGAGTCTGGGCGGGCGTCGCGGGGATCGGCGTCGCCCTCGGCCCGCTGGCGGGAGGATTCCTGCTCCAGCGCTTCTACTGGGGCTCGATCTTCCTCGTGAACATCCCGATCGCCATCGTCGCGATCGTCGCCGGTGCGCTCATCGTGCCGACGTCGCGTGACCCGTCGGCACCGCCGCTCGACCTGATCGGCGCGATGTTGTCGGTCCTCGCACTCGCCACGCTGGTCTACGGCATCATCGAAGCGCCGAACTCCGGATGGACGAGCACGCGCGTGGTGGAGAGCTTCGCCGTCTCCGGTGTGTTGCTCGCCGCGTTCGTCGTGTTCGAGATGCGGGCGAAACATCCGATGCTCGACATGAGCTTCTTCGAGAATCCGCGCTTCTCGGCTGCGTCGGTCGGCATCATGCTCGTGTTCTTCGCACTCTTCGGCTCGATGTTCCTTCTCACCCAGTACTTCCAGTTCGTGCTCGGCTACACGCCGCTGCAGACAGGCGTCCGGCTGGTGCCGTTCGCGCTGACGCTCATGGTCGTCGCGCCGCTGAGCGCGCGCGTGAACGAGAGGTTCGGCACCAAGCTCACGGTGTCGTCCGGTCTGTTCGTCGTCGCGGTCGGGCTCGCGCTGCTGTCGGCGGTGAAGGTTCACACCAGCTATCCCGACTTGTTGTGGCGGATGCTCTTGATGTCGCTCGGCATGGGAATCGCGATGACGCCGGCGACCGACTCCATCATGGGCTCGCTACCCCGCGAGAAGGCCGGGGTCGGCTCGGCCGTCAACGACACCACACGCCAGGTTGGCGGAACCCTGGGTGTCGCGGTGATCGGCAGCATCGTCGCGTCCAGGTACGGCACCGACATCCGTTCGGTACTTCGCGGCAAGCCCGTCCCGCCGCCACTGCTCCGCCTCATCGAGCACCAGGTCGGCGCGGCCATCGAGGTGGCCAACCGGATCGGCGGCCCTCCGGGCGCGTTCCTGGCCCGGCACGCGCGCATCGCGTTCGTCGCCGGCCTTCACGACGGCGTGCTCGTGGGAGCGCTCACGGCGCTGCTCGGCGCGATCGTGACCGCGGTGTGGCTGCCCTCGCGTGCCCTGCCCGAGAACGGGACCCGTTCGCTGCGCCGGTCGGGCGGCCCACGGTCGCGCGGCCGCCGTCGGGACCGACCGAAGGTACGGCCAGAGGTGGCGCGGCGCGACGTGTCAGAGCATCGGGCGTAATTCGATGGCACGCCGCGCGGCCTCGACGTCGCGGCCCATCTGCCGGACGAGGTCGTCGACGCTCTCGAAGCGCTGCTCCCCCCGCAGACGCTCGACGAAGCGCACCTTGGCGCGCTGACCGTAGAGGTCACCCTCGAAGTCGAGGACGTACGCCTCGAGCAGTGACGTGTCGGCGTGCTCGTAGAAGGTCGGCCGGCGACCCAGCGAGATCGCGGCTGGGCGCGCGACGCCGTCGTCGGCCACGAACGTTCCCGCGTAGATGCCGTCGGCGGGCAGGCAGATCTCGGCCGGCACCGCGAGGTTCGCGGTCGGGAAGCCAAGAGTCCGACCGCGCCGGTCACCCTCGACGACCGTCCCGAATACCTCATGAGGGCGGCCGAGCAGTCGCGTCGCCTGCGCGACGTCGCCCTCCGCGAGCAGCTGACGGATACGCGTCGAGGAGTAGATCGTGCCGACAGGATCGCCTTCGACCGCGACGAGACCGAGCCCGATCACCTCGAAGCCCAGCTCTGCTCCCATGCGCCCGAGCAAGGGCACGTTACCGCCGCGCTTGTAACCGAAATGGAAGTCTTCGCCCACGACGACCAGCCGCGCGCGCAGTCGTTCGACGAGCACCTCGGTGACGAACTCCTCCGCCGTCTCCTGGCTGCGGTGTTCGTCGAAGGTGAGCACGCAGCAGACGTCGACGTCGCCGGTCGCGTCGAGCAGCTCGAGCTTCTGGTCGAGATTGGTGAGCAGCTTCGGCGCGGATTCCGGCCGAACGACCTGCGCAGGGTGGCGATCGAACGTCACGACCGCGGCCTCGAGACCGCGCGCGGCCGCGAGCTCGCGCACGAGGTGAAGCACCCGTTGATGACCGCGATGCACGCCGTCGTAGGCGCCGATCGTCACGACACTCCCGGCGCTCACGTGGCTCACGTCTTCGAGGTTGCGAACGACCCGCATCAGGCGCGCTCGCTCCCGTGGTCGACACCGGCGGGTGCGAGCACGACCGACGGCTTCGTGAGGGAACCGCGGCGCTCGTACACCGCGAGCAGTTCACCACGTGCGTCGATCAGCGCGAACGGACCCGGCTCGTCGCCTTCGGCGCCGAGGCGCTCCGTCGGCAGCATCTGCCCGTAGGAAATCGCGCGTGCGTCGTGATCGTCGACGACGACCTGCGTGAGGTCCTGCATGGCAGCCGCCGGGTCGAGCACGTAGCGCGTCGGATCGACGAGGATCTCCTCGAGCGTGTGCGCCTCGGTCAGCGTGAACGAGCCGACCGCGCGGCGCCTGAGTGCGCGCAGGTGTGCGCACCCGCCGAGGGATTCACCGAGGTCGGCCGCGAGCGTCCGGATATAGGTCCCGGAGCTGCACCGCACCGAGAGTGTGGCGACCGGAGGCGGCCCCGGAGTGAACGCCTCCACCGAGATGCTCTCGATGCGTATGCGCCGCGGCGCGCGCTCGACCTCCTTGCCGGCACGGGCGAGCTCGTGCAGACGGCGCCCGCCCACCTTCACGGCCGACACCATCGGTGGCACCTGCTCGATGTCGCCGACAAAACGCGCCGCGGCGGTCTCGACGTCGCCCCGTTGCAGCACCATCGGCACCTCTCGCACGAGGGTCCCGCCCGCGTCCAGCGTGTCGGTGGCGATCCCGAAGACGACCTCGCCCCGGTACGCCTTCGTGCCTTCCTGGAGGTAGCGCAGCAGTCTCGTGACGCGACCGAGACCGACGAGCAGGACGCCGGTCGCGTCGGGATCGAGCGTGCCGGCATGGCCGATGCGACGCTGACCGACGGCGCCACGCAGCTTCGCCACGACGTCGTGCGACGTCCATCCGGCCGGCTTGTCGACGACGAGAAGACCGGAGATGCCGTCGCCTCCGCTGGCTGCGGTCCCCGCACACATCCGCGCGCCTCAGAGTGCGGCGCGAATGCTGTGAACGATCGTCGCGATGTCGTCCGTCGAAGTGAAGCCGGCGGCGAACCGATGACCGCCGCCGTGATGCTGCTCGGCGATGCGACGGACGTCGACGTCGCCCAGCGAACGCAGGCTCACCCGCACGGTGTGATCCACCTCTTCCTTCAACACGCACGTCACCTCGGCCTCGGACGTGCGGCGGAGGATGTCGATCAGGCCCTCGACCTCTTCGATGGTGACGCCGTGGCGCACGAGCATGTCTTGCCTGACCGCCGTCCACACGAAGCGCTCGTCGGGCACGAGCTCGGCGTTCGCGAGGGCCTCACCGAGCAGTTGCAGGTACGCGAACCGGTGCTCCTCGAACAGCGTGCGAGACAACTTCGACACCGGGACGTCGAACGCGACGAGCTCGCGGGCCAGGTCGAACACTTCGGGAGTCGTCGTGTCGTACTGGAAACGTCCGGTGTCGCACACCAGTGCGGCGTAGAGACAGAGGGCCGCGTCGCGCTGGAGCGGCAGACCGAGCCGATCGATCAACCGGCGCACGAGCACCCCGCTCGCAGCGGCATCGGGGTCGATCACGTTGATCGATCCGTAGAGGTCGTTGGAGACGTGATGGTCGACGACGATGAGCTCGCCCGCGGCCTTGGCGCTCGGCTCGAGATCCCCGAGGCGCCCGAGCGAGCCGCAGTCGAACGTGACCATCACGGCCGGCTCTGCCGGGAAGTCGTGGGGCGGTGTGAGCAGTTCGAGGCCGGGGAAGTCGCGATAGTGCGGCGCGACGACGAACGGGTTCGGGAACGACGCGACGACCGGACGCCCCGCCGCGCGCAGCGCGTGGTACATGCCGAGCATGGAGCCGAGCGCGTCGCCGTCGGGGCTGACATGGCACGCGAGCGCCACGGATTCGGCGCGGTCGATGGCCCACGCGGCGCGATCGAGCGCCGTGTTCACGGGCTCTGCGCTCCCGGCCGTCGTCGACGCGCTCACGGTCGCCTCCGCTAGGTCTCACCGTCGAGGGGCCGGTCGTGCCGGTGGAGGTCCCGCAGGATCTCCTCGACCCGACGCCCCTGCACCACACCCGGGTCCTCGGTGAACGAGAGCCTGGGCAGGTATTTCAGTCGCACTTCACGCCCGAGCACGGTTCGCAGATGCGGTGCCGCCGAGCGCAGAGCCGCCGCCGCGTCGTCACTCGAGCCAAGCGTCGAATAGTAGACCGTCGCTTCCCGCAGATCGTTACTCACCTCGACGCCGGTCAGGGTGACGAGCTCGAGGCGCGGGTCGGAGAGGCGCTCCACCTCGTCGGCGAGCACCTCGCGGACGACCTCGTTCACGCGCGCCGTTCGCGGATACCGACGTGTCCCGTGCTGGCGTCGGCTCACCATGCGCTCCCTTCCCGGTCTTCGAGGTATGCGGTCTGCCGGTCGATCAACTCGACGTCGGGCGCGGCGGCGACGAACCGCTCCACCGAGTCCAGCAGCCGGTCGAGCTGCCCGCTGCTCTCGGCGACCACGGCCACCGCGATGGCCGCCCGCTGCCACTGGTCCTGATGGTCGACCTCGGCCACCGAGACATGGAAGCGATGACGCAACCCCTCGACGATCGGACGCACGGCGGAGCGTTTCGCCTTCAACGACCGACTCTCGGGCACGTGGAGATCGAAGCAGATCGCCGCCGCGTGCATGGGTCCATCCTCGCAAGCCGTCTTCGGACGCGAGGTGCCGTCAGGTTCGAGCGACCTCGCGCAGGTCGTACGTCTCGATCACGTCGCCGGGCTTGAGGTCCTGGAAGTTCTCGAGCCCGATACCGCACTCGAAGCCCGAGTTGACCTCGCGCACGTCTTCCTTGAACCGGCGCAGCGACGCGATCGATCCCTTCCAGATGATCGTGCCCTCGCGCAGGAATCGGACCTTCGAGCCGCGGGTGATCGTGCCGTTGAGCACGTAACACCCGGCGACCCTGCCGACGCGAGGAATGCTGAAGATCTCGCGCACCTCGGCATCGCCGGTGACGATCTCCTCGAACTCGGGCTTGAGCAGACCGAGCAGCGCGTTCTTCACGTCGTCGAGAACCTGGTAGATCACTTCGTAGAGCCGGAGTTCCACACCCTCCTGCTCGGCACGTTCGCGCGCCTTGCGATCGGGGCGGACGTTGAATCCGATCACCGTGGCGTTGGACACCGCGGCCAGGTCGATGTCGGACTCGCTGATCCCGCCGACAGCCCGGTGCACGAACGAGAGGCGCACCTCTTCGCGCTCCTGGTCGATGCGGCGCAGCGCGTCGGTGAGCGCCTCGAGCGAGCCCTGCACATCCGCCTTCAGCACGAGGTTCAGCGTGGCGACCTCGCCGCGCTGCACCATCGCGAAGATGTCTTCGAGTCGGGCTCCGCCCGCGAGCGACATCGGATGCGCCATGCTCGCGGCGCGGCGGCGACGGCCGCGGGCCTCCGCGACCGTGCGCGCGGTCTTCTCGTCGGGCGCGACACGAAGTTCGTCGCCCGCGAGCGGCACGTCGTCGAGACCGAGCACCTCGACGGGAACCGACGGTCCCGCTTCCGCGACCTGTCGTCCGGCATCGTCGAACATGGCGCGGACACGACCCCATCCGGAGCCGGCGACGATCGGGTCACCGATGCGCAACGTGCCTCGTTCGACGAGCGCGGTCACCACAGGGCCACGACCGGCGTCAAGGTTCGACTCGAGCACGAACGCCCGTGCGGGAGCCTTCGGGTTCGCCGCGAGCGGCGGGTCTTCCAGATCGGCGACGAGGATGATCGACTCGAGCAACTCGTCGACGCCGATCCCTTCCGGTGCCGACACCTCGTTGACGATCGTCGTGCCACCCCATTCCTCGGGAACGAGCTCCTGCTCCACGAGTTGCTGACGGACACGTGTGGGATCCGCGTTGTCGCGGTCGACCTTCGTGATGGCGACGACGACCGGAACCTCAGCCGCGCGCGCGTGGTTGATCGCCTCGATCGTCTGTGGCATGACACCGTCGTCGGCGGCCACAACGAGGATCGCGATGTCGGTTGCCTGCGCACCACGCGCGCGCATGGCGGTGAACGCCTCGTGACCCGGGGTGTCGATGAACGTGATCGGGCGATCGTTCTTCACGACCTGGTACGCACCGATGTGTTGGGTGATGCCACCGGCCTCGCCCGCGACGACGTTCGCCGAACGGATGCGGTCGAGCAGCGTCGTCTTTCCATGGTCGACGTGGCCCATGACCGTGACGACCGGCGCGCGTGTTTCGAGCAACGCCTCGTCGTCTTCGTCGTCTTCACCGAGGAGCGCCTGCAGCTCGAGCTCGGCCTCTTGGCCCGGCTCGACCAGCAGCACCTCGGCGCCGAGCTCCTCCGCGATCAGCTCGACCATCTCGTCGGCGAGCGATTGCGTGCCGGTCACCATCTCGCCTGCGTCGAACAGGATGCGGACGAGATCGGCGGTGGTTCGATTCAGCTTGGGCGCCAGCTCCTGCAGCGTGATGCCGCGGGGGATGACGATCTCACCCTCGGGAACGGGCGCGTCCTTGGGGGTGAGCTGCGGCATGGACGCGGGCCCGAGGTCCTCGAAGGTACGACGCCGCTTCTTGCGCCGCGGGCGCTGCCCGCCGGGCCGGCCACGACCCGCGAAGCCGCCACCGGGTCCGCCCCGGCCGCCGGGTCCGCCACCGGGACCACCGCCGGGGGCGCCGCGACCGAAACCGCCACCACCGGGGCCACCGCCACCGCCGCCCGGACGGCCGAAGCCACCACCCGTGCGCGCGCCACCCCCGCCCGCACCACCGGGACGGAATCCTCCGCCGGTACGCGGCGGACCGCCGGGCCCGCCGGTACGACCACCGCTCGAGCCGGGGCCCCCCGGTCCGCGGGGCTGTCCGGGGGGAGGCGGGATGACGCGTCCGCCGGGAGGCGGCGGGATCACCTTGCCCGATGCGCTGCGCAGCGGCGGCGGCGCGCCACGACCGGGCGCGGGCGG
>CAZJSY010000131.1:0-4880 GCA_964548555.1 uncultured Burkholderiales bacterium
GGTCGACCACCTCGTCGTCGTTGACGCCCCGCATCACGACACAGTTGACCTTCACCGGGGCGAGTCCGGCCTCGAGCGCGGCGTCGATGCCGGCGAGCACCCGGTGGAGATCGTCGCGGCGGGTCAGCCGGCGGAACACGTCGGGGCGGAGGCTGTCGAGCGACACGTTGACCCGCCGGAGCCCGGCGGCCGCGAGATCGTGCGCGAGCTCGGGCAGCTTCACGCCGTTGGTGGTCATCGCGAGATCGACACCCAGCGGCGCCAGCATCTCGAGAAGACGCGTCAGGTGGGAACGGACCGTCGGTTCGCCGCCGGTGATGCGGATGGCCTCGAAGCCGAACCGCTCGACGCACACCCGGGCAACCCGGGCGAGCTCCTCGTAGGTGAGGACCTCGTCGCGAGGGAGCCACCTCATGCCTTCTTCGGGCATGCAGTATGTGCAGCGGAAATTGCAGCGATCCGTCACCGACAGGCGCAGGTCCTTGACCCGCCGCCCGAACGGGTCCACGAGCGGAGCGTCCGTGCTCACCATCACACGGCTCCCTCGGGCCGCGCCCTCCCGGGCGTCCGCCCAGGGCGAAGCTTCGTCCGCACGATGGTCACGAGACGAGGTTAGACGGACCGCCGTCTAGGCCGAATGGCCCGGTTGTCATCGGGGTACGTACGTGGTCTCATGACCAAGACGTGACGGCAGTTGCAGACACAACGTCGACTGCTCGATCGGATCGGGGTGGCGTCGATCCGCAGGCGGCAGTTGGTCGCGGAGCCTGCGAGGAGCCAGCGCGAAACCGGCCCCAGACGGACACAAGGGACCGATATGCGCGCGTTCGACCACATCCCAGGCCGCACGACACGGGGCGTGACGCTCTCCACGTTGGTGACCGCCGCGGCCCTCGTCGCCGGCCTCGCCGCCTGCGGTCCCGATACGGTGCGCCACTCACAGGCTGCGCCTGCGCCCGGCAGCCGCCTGATCGTGCGCTCGCGGGCGGTGGATGCGCCCGTGACGGCGACGGTCGAGGTCACCTGCGAGTCACCGATCACGAAGGTCGGGCAGGCCGCGATCGGCGCCAGCAGCGCACAGCGCTTCGACGTGCAGGCCGGGCCGGGGCAGGACTGGACCCACACGCTCGACGTGAGCCCCGGCTCCACCTGTACCGCGACCGAGCGCCCCGTCGCTCCGGCCACGCTGCGCTCCGTCGACGGCGGGCAACCGGTCGCGGAGAACGGCACGCTCACCGGTGTTCGCACGACGATCGACGCGGGGGCCACCGCGACGGTCGAAATCGTCGCCGGCGCGGCGCCGTAGGCCGCGTCACGACACGTCATCAGATCGCGCTTGGGGGCTGCGGTAGAAGCGCCCGGGGACCTGCTCGCGGGTTCCCGGGCGCTCCTGTGTCCGGACCCGGTACCCGGGCTGCACGCGACTCGGACGCCCTAGTGGTCCGCGGGCCAGTCGAGGCGCATCACGGTGACGTCCCCGCCCTCCGGCACACCGTCGCCGTCGGGCAACAGCGCGAGCCCGTTCGCGAGTGCCATCGCCGACAACACGTTGCTCGCCTGTGAACCCGTACGTGCCGCGCCGTACTGCCCGCCTTCGCGGTCGACCCACACGCGGTCGAGGTGCAACTTCCCGTCGGGCTTGCGGTCCATAGCGTGCTTCGCGACCGCCTGGATCTCGGGACGGAAACGCGACGGTCTGCCCATCATCTGCAGGAGCGCGGGTCGCGCGAAGAGCTCGAAGCTCACGTGCGCGGACACCGGGTTGCCGGGCAGACCGAAGACGGGCACACCTTCGACGACGCCGAAGGCGAACGGCTTCGCCGGCTTGATCGCGACCTGCCACCACTGCAACACGCCGAAGCGATCGAGCGCGGCCTTCACGAAGTCGTAGTCGCCGACCGACACGCCGCCGCTCGTGATCACGGCGTCGCAGCTCGCGAACGCGTCTTCCAGCGTGCGATGGATCAGGTCCTCGTCGTCACGCGCGATCCCGAGGTCGCGCGCTTCACAACCGGCCTCTTCGACGAGCGCGAGCAACATCGGACGGTTCGCGTCGCGGATCTGTCCGGGCGAGAGCGGTTCTTCGCCCTCCACCAACTCGTCGCCGGTCGCAAGCACGCCGACCTTGACGCGGGGAACGACGTCGACCTCGGCGTACCCGAGGCTCGCGAGCACCCCGACGTGCGCGGGACCGAGCACCGTGCCACGGTCGAACACCACTTGGCCGGCCTCGAGATCGCCGCCCGCTCCGCGCACGTGATCCCCCAAGGTCGCGGCCTCGTGCACGAGCACGGCGTCGCCGTCGCGCTCCGTGCGCTCCACCATCACGATGGCGTCGGCGCCGTCGGGAACCGGTGCTCCCGTCATGATCCTGATCGCTTCGCCGGCTTGGACCGCGCGCGATGGCGCACGACCCGCAGGGAGCTCGTCGACCACCCGAAGGCGTACCGGGGACGGGACCGAAGCATCGACGGTGTCGTCCGCTCGTACGGCGTACCCGTCCATCGCGGAATTTGCGAACGGTGGCACCGGTTCACGCGCGACGACCTGCTGCGCGAGGACGAGACCGCTCGCGCGACGGATCGGAACGCTTCGCACGTCGAGACGCGCGACCGCCTCGAGCACCGCAGCCCGCGCTTCGTCGAGGGAGATCACCATCCCGCCTTCCGACGGATGACCGCGTCCCTCACAGCAGGTTGCGCCGGCGGACCAGATCGACGAGGAACGTCTCGAGCTCGGGGCCGATGTCGGGACGGTCGAGCGCGAGCTCGACGTTCGCCCGGAGAAAGTCGACTTTCTGACCGATGTCGTACCGCCCCTCCGAGAACGTGCGGCCGTACACCGTCTGGCTCTCGAGCAGCAGACCGATCGCGTCGGTGAGCTGCAGCTCGCCACCGGCGCCCGGCTCGATGTGATCGATCGCGTGGAAGATCTCGGGTGTGAAGACGTAGCGCCCGATGACTGCGAGCGTCGACGGCGCCTCTTCCGGACGAGGCTTCTCGACGACCGAACGAACGCGCACCAAGCCGTCCTCGACCGGTTCCTGCTCGGCCGCGCCGTAGGCCGAGATCTCCTCGCGCGTCACCTCTTTCAGCGCGAGCACCGAGCGGCCGTAGCGGTTGTACACGTCGATCATCGATCGCAGCAGCGCCGCGTCGTCGACCATGATGTCGTCGCCGAGCAACACCGCGAACGGCTCGTCGCCCACATGTTCTTTCGCGGCTCGCACGGCATGACCGAGACCGAGCGGATCGGTCTGGCGGATGTAGTGGATCGCGGCCATCTCGGAAGTGCTCTGCACTTCCTTCAGCAGGTCGTGCTTGCCCTTCTGCTCCAGATAGAACTCGAGCTCGAAGTTCCGGTCGAAGTGATCTTCGATCGCGCGCTTGCCGCGGCCGGTGATCACGAGAATGTCGGTGATGCCTGCGGCGACCGCCTCCTCGACCACGTACTGGATCGACGGCTTGTCGACGACCGGCAACATCTCCTTGGGCTGACTCTTCGACGCGGGCAGGAATCTCGTCCCGAGTCCCGCGGCCGGGATCACCGCCTTGCGCACCGGTTTGTCGCTCACAGCTCCCTCCTCGGTCGAGCTCGGCTGTGCTCGTCTCCGAAGGTGGACGCGCGTCAGCCCGCCTCACCCCGTCGCACCGTACCTCCCCGCGTCCATCGACATGGACGGGCAGGGGGTTGACCCCTACCCGCGGACGCCCGACCGACCGCGTGCAGCTCGGGAGCCCAGGATCACGGACCTCCGAGGGTGTGCTCCTCGCCCCGGACGAGCCGGCGGAGGTTCGACGCGTGACGGAGGATGACGACCACGGCCAGCGCCGTGATCACTGCGATGTCGAGGGTGCTTCCCCCCGTCAGCCACACCGCGAGCGGGAACGCCACGGCGATCAGCAACGACGCAATGGACGCGCGCTTGAGCACCCGGGCGACGAGGAACCACACCACACCGAGGCCCAGCACGATCAGTGGGAACACGACGACCAGCACACCGCCGCCCGTGGCGACGCCCTTGCCCCCCTTGAACCGGCGGGTCACCGGCAGCATGTGGCCGATGACGGCGGCGATGCCGAGCAGGTATGCGCCGGCGTGCCCGGCGAGCGCGAGGCCCACGCCGGCCGCGAGGGCGCCCTTGGCGAAGTCGGCCAGCATGACGAGGAGGCCGGCCTTCCACCCCATGATGCGCGCCACGTTCGACGCGCCCGGATTGCCGGAGCCCTCCCGCAACACGTCGTGGCCGCCGGCCCGGGCGACGAGCACCGCGCTCGGGAAGGTCCCCAGCAGGTATGCGAGGGGTATGAGTGCCAGTGCGGCCACCACGCCCGTCATTGGTTCACCGCCCGGGGTCGCTCGTCAATCGCTGCCGTGATCGCGGCGATACGCGCGGGCCGGCGGAGGGAATCACGAGGCATGGTGAGGCGTTCCAACACGAGGTAGCATTAGCAGTCCGAACGGGCGAGTGCTAACGGACCCGGGTCGCGCTGCCGAGGCGGCTGCCGACGACAAGTTCCCGTCCAGTTCCCGACACCGAGGACCACCGGCCATGCCGACGTACGAGTACCGGTGCACCAAGTGCGGCGAGCACATCGAGGTGTACCAGTCCTTCAACGACGAGCCGCTGAAGAAGCACGACGCCTGCGGCGGCAAGCTCAACAAGGTGCTGGGCTCGGTCGGGATCGTCTTCAAGGGCTCGGGTTTCTACCGCACCGACAACCGCGGCGGCAGCTCGAAGCGCTCGAAGGAGCCGGCGAAGGACACCGGCTCCGGCTCGTCGAGCGAGAGCTCCTCGTCGAAGTCGGACTCCAAGTCGGACTCCAAGTCGGACTCCAAGTCGGACTCCAAGTCGGATTCGAAGCCGGCCACGAAGTCGG
>CAZJSY010000131.1:4980-9260 GCA_964548555.1 uncultured Burkholderiales bacterium
AAGTCGGACTCCAAGTCGGACTCCAAGTCGGATTCGAAGCCGGCCACGAAGTCGGCCGAGGCCAAGACCGCCTGACGACTGCGGTGAGCGGCGACCCGCCGGCCGACGTCGGCATCTTCGGCGGGTCCGGGTTCTACGCCTTCCTCGACGACGTCGAGGAGCTCAGGGTCGAGACGCCGTACGGCGTGCCGAGCGCGCCCGTCCACCTCGGCGCGGTCGACGGTCAGCGCGTCGCGTTCCTCCCGCGGCACGGCGCGAAGCACGAGTTCCCTCCCCACCTCGTCAACTACCGGGCGAACCTGTGGGCGATGCGCTCGCTCGGTGTGACCCGGGTCGTCGGTCCCTTCGCGGCCGGTTCCCTGCAGCCGCACGTGCACCCCGGCGACTTCGTGGTGGTCGACCAGTTCGTCGACCGCACGTGGGGACGGCCCGACACCTTCTACGAAGGACCGGTTCCCTACCACCCCACCGCAGCCGACCCGTACTGCCCCGAGTTGTCGGCGCTGGCCTTCAAGACCGCCAGCGACCTCGGCGTGCGCGTGCACCCGACCGGGACCGTCGTCGTGGTGCAGGGCCCGCGCTTCTCGACGCGTGCCGAGTCGCGCTGGTACCGATCGCAGGGCTGGGAAGTCGTCAACATGACCCAGTATCCCGAGGCGTTCCTCGCCCGGGAGCTCGGGCTCTGCTACACGGGCATCGCCCTCATCACCGACTACGACACGGGCGTCGACGACGATCCCGACGTCGAGCCGGTCACGCAGGACGCCGTGTTCGCATTCTTCGACCGCAACCTCGAGCTGATCCGGAGCCTGCTCTTCGCGCTCGTGCCACGCGTGCCTCACGAACGCGGATGCCATTGCACGAATGCGCGCGGACCGCTTTCCGCTGAGCACCGACCCGAGTAACGTCTCCGACTTCGCACCCACCGCGCACGGCCTGCCGGTGCGGGCGACCTCGCCGCTCCCCCCGTCGGCTTCCCCGAGCTCGTTCGTCGCGCCCGGAGGCAGTCGATGTTCCGCCGTTCTCCACGTGCCGTCCTCTTCTGGGCGGCAGCGGTCGTCGTCGCGATCGTTACGACCGTCTCGATCGGCAGCACGCTCGCGTCATTGCACCGCCAAGACACGCGCTACGGCCGGCTGCACGCGGTCGTGGTGGCCAGTCACGACCTTCCATTGGGCACCGTCGTCGCGCCCACCGATCTCCGTGTGATCAAGGTGAGGGGTGACGGCGCGCCTCGGGACGCGATCGTCGACCCGGCCAGCGCGGTCGGCCGCGTCGTCACCGTGCCAGTCCTGTCCGGTGCGGTCGTCAGCGAGCGCCATCTCACCTCGCGGACGCGTGACGGCCGTGACGGCGTCGTCCCGCCCGGGCGCCGGGCGATGCGCGTCGTCGTGGCGAACGGGCTCAAGCCGCGGGCCGGCGACATCGTCGACGTGTTCGTCACCTTCCCGGCCGGGTCCGTGCCGGCCGACACCGACCCGACGCTGACCGTCGCGGAGAGGGTGCCCGTGATCGCGGTCGACGCCGGTACGGAGCCCTCCGACACCGCCACCCATCCCGAGCGTGTCGGGGTGACGCTGCTCGTGCCCTCTGAACACGCCAAGCGGTTGGCGTTCGCGGCCGCGACCGGCACGGTGGCACTGGCAGCCACCCCGCCCGAGGACGCGCCCGCCGTGCCCTTCCCCGGCTGAGCCACTTCCGGCGTGCCCGCGTCGGAGCCTGTCGGGCGGTGCCGTCAGGGCGGCCTACCATGCTCCGACCGCTTCCGGCCCGGCGCGGCGGCGCCTCGGGCGAGTCGAGAGGGGATGCCCGAGGGTGAGTTACCTCCAAGCCGTCATCATGGGACTGCTCCAAGGAGTCACGGAGCTGTTCCCCATCTCCAGCCTCGGACACTCGGTGTTGCTGCCAGGCTGGCTCGGGTGGGACAACCTCGTGAAGGTCCAGTCCCAGACGGAGAGCTTCTGGCTGGCGTTCCTGGTCGCGGTCCATGTCGGGACCGCGATCGCCCTGCTGATCTTCTTCCGCGACGAATGGGTCCGCATCATCCGCGGGTTCTTCCGTACGCTCGTCACCCGCCGCATCGAGACACCCGACGAGCGGCTCGCGTGGCTGCTCATCGCGGCGACCATCCCCGCGGCCGTCTTCGGCCTGGTCCTCGAGCACGAGCTGCGCGTGGTCTTCGCGAAGACCCTCGCCGCCGCATGCTTCCTCGTGGTGAACGGCTTCATCCTGCTCGCCGGCGACCGCGTCCGCCGCCGGAGCGAGGCGGTGCACGAGCTCGCGGCGCGTTACCCCCAGTCGACGACGTCGCGCGAGCCAGGCCGGCGTCTCGACACCCTCGACTTCAAGGAAGCCGGCGTCGTCGGCGTCGCGCAGATCGCCGCGCTGTTCGCCGGGATCAGCCGTTCCGGCGTCACGATGGTCGCCGGTCTCGTTCGAGGTCTCGATCACGAGGACGCGGCGCGGTTCTCGTTCCTGCTCGCCACGCCCATCATCCTCGGCGCGGGCTTGTACAAGATTCCCGATCTGTTCGGTCCGCTCGGGGACAACGTGCGGGGTCAATCGTTCGTCGCCGCGGTGTGCGCCGGTCTTGCGGCCTACGTCGCGGTGCGCTTCCTCGTGCGCTTCTTCCAGACCCGGACGCTGTGGCCGTTCGGCGTCTACTGCATCGTGGCCGGGGCGATCAGCATCATCCGCTTCGCCTGATGCACGCACCGATCGAAGGCGTCATCTTCGATTACGGAGGTGTGATCTCGAGCCCGCTGTTCCGGGGCATCGGGCGCTTCGAAGCCGACATGGGCTACCCGCAGGGCTCAGTGCTCGAACTGTTGTTCGGCGAGACCGCGTACATCGGCGTCGTAGGCCGAGAGGTGCTGCGCGACGGGCCGCCCGTCACGCTCGACTCCGTCCCCGAGGCGGCCCACGCGGTCACGCACGACTGGCACCGCCTCGAGATCGGCGAGCTCAGTCTCGAGGACTACTTCGCGCGCGTCACCGAACGTGCGCCTGCTGTGCTCGGCAAGCCGATCGACTTCGACGCGTACCGCCGCTTCACCGCCGACATGCCGATGGGTGTCCACTGGCCGGTCGTGCACCGTGCTCGCGCGCTGAGAGCCGACGGACTGAAGCTCGCGTTGCTCACCAACAACGTGAAGGAGTGGGGCGACCACTGGCGCACGACGTTCCCCGTCGACGAGCTGTTCCAAGTCGTCGTCGACTCGAGCGAGGTCCGCATGCGCAAGCCCGACCCGCGGATCTACGAGCTCACGTGCGAGCGTCTGGGTGTCGCCGCGCCGCGTTGCGTGTTCGTCGACGACAACACCGACAACGTGGCCGCGGCCCGTCATCTCGGGATGGAGGTCGTCCTCTTCGGCGACGATCCCTGGGCCGCGCTGGCCGAGCTCGACGCCGTCCTGCGCCGCCGCGGCACGCTCACCGCGACCACCGCCTGACCAAACCCTCCCCCGGTTGGGACACTTGCTCGCTCACACAGCGACTCTTCGTCCAACTGGCGGTCTGTGTTTCGGTCAGTGCCCGCTCATCTGCATCTCGCCGACCAGCAGCGTCACACCCGCGGCTCCTCCGGGGAGCCACGTCAGATCGGCACCGACGTGTACGACGTCGCTCAACATGCGCTGGATCGTCGACGCAACGGTGATCTCGCGCACCGGCTCCGCGAACGCGCCGCCACGCACCATGAGACCCGTCGCACCGACCGAGAAGTCGCCGCTGACGGGGTTGGTTCCCGAGTGCAGCCCGCTCACCGACTGCACGTACAACGCCTCGGGCACCGACGCAAGGATCTGCTCGAGCGAGAGCGTGCCGGGACGAAGGTGCAGCGCACGCGCGCCGACGCCGGGCGTCGACTTGAAGCCGCGCACCGCCGAACCGGTCGTCGCGGTACCCGCGCGCCGGCCCGTGTAGACGTTGTGCAGGAACATGCGCAGTACGCCGTCGACGATGAGCTCGTTGCGGCGAGTGGGAACGCCTTCGGAGTCGTGGGTGGACGCCCCGTACGCATCGGGCAGAGTGGGGTCGTCGATGATTGTGACCCCGGGCGCGGAGACCTGTTCCCCGTCTCGCCCGACGAAGAGCGAACGCCCTTTGAGCACGGCTTCGCCGCTCAACGCGGAGCCGACGATGCCGAGCAGGGACGCGGTGACGAGCGGGTCGAACACCACCGGTATCCGACGCGACGGCGGCTGCGCGGCGCCGAGCAGGCGCGTGGCCCGGTCGGCTGCAGCACGCGCCGCCGTCGCGAGCTCGAGGTCGGAGGGACG
>CAZJSY010000132.1:0-9200 GCA_964548555.1 uncultured Burkholderiales bacterium
GTGCGCGACTCGTCGCTGTCGGCGTGCGGCCAAGCGGTGATGGCCGCCGAGACCGGACACCTGCGGCTCGCCTACGACTACCTGGCCGAGAGCGCACTCGTCGACTTCGACGACCTCAACGACAACACAGCTGAGGGGTTGCATCTCGCGGCGCTGGCCGGAACGTGGATCGCTCTGGTCAGAGGCTTCGGCGGTCTGCGCGACAACGACGGGAGACTCCGCTTCGCGCCGCGTCTACCGGACGGGCTGACGCGGCTCGTGTTCACCATCGCGTGCAGGAACGGACGACTCCAGGTCGACGCGAACAACACCTCCGCCACGTACTCGCTCGTGATGGGCGAGGCGGTCGAGATCTCGCACCACGGCGAGACGTTCACCGTGTCGAAGGGCGACCCCGTGGTGCGACCGATCCCGCCGGCGCCGCCGCGAGGTGAGCTGCAGCAGCCGCGAGGCCGCGTGCCGATGCACCGGACGCCGATGGGGTCGGCCGGTCCGGGCTGACGCCGGAAGGTTGGTGCTCGACATGAGTGAACGAGTGACCCGCTCCTGGCTGATGGACATGGACGGTGTCCTGATCCGCGAGGACCACGTCATACCGGGCGCGGTCGATTTCCTCCGCCGTCTCCAAGAGCTCCGGATCCCGTTCCTGATCCTGACGAACAACTCGATGTACACGCGCCGTGATCTCGCAGCCCGCCTTGCGCTCGCTGGACTCGACGTGCCGGAGGATTCGATCTGGACCTCGGCGCTCGCGACCACGCACTTCCTCGACGAGCAGCGTTCGGGTGGGAGCGCATTCGTCGTCGGTGAGGCCGGCCTGACGACTTCGCTCTACACGATCGGATACACACTCAACGACCGGGACCCCGACTACGTCGTGCTCGGCGAGACACGGACCTACAGCTTCGAGCGGATCACGAAGGCGATCCAATTGATCGTGAAAGGAGCGCGCTTCATCGCGACGAATCCCGACACGGTCGGACCCGGTCCGACCGGACCGATGCCCGCGACCGGGTCCGTGGCCGCACTGATCAGCCGGGCCACCGGCGTCGAGCCGTACTACATCGGGAAGCCGAACCCGCTGATGATGCGCTCGGCACTCAACGCGATCGAGGCGCATTCCGAGACCACGACCATGATCGGCGACCGCATGGACACCGACGTGATCGCCGGGCTCGAGGCGGGCCTCCAGACGATCCTCGTGTTGACCGGCGTGACGAGCCGCGAGCAGATCGACCGCTACCCGTACCAGCCGTCACGCGTCGTCGAGTCGGTGGCCGACCTCGTCGACGAGCTCGCGGTCGCGACGTGACCGATCGGTCTCACGCGGCGCATCGTTCAGGAGACATACCGTCGAGCGCGCGACGTCTTCTGTGGTTCGTCCAGAAGGCGTAGACCCTCTTCGACATGGTGCGGCACGACTCGCCGGCTGCGCAGGACCCACGGCGCACCCGCGAGCGCGTCGGCGATCGCGGAGAGCGTGACGCGATCGTGCGGGGCGGTTCGCACCAGATGGAGGGTACGGCTGAACGCAGCGCGCGCAGGCCGGCGGAGCCACCAGAACCACATCGTGTTGCGGATTCCCTGCCGTCGGCGAAGATGTGCATCGCGTTGCCGCGACGGCCAATGGTGCACCACGACGTCGGGCACGTAGACCATCTGCCATCCCCGTGACGCGAGGTCGCACGCGAGGAGCTGTTCCTCGCCACCGATGAGAAAGCGACGGTCGAAGCCGCCGGCTTCGACGAAGCTCCGCCGCCGAACCATCGACGCGCCCGCGAGGAAGCTCAACAGCATCGGTCCCGGCGAGCCAGGCGGCCGAGGCAGCGGAGAGTCCCGGAGCTCGACACAGATCGGGTCTTCGCGGCCATCGGGCTCGACGACGATCCGACCCGTGATCACGGCGATGTCGGCGTGCGTCTCCAGCACGTCTGCGGCGCACCGCAGCGATCCCGACTCCCACCAGGTGTCGTCGTCGCAGAAGGCCACGTACGGTCGGTCGAGCTCGGCAACGCCCACGTTGCGTGCCGCAGCACCGACGTTCCGTTTCAGCCGGATGAGTCGCACCTCGGAGAAGCGCTCCGCGACCGCGTCCGCGGTTCCGTCGGTCGAGCCGTTGTCGACCACCACCATGGGGGGCGCCTCCGGCAGCGCTTGCATCTGCTCGACCGTGCGTAGCAGTTCCGCGCAACGGTTGTGCGTGATCGCGACGACACCCAGGCGCGGATCACCCATGCCTGCCTCCCGCAGCGGCCCTCGCGGTGCGGTTGCACGTCACCAATTGCTTCGCGGGCGGTTCTGCCCATCGGAGCACACAAGGAATCCCCGAAACGCGACACACCTCGGGGCCGCCGCTCACTCCTCGAGCGCGGCCTCCAACGTCGCGCGCGCCCGGCGCGCCATCGGCTCGTCGACCATCTCGCCCTCGAAGGCCAGCGCGGCCTCTCCTCGGGCTGCTGCCGCCTCGTACGCGGCGAGCAGGCGCCGCGCGCGATCGACCTCGTCCTCCGAGGGGCTGAAGGCCCGGTGTGCGAGCGGCACCTGGCGGGGATGGATGCACAGCTTGCCCCGGTATCCGAGAGCGCGTCCCTCCGACGCGTCGGCGAGGTAACGCGCGTCGTCACGGAAGTCGGCGACGATCTGGTCGATGGCATGAACGTCCGCGAGGCGCGCCGCGAGCGCCACACGCGACCGTGCGTACAGCACCTCGAGGTTCGCCGGCGTCCGAACGCCGCCCATGTCGGCGACGAAGTCCTCGGCGCCGAAGTAGCACCATCGGACCGGACCACGCAGCACGTCCTCCGCCTGAGCGACGCCTCGGGCGGTCTCGATGCCCGCCATCACCGGCAGGTCCGCGCAGCCGGCACGCCGGAGCGACTCGGCGACAGCCGCGACGTCCGGCTGCGACTCCAGCTTGGGGACGACCACCCCCGCCAGCGCGGGGAGCAAGGCTTCTGCAATGTCGCCCTCGAACCACGGTGTGCTGATCGCGTTGACGCGGACGAAGACGGCCAGACCGGAATTCGCACGCATGAGATCTTCGGCTGCCGACCGGGTCGCAGCCCGTGCCTGCTGCTTCGCGCCCGCAGGCACCGCGTCCTCCAGGTCGAGGAACACGGCGTCCGGTGCGCAGCGCGGCACCTTCGCCGCGACATCAGGGCGGTTCCCCGGAACTGTGAGCAGACTTCGCATCCGGCTCACGTCCGCAGCTCCCCGAGATCGCGGAAGTACGCGAGCGCGTCGGGATTGGCCAATGCTTCGGTGTTCGCCACGGGCCGGCCGTGGACGACGTCGCGGACGGCCAGCTCGCTGAGCTTGTTGCTCCTGGTTCGTGGGAGCTCGGGAACGGCGACGATCTTCGCCGGCACGTGACGCGGCGACGCGCCCGTTCGGATCCGCCGCCGGATCTCGGCCTGCAGTTCGGGCGTGAGCGACGCATCGGGTTGCATGACGACGAACATGACGATGCGCGTGTCGCCGTCCCACTGCTGACCGATGACGAGGCAGTCCGCCACTTCCGGAACGGTCTCCACCTGTCGGTAGATCTCGGCGGTGCCGATCCGCACCCCGCCCGGGTTGAGCGTCGCGTCGGAACGACCGTGGATCACCACTCCACCGTGTTCGGTCCACGCGGCGAAGTCGCCCTGGTGCCACCGACCCGGGAAGCGCTCGAAGTACGTGGCCCGGAACCGGGCGTCGCCGGGATCGTCGAGGAAGCCGAGCGGGATGGACGGGAACGCCGCCTCACACACGAGCTCGCCCCGCTGTCCTGCCGCCAGACGCTCGCCGGCGTCGCCGACCACGGCGATCGCCATGCCGAGCGACGGTCGCTGGATCTCGCCCGCCCACACCGGACCGGTCGGGTCGCCGCCGACGAGACACCCACACAGATCGGTCCCACCCGAGATCGACGCGAGGTGAACGTCGCGTTTGATCGCGTCGTAGACGTACGCGAAACCCTCGGGAACGAGTGGCGAGCCGGTCGACGTGACGGTGCGTACGGAGGAGAGGTCATGCGTGTCGACAGGCCGCGTACCGGCCTTGCGCAGCTCGTCGAGGAAGCGGGCCGACGTGCCGAACAGCGTGATGCCGAGCTCGTCGGTGAGGTCGAAGAGCGTGGTGCGGCTCGGGTACGCCGGCGAACCGTCGTACGCGACGACGGTCGCGTCGCTGGCGAGCACGGAAGCCAGCCAATTCCACATCATCCAGCCCGCGGTCGTGAAGTAACAGACCCGGTCACCGGGACGGACGTCGCACTGCAACTGCTGCTCGGAGAGGTGCTTGAGCAGCACGCCTCCGGCGCGGTGCACGATGCACTTCGGCGCGCCCGTCGTCCCCGACGAGAACAGCACGTACCAGGGGTGGTCGAACGGCAACGGCTCGAACTCGACGGGCGCGTCGGCGTACGGCGCGAGCCACTCGCTCCAGGTGACCGCGTCGCGGACGTGGTCGACGGCGGGCGCCGGGTCGACGTACTCGAACACGACCGTCGTGGTCACCGACGGCAGGCGCTCACGGATCTGTTCCAGGCGGTCGAGGCACTCGAAGCGCTTCCCGCCGTAGAGATACGCGTCGACCGCGACGAGAACCGTGGGCTGGATCTGACCGAAGCGGTCGACGACACCCTCGACGCCGAAATCGGGAGATGTCGACGAGAACACGGCGCCCAAACTCGCCGCGCCGAGCATGAGCGCGTAGGTCTCCGGGGCGTTCGGCATCCATGCCGCGACGCGATCGTGCGGGCCGGCGCCCGCAGCTCGCAGCGCCTGCTGGACACGCGACACGACCCCATGGAGCTCGGCTCGCGTGAGCGATCGTCGGAGACCGTCTTCGCGCGCGTGGACGATCGCGGGCTCGTCGCTCGGTGCGCGTAGCAGCGCCTGCGCGACGTTCAGCGTTGCATCGGGGAAGAACCGGGTCCTCCAGAACGGCTCCACGGCCTCCACCACGCGCTCGCTGCCCCGTGTGCCCGGGACCGCGCAGAACTCCCACACCGCGTCCCAGAACGCGGCCGGTTCCTGCACCGACCATTCGTGAACTGCCGGATACGAGTCGAAGGTCGTACCGCATCGCTTCGCGGCGAAGCGTGCGAACCGGGCGAGGTGGGTCGCGGCAGCCCGCTCCGCCGAGGGGACCCAGAGAGGCTGATCCGCGCTCACGGTTCCACGGGCCGGCGGTGCATGAGCGCGTTCCGGCGGGCACGGCACACGAGCGTGTCGTCCTGGTTGAACGCCCGGTGCTCGAACGTGACGATCCCCGCGTCGGGACGCGACGACGACGGCCGGGCCGCGACGACCTCCGACTCCGCGTACAGCGTGTCACCGCAGAACACCGGTGCGGGGAAGGTGACCTCCTCGAAGCCCAGGTTCGCGATCGTCGTGCCGTGCGTGCTCTCGAGCACGGACATACCGACCAGCAGGGCCAACGTGAACATGCTGTTGACGAGGGGCCGGCCGAACTCGGTCGCGGCCGCGGCGTACTCGTGGTCGAGGTGGAGCCGGGCCGGGTTGAGCGTCAGCGTGGTCATCAGCACGTTGTCGGTCTCGGTCACCGTGCGGGTCAGGGCATGGGGGATCACGTCACCCACCTGCAGCTCCTCGAACCACCGCCCGTGATGGTGCAGCGCTCGGACCACGTCGACTCCTCGGCTCGGCGGACCTTCCCCGCCCTGATCGGGCACCCAGCGTGCCAGGACGGCGGTGCCGATACGATTGCATTCCCGGGCCGGAAATCCTATTCTCATTTGGTGCGTTTCCAACTGCCACATATCGGAAACGTCCTTGCACTCCCGTGCCGGGCCGGCACGTCGACCCCGTGAGCGCTGGCGAGGTCTTCGCCTTGCCGTTCGGTCGGGACGGCGAGCGACGCAGTCGCAAGACCGCGGAGGTCGTGGCGCGCGAGATCGTGCGCGACATCGTCGATCAGCGACTCGAGCCGGGCGAGGTGCTTCCCGGCGAGCAGGCGATGCTCGCCCGTTACGGCGTCGGACGCCCCGCGGTGCGGGAGGCCCTTCGCGTCCTGGAGGTGCACGACCTCCTGCGCCTGAAGCCCGGCCCGGGCGGTGGTCCCGTGATCGGGACGGTGACCGGTCGCGCGTTCGGGGAGATGGCAAGCCTCTTCTTCCGCCTCGCCGGAGCAACGTTCCGTGAGCTGATCGAGGCTCGCCTGCAGCTCGAGCCGTACGCAGCGCGGCTCGCGGCGCAACGGCGCGACGCGACTGCACTTCGCGCGCTCGTCGACCGTGCCGCCCTCGTCGACGTCACCGACGACGCCGAATACGCGCACGTGGCGCACGACTTCCACACCGATCTCACGGACGCGTGCGGCAACCGCGTCCTGACGCTCATCGCCAACGGTTTGCTCGAGCTCTACCGGGACCGGCTCGCGGTCCCGATCACGCCACCGAGCGAGCGCGCCGACGTGCTTCGCGCACATCGAGCCATCGTCGACGCGATCGAGGCCGGCGACGCCGAGCGCGCCGAGGCCCTCACGGACGAGCTGCTCCACGACGTCCTTCGTCGCCTGGAAGCATTCGTGCCGGATGTCCTGGACGCGGTCGTCGACTGGGCATGAGCACGCGCGCGCTCAGCGGCTGATCCGCACCGTCACCCGCTTGGGACCCGTCTCGAAGAACGCGGGCACGTTCTCGTAGACGAAGCCTTCGCTGAGCCGTATCGACTGCGGGGGAAAATGCTCCAGGAATGCGGCGAGGCCGATGCGCGCGACCGCGCGGGCCATCGGAGCCCCCGGGCAGAAGTGCGGCCCGTAGCCGAACGTGAGGTGGTCCGACGCGTTCGCCCGGTCGACGTCGAAGTCGTCGCCGTTCTCGAAAACCGCCTCGTCCCGGTTCGCGCATCCCGTGCCGATCACGACGCGCTGGCCCGCGTGGAGCTCGGTCCCGCCGACCCCGGTGTCGCGGGTACAGCCACGCGGGATGAACATGATCGGCGGCGCGAGCCGCAGGCTCTCCTCGATGGCCTGCGGCACCGCGCGTGGGTCCGAGCGCAGCCGGTCCTCCAGACCCGGCACCGTGAACAGGTCGACCAGGAGGTTGCCGAGCAGCTGGCTCGTGGTCGTGAGCCCGCCCGTGATCAGGTTCCGAACCATGGCTCGGAGCTGGCGGGGCGTCAGACGCTCGCCGTCGACCTCGAGCTCGAGCAGCCTCGTGGTCACGTCGTCGCGCGGTTGCCTGCGGCGCTCCTCGATCCGGTCGTCGATGTACCGGGCGAACTCCGGGAACCCCTCCAGGAAGCCCTCGACGCCTTCGCGGTTTCGGTGCGTGCCGGGAAACCCGCTCTCGATGAGGTCCTTCGCCCAGGCCATGATCTGCGGCGCGTCCTCCTCCGGGAAGCCGAGGAGGTGGACGGTTGACGCGTTCGGCAGCGGACCGGTGAAGGTCGGAACGAGGTCGGCCTCACCCGTGTCCGGCAGCGCGTCGAGCAGCAGCTTGGCGGTCGACTCGACGTACGGCTCCACCACCTTGACCGCCTTGGGCGTGAGCGCGGTCACCATGACCCGCCGCACGAGCGTGTGGTTCGGCGGATCCAGCTCGCCGAGCGTCCGGTCCTCGATCGGGACGACGACACCGGGCGCCTTGAAGCCCTGCGCGCTCGAGAAGCCGTCGGTGTCGCGCAGGAGCTGTCTGCACTCGGCATGACGCGTCACATACGCCATCCCGTCACCGATGTCGACGACGGCCGATTCCTTGCGCAGCTGTGCCAACAGCGACCAGGAGTCGTGGGCCTGTTCGGGATCGAAGGGATTGAAACGCGCCACGTTCTCGTGAAATTCAGAGGACGCCGATGCCGGCAGCCTCGTTGCGCTTGCGCCATTCGTCGCGCGACATGCGTGTCGTGTCGACATCCGCAGCACGCGCACGCAACGCCCCGACGGTCGCCCGATCCTTGGGCGTGTGGGCGAAGGGGTCCCAGTCGAAGAACCGGCTCGCGTTCTCCCACGTGATCTTGTGGATCTCCGCATCGCTGCAGCCGGCACGACGCAGCTCGTTCCACATGAACTCCGGTGACTCGGGCCAGGTCGTGTCGGTGTGCGGGTAGTCGCATTCCCACGCGATCCCGTCGATACCGATCTCGTCGCGCAGCTTCAGACCGGAGGGGTCCGTGATGAAGCACGCGAGGAAGTGCTCGCGGAACACGTCGGACGGCAGCTTGCCCTCGCCGAAGCTGTTCCCGATCCACGCCTGATTCTGGAAATGACGGTCGACCCGATCGAGATAGAACGGGATCCATCCGATGCCGCCCTCCGACAACGCCACCCGCAGCTCCGGGAAGCGGCGCAGCGTCGGCCCGAACAGCAGGTCCTGCGCGGTCAGCATGGTCAGCTGCGACGGGATGACGATCCAGTGATCGGTGGGGGCCTCCGGTGCGAGCGTGACGATGTCCCACGCGCCCCCGATGTGCAGGCACAGCACCATGTTCTTGTCGACCAGTGCCTGCAGCATCGGATCCCAGTGGCCCGACAGGAAGCTCGGATGTCCCTGCGAATGCGGCGCCTCGAGGAAGCTGATCGCGCGGCATCCCTTCCGCGCGATGCGCCCGACCTCCTTCACCGCGAGGTCGACGTCCCACATCGGCACGATCCCGAGTGGGATGAACCGATCCGGGTACGACCCGCACCACTCGTCGATGTGCCAGTCGTTGTACGCCTGGAGCATGACGAGCGCGATCTCCTTGTCGCGCGACTCGGTGAACGTACGCGCGTTGAAGCCGGCCATCGTGGGGAAGCACATCGACGCGAGAACGCCGTTCGCGTCCATGTCGCGGACGCGCTGGTGCACGTCGAAGCAGCCGGGTCGCAGCTCGCTGAACGCGCCGGGCTCGAAGCCCCACTCCTCCGCCGGCCACCCCACGGTCGCGGCCATGCCGAAGGGCGTCGACGTCTTCTCGCCCTGGAAGACCCACTCGTCGATGCCGCGCTCGTTGCGGACGACCTTGGGAGCCTCGTCGAGCCACTTGGCGGGCACGTGGCGGCGGTACATGTCGGGCGGCTCGATCACGTGGTCGTCGATGCTCACGAGGATCATGTCGTCCATACGCATGGCGTGCTCCTCTCGTGTCACTCGGCGGTCTAGGTCGCGAGCGGGGTGAAGTCCAGATGCAGGTTCTCCAGGCCCCGCAGCATGTAGATCGGTGTGTAGAAGTATCGCCGCTCGCCCGCAGGTCCGTGCTCGGCCTCGGAGA
>CAZJSY010000133.1:0-6213 GCA_964548555.1 uncultured Burkholderiales bacterium
TCCTCGAGCGCGTTCGCCCGCTCCGACAGCACGAGATGGTCGGCGAACGCGTCGACGCCTTCGAGGCGCACGTCGGCGCGGTGCGCCATCACCTCGCGCCAGTGCTCACGACCGGGCGACGCGACCGGCGTGAGCATCAGCTTGAAGTTCACCGCCCCGTCGTCGTTGGTGACGATGTAGAAACGGTCACCGTCGGTCCGAGACCAGTGGTGCTCGACGAAGTACTCCACGCCCGAGCGTCGTTCGGCGACGACTCGGGGCGTGTCGGTCGGCGCGTCGGTGGAGACGAACCGCACCTCGGTGGTCACCTTCGAGTGCGACGTGATGAGCAGGTATTTCCCAGTGCGCGTGCGCTCGACGTCGAGGAAATAACGCTCGTCGTCCTCCTGGTACACCAGCACGTCGTGATCGGCCGGCGTACCGAGCTCGTGTCGCCACACCTGCCACGGGCGCATCGCGTCGTCGGGGCGCGTGTAGAAGATCGTGCGGTCGTCGCTCGCCCATCCGACCCCGTAGTAGGTGTCGGGTACGACGTCGGTGAGGTCGACACCGCGGTCGACGTCCCGGAAACGCAGCTCGAAGCGTTCCGAGCCCGTGAAGTCGGTGGAGTACGCCAGCAGGCGTTGGTTGGGGCTCACCGCGAAGGCCCCGAGCGAGAAGAAGCCCGAGTCGCCCGCCAGCGCGTTCTCGTCGAGAAGCACCACCTCGTCCTGGCCCGCGGGCGCGCCCGCGGGCCTCCGGCCGTGGAGCGGGTACTGCAGGCCCTCGATGGTGCGGCTGAAATAGTCCCACCGGCCGCGCCGCACAGGCGCCGACACGTCGGTCTGCTGGATGCGGCCCTTGATCTCCTCGAAGATCCGCTCCTGCAGCGCCTCGGTGTGCGCGAGCGCCTCCTTCGCGTACTGGTTCTCGGCCTCGAGATACATCACGACGTCGGGGTTGTCGATGTCGCGCATCCAGTACCACTCGTCGACCCGCTCGTCGCCGTGCGCCTTCAGGATGCGGGGGTGGCGTGGAGCCACCGGCGGAATCGGAGCCATCGTTCGATCCTAAATGGGAGGTCGCGCCCGGCGAATTGCCCGCCAGGCATACGGCGTGTGCCGAGTACGCTGCCCTGGATGCCCGCAACACCAACCGCCACACCCATCGCGGCGTCCGCCGACGAGCTCGCCGCAGTGAAGTACAACGCCGACGGCCTGGTCCCCGCGATCGTGCAGGAGGACGGCTCCGGGCGGGTCCTGATGCTGGCCTGGATGAACGCCGACGCGCTCCGGCGGACGCTCGAGACGGGTCGCACCTGGTTCTGGAGCCGCAGCCGCCAGGAGTACTGGTGCAAGGGTGAGACCTCGGGCGACCGTCAGTGGGTACGCGCCGCCTACTACGACTGCGATTGCGACACCCTGCTGCTCGTGGTCGAGCAGGAGGGCCGCGGCGCCTGTCACACCGGCGAACGCAGCTGCTTCTTCCGCGCCTTCGGTTCGGAAGGAGCTACGCCGGGATCGGTGTGATCGCGTCGTGAAGGGCGCCGCGCAACCGTCGCTCGAACAGTTCCGAGCCCTGGCGGCCGACCACACCGTCGTCCCCGTGTGGCGCGAGGTGCTCGCCGATCTGGAGACACCGGTCTCCGCGTTCGTGAAGCTCGTCGGCGACGGCGAGGGCTTCCTGCTCGAGTCGGTCGAGCACGCGCAACGGTGGGGGCGGTTCTCGTTCATCGGTCGCGACCCCGCGCTGACGATGGTCGTGCGTGGCCGCGACGTCGAGCTCGCCCATGGCGCCGCGCCCGGCGTACCGACCGACGAGGGCGCGCTCCGCGCGCTCGAGGCGCTG
The DNA here is from genome assembly GCA_964548555.1 of uncultured Burkholderiales bacterium. GTDB lineage: Bacteria > Actinomycetota > Acidimicrobiia > IMCC26256 > JAMXLJ01 > JAMXLJ01. Next base: position 1,828 of record CAZJSY010000133.1, read on the forward strand.
CTCTCCCGATACCGCGCCCCGAGCGTCCCCGCGCTCCCTCCCTTCCACGGCGGCGTGGTCGGCTATCTGGGGTACGACGTCGTGCGTGAGATCGAGCGCCTGCCCGAAGTACCCACCGACGATCTCGGCTTTCCCGACGCCGTGCTGTCGCTCACGGGTCATGTCACCGCGTTCGACCACTTCCGGCAGCGGCTCTATCTGATCGAGAACGTGTTCGTGTCGCCGGGCGCGAGCCCCCGCGAGCTCACCGACGCGTACGAGCGCGCAGTGGCGCGTCTCGACGTGCTCGTCGACGAGCTCGCGCGGCCATTGCCGTACAGCCCGTCGCCGCCGCCTCCCGAAGAGCTCACCGAGCTGGCACCGTTCCACACCACCATGCCGAAGGGTGGTTTCCACGCTGCGGTAGAGGCGGCCAAGGAGTACATCCTCGCGGGTGACATCTTCCAGGTCGTGCTCGCGCAGCGCTTCGACCTCGAGCAGCAGTACGAGCCCTTCGACGTGTACCGCGTGCTACGCCAGGTGAACCCGTCCCCCTACATGTACTTCTACCGTCATCCCGAGGCGACGCTGGTGGGCTCCTCGCCGGAGACCATGGTGCAGGTCCGCGACGGCCGTGTGATCAGCCGGCCGATCGCTGGCACGCGCCGCCGAGGTCGCACCGACGACGACGACCGCAGGATGGCCGCGGAGCTGATCGAGCACCCGAAGGAGCGCGCCGAGCACGTCATGCTCGTCGACCTCGCACGCAACGACGTCGGGCGCGTGGTGCGGTTCGGTACCGAGCGCGTCGAGGAGCTCATGGTGCTGGAGCGCTACTCGCACGTCATGCACCTCACGAGCCAGGTCACGGGCGAGCTCGCCGAGGGAAAGAACGCGGTCGACGTCCTGCGGGCGACGTTTCCCGCCGGCACGATGAGTGGCGCGCCGAAGGTCCGGGCGATGGAGATCATCGACGAGCTCGAGCCCACGAAACGGGGGCCCTACGCGGGCGTCGTCGGCTACCTGGACTTCTCCGGCAACGTCGACACGGCGATCACGATCCGCACGATGGTGTGGCGCAACGGCCAGGCGAGCGTCGAGGCGGGGGCGGGCGTCGTGGCCGACTCCGACCCGCAGCTCGAAGATCTGGAATGCCACAACAAGGCGCGGGCGTTGCTCACTGCAGCCGCCGCGTCGCGCAACCTGGCACCGGTGGCGAAACAGCCAAAGGACGAAGAGGCGGCCGCATCGTGACGACGATCAAGCAGCAGTACGAGGCGCTGCGCGACGACGTGGGCTTCGTCGACCGCTCCGACCGGGCCCTCGTGACGGTGGCCGGCCCCGACGCGGTGTCGTTCCTCCAGAGCCTCGTCTCCCAGGACATCGCCGCTCTGGAGCCCGGCACCGGTGCGCACACGCTCCTGCTCACGCCGCAAGGAAAGCTCGACACCGACATCCGGGTGATTCGTGCGACCGACGACGAACTGTGGCTGGATGCCGAACCCGGAGCCGGAGCGCCGCTCGCCGCGTCGTTGAGCAGGTTCCGTATTCGCGTGAAGGCCGACGTCGCCGACCGCACCGACGAGTTCGGGTACCTCTCGGTGCGTGGGCCGCGCGCGCCGGAGCTCGAGCGCGTGGCGCGCGACGCGAGCGGGGTCCACCTCGTGCCGGCAGCCTCCGGGTTCGACGCGATCGGCACCCGGGATGCCGTCGCGGGGCTGCGCGACGAGCTCGTCGCGGCCGGCGTGCCGCAGTGCGACCCCGACGCGTACGAGGCGTTCCGTATCGACGAGGGGATTCCCCGCCAGGGATTCGACCTCGACGACAAGACGATCGCGCAGGAAGCCTTCCTCGAGCGCGACGCGGTGTCGTTCACGAAGGGGTGTTTCCTCGGCCAGGAGCTCGTGTGCCGCATCGACAGCCGGGGCCACGTCAACCGCTTCCTGCGTCGCATCGAGCTGATCGACGGTCCCCGTCCGCCGCGTGGCGCCGAGATCGTGAGCAACGGCAAGACCGTCGGCTCGATCACGAGCGTCACGCCGCTCGACGACCTGCCGTGGCTCGGGCTGGGGTATGTACGGCGCGAGGTCGAGCCACCGTCGGAAGTGTCGCTGCGGTGGGACGGCGGAGAGGCCCGGGCGCGCGTCGAGGCGACGGCAGCTACGACGGCGAGCTGACGGGAGCAGGCGCCAGCGACGCAGGCAGAGGAAGCCGCACGACGAATCGGGCTCCCTGGTGACCCGGCTCGGCCCACACGGTCCCGCCCATGGCCGACGACAGCTCGCGAACGATCGCGAGACCGAGGCCGGTGCCGACCTTGCGTCCGGGCACGGTACGCGAGGCGTAGAGGCGGTCGAACACGTGCGGCAGGTCCTCCGGCGACAGACCGGGGCCGTCGTCGTCGACCCGGACCACCACGTCGCCGCCTTCGCGCGCGACCGCGACGGTGATCGCGCCGGCCGCGTACTTCAGCGCGTTCTCGACCAGGTTCGCGACCACCTGACCGAGGCGCTCCGGGTCGGCATCGGCGGGGATCGGCTTGCGCGCGTCGATGAGCAGGCGGATCCCCAGCTCGTCCGCCGCCGGCCGGAACGCGAGCGCGGCGGCTTCGACGACTTCGCCGGCATCGACAGGACGCGGTGTGAACGAGAACTGGTGTGCGTCGAGACGGGCCAGGTCGAGGAGATCGCCGACGAGGCGTTCGAGTCGGCGGGCCTCCGCGCCGATGATCTCGGCCGCCCGCTTGCGCCCGTCGACCTCCTCGAGCGTGCCGTCGGCGAGCGCCTCCGCGTACCCGCGGATCGACGTGAGCGGCGTGCGCAGGTCGTGCGACACGCTGAGGATGAAGCCCCGCTCGAGGCCGCGTGCGTGCTCGAGCTGCGCGGCCATCGCGTTGAGCGCGCGCGAGAGGTCCGCCATCTCGTCGTTCGACCCGCCCTTGACGTCGGTGCGAGCCGACAGGTCACCGGCAGCGATCCGGCGCGCGGTCCGCTGGATCTCCCCGATCGGCCCCGTGACGCGCCGCGCGAGCAGGAAGGCGACAAGGGTGGCGATACCGGTCGCGGCCAACGCGACGAGGATGTAGAAGCCGCCCGCTCCGGGTGCCAACGCGCGATCCACCCGCTTTGTCGCGACGACGACGGGCGTCCCGTTGGCGATGGGGCTGAGGGGAGAGGCGATGAAGACGAGGTTCCGGCCCCGCTGACCCGTTTGTTGCCGACCCGCGGTCAGCGCGGCGACATCGAGATCGGACGGCCGGAGACCCTGCGGGAGCCGCAGAACGGGTCCGGCGGCACCGCGGCCGCCGAGGCCGTCCTCGACCGCGCCGCCGGACGTCACGGTGACCAGGCTGGCGTTCGAAACGTGGAGGAGCTCGCGAACGACGACGCCGGCCGTCGGGTTGCCGGTCGCGCGCACGCGGAAATATCTCTCCAGCGCGCCGCCCAACTCTGCGGCCTTGCTCTGGAGCTCCTTCTTCGCGTTGTCGGTGCTGGCCTTGCGTGCGATCGCAAGCGTGGCCACAGCGGTGAACGCGAGCATGCCGATCGCGAGCGAGACCATCGCGACGACGAGACGCGTTCGCAGATGCCCTCTCGGTGGCGCGGGCGGTTGCCAGGCACTCACGCGTCGAACCGGTACCCGATGCCGCGGACCGTCTTGATGGTCGCCGCGTTTTCGAGCTTCTTGCGCACCTGCGCGATGTGGACATCGACGGTGCGGACGTCACCGAACCAGTCGTAACCCCACACGCCGTCGAGGATCTGCTGGCGTGTGAGCGCGAGACCGGGACGCTCCGCGAGGTAGCGGAGCAGATCGAACTCCTTGGTCGTGAACTCGACGGGCGTGTCGTCGATGCGCACCTCGCGTCGCCCGACGTCGATGGTGGCCTTGCCGGCCTGGATGACCTCAGGACCGGGGCCGCCGTCGACCCGGCGCAACACCGCCTTCACCCGTGCGACGAGCTCCGCGGGAGAGAACGGCTTCGTCACGTAGTCGTCGGCGCCGAGCTCGAGCCCGAGCACGCGATCGACCTCACCGTCGCGCGCCGTGAGGAAGATCACCGGGACGCGCGAGGTGCTGCGAATGCGCCGGCACACCTCGAGACCGTCGAGGTCGGGAAGCCCGACGTCGAGAACCATGAGCCGCGGTCGGTAGTCGCGCATGGCCGTGACGCCCGCCTCGCCCGTCGCCGCCTTCACGACACGGAACCCCTCCCGGGCGAGGTAGAGCTCCACGAGATCGGCGATGTTCGCCTCGTCGTCGACGACGACGATCGTGCCTTTTTCCACCATGCCATTGTGACTCGGCCCTTACCACGCCTGGATGAAGTGAAGATCAGAGAACTGTTAGGCGTGCGGACGGAGCTGCGCCCTGGGCGGACGCCCGGGAGGGCGGAGCGGAGGGAGC
>CAZJSY010000133.1:6313-9149 GCA_964548555.1 uncultured Burkholderiales bacterium
GGAGCTGCGCCCTGGGCGGACGCCCGGGAGGGCGGAGCGGAGGGAGCCATGGGCGGGGTGCGGACGGAGCTGCGCCCTGGGCGGACGCCCGGGAGGGCGGAGCGGAGGGAGCCATGGGCGTGGTGCGAGACGGAAGGGGGGCCGGTTCGTCAGGTTTCGAGGCGGTTCGTGCGGGCGACCTCACCGAGCCAGGACGCGCTCGGCTTGAGCGTTCGCAGTTGGGTCGTCCGGTCGACGGAGATCAGCCCGAACTTCGGCTTGTACCCGTACGCCCACTCGAAGTTGTCGAGCGCCGACCAGTAGAAGTACCCGCGTACGTCGAGGCCGTCGTCGATACAGCGACCGACGCCCTCGAGCGCGCTCGTCACGAACCGGACGCGCTGCGCGTCGTCGTTCGTGCCGATCCCGTTCTCCGTAACGTAGATGGGCACCTGGGCGACCTCGGCGGCGTGACGGATCGCCACCTCGAGCGCCTGGGGCCAGTACTCGTACCCCATGTCGAGCACCTCGACGCCTTCCTCGGGCCCCATGGGCAACCCGCGTTCGTCGAGACGCGTGCGCGAGTAGGCCTGCACGCCGAAGAAGTCGTTGCCACGCGCTGCTTCGAGATAGATGTCCTCGTGCTGCCGACGAATCCCGGCGAGCGCTTCTTCACCACCCGGTGGCGTGTACCAGTCGCCCATCGAGAGTGTCAGACCGACGGGGAAGTCGCCGCGTCCACCCTTCAACGCCTCGTAGGCGCGGCGGTGCGCGTCGATCAGGACGTCGCTCGCGCGCACGTACAGGTCGACGTCCTGCTTCGCGGGCGGGAACACCCCGATCATGTATCCGATCAACGCGACCACGTTCGGCTCGTTGATGGTGTTGGCCATTCCGATCATGTCGCCCAACGCGTCGACCGCACGTTCGCAGAAGCGGGTGAACCGTTCGGCAGTGATCGGATCGGCCCACGTGTCACCGGTGGCCGCCCATCGCGGAGTCGTGAAGTGATGGAACGTGACGACGGGCATCAGCCCGTTCTCGAGGCACGTGCCCAGCATCCGGCGGTAGTGGTCGAGCGCGTTGCGCGAGAACTCGCCCTCCTCGGGCTCGATGCGCGACCACTCGAGCGAGAAGCGGTACGCGCCGAATCCGAGCGCGGCCAACGTCGACAGGTCCGACGGATAACGCCAGAAGTGGTCGACCGCATCGCCCGACGGCTCCGGACAGACCGTATCGGGGGCGTGCTCCCACGCCCACCAGTCGTTGTTCCAGTTGCCGCCTTCTACTTGGTGCGCGGCGGTTGCCGTGCCCCACACGAAGTCGTCGGGGAACGTGATCGTCATAGGGACGGGACTCTAGAGCCCCGCGACGACGCATAGCTGGGACAGAAGTTCGGTCATACGGCGAGTTTCCGACCCAACAGACAAGCGGTCACGCCTGATGCGCCGGCTCATCGGTACGGGTGGGCGCGACCGCCAGACCGCGCGGCAGCCGCGCCGCGGACACGAGCGCGAACAGTGCGACCGCGAACATCGACGCGAACACGATGCCGAGCGCAGCCCGCCGGTCCCAGCCCGCAGCCAGACCGGTCGCGACGACGGCGCCGCCCACCCCGGTTCCGACCGCGATGCCCAGTACGTCGGTCAACTGCAACGACGCGGTGGCCGCGCCTTCGCGCCCCGGTTCCGCTTCGGCCAGCGTCACGAGCGTGAGCGGTGAGTACGACAGCCCTTGGCCGAGTCCCGCAATGCCCCATGCGACCGCGCCGAGGGCGACCGGAACCCCGGGCACGAGGACCACCGAGGCCAGGCCGATGCCGACGACGAGACAGACGATGCCGGCGGTGACGATCCTGCGTCGAGACACTCGTCGGTCGAGACGGGCCTGGATCCACGATCCTGCCGTCCACGTGAGCGTGGCCGGTGTCAGGGTGAGACCGACGCTCGTCGGATCGAGATGACGCACCGTCGCGAGCGTGAGCGCAAGGAACGCGTCGGCGCCGAAGAACGCGAACGTGTCGAGCCCGCGCGTTGCGATCGCGGCGGGCAGTCCCGTGCGCGCGACGAGCGTGCCGGTGGGCGTGAGCCGCCGGAAGGCCGGGAGCGCACACACGAGACCGGCCGCACACAACAACGGAGAGAGCACGATGGAGTGCGCGCTCACCCCGGCGAGCAGGACACCCGCTCCGAGTGACAGTTGCAGCGCGGGCCACACCGCAGGCGCGGAGCCCGACTGGGCGTTCCCTGGCGGTCCCAGCGCCACGAGCGGCGGGACGGCCAGCAGCCCGGCGACCGGCGGCAACGCCGCGATGACGAGGAACACCGAGCGCCAACCCAGGTGCTGGGCCATGGCGCCGCCGAGCGCGGGAGCGACGAGGCCCGGAACCACCCACGCGGTCGACATCACCGCGAGAACGGGAGCACGGCGGCGGTCCTCGAATGCACGGCCGATCGCGACGTAGGCCACCGACTGGATCGCGCCCGCGCCGAGGCCTTGTACGGCGCGTCCGCACACGAGCACGATCATCGACGGCGCGAAGCCGCACACGAGGAGCCCGGCGGTGAACAGCGCGAGCCCGACGACGAACGGCAACGCGGGCCCTACCCGATCGGCCTCATGCGCGGCGACCACCACGGTGACGAGGTTTGCGAGCATGAAGGCGCTGAACGCCCAGCCATAGAGGCTGAGGCCGCCGAGCTCACGTGCCGTCACGGGGAGCACCGTCGCCACGGCCAGCGCTTCGAAGGCGATCACCGTGATCGTCAGCGCCAGCCCGATCGTCATCCGCCGATGCACGGTGCCAGTTTGGTCGCGCTCGCCGAGCTCGCCGCTCCTGCGAGCTCGCTGCGCACCC
>CAZJSY010000134.1:0-9139 GCA_964548555.1 uncultured Burkholderiales bacterium
CGTTCAACTGGCCCTTGCCGCCGTCGATCAGCAACAGGTTGGGCGGATACGAGAAACGCTTCCCCGCGCGTGCGCCTTCGTCCCGCTCTCGCAGGTATGCGCTGAACCGGCGGGTGAGAGCTTCCTCCATCGCGGCGAAGTCGTCTTGACCTTCCTGATACCGGATCTTGAAGCGGCGGTAGTCGGAGCGCTTCGGGAGCCCGTCTTCCATCACGACCATCGACGCGACGATCTCCGTGCCCTGCAGGTTGGAGATGTCGAAGCATTCGATGCGAAGGGGAGCTTCGGGAAGGCCGAGCGCATCCTGCAACGCCATCAGCGCGCGGGCGCGGGCGTTGTGGTCGGACGCCCGACGCAGCTTGTGTCGTGTGAAGGCCTCTTCGGCGTTCTTGGTGACGGTGCCGAGCAGCGCCCGTTTCCCACCGCGCTGCGGCGCGCGGATGCGCACCTTCGACCCGCGCGCCGCGCCGAGGAACTCCTCGTACAACGCGCGCTCGTCGGGTTCGACCGGTACGAGCACCTCTTTGGGAACGTCCTCCGGGCCCGCGCCTCCGTAGAGCTGCTCGAGGATCGTCCCCACGAGTGCAGGCGTCTCGAGCTCCTCGACCTTGTCCACCACGAGGCCCTTGCGCCCCACCACTCGGCCCTTCCGTACGTAGAAGAGCTGCACGCTCGCTTCGAGCTCGTCTTCCGCGATGCCGATGACGTCGAAGTCCTCTTCGCGCGCGGCCACCATCTGCTGACGTTCGATCGCCTTGCGCACCGAGATGAGCTGATCGCGAAGCCTCGCCGCGCGCTCGAACTCGAGCTTGTCGGCGGCCTCGTGCATCTGCTTGTCGAGACGGTCGAGGATCGGCGACGTCTCACCCTCGAGGAACGAGACCAGCTCCCCGACGAGCTCGTCGTACTCCTCGTGCGTCACCGCGTCGACACACGGCGCCGCGCACTTCTCGATGTGTGCGTAGAGGCAGGGCCGGCCGAGACGGTGGTGACGGTCGAACTTCCCCCGCGTGCAGGTCCGGATGGGGAACGTCCGCAGGAGCAGGTCGAGGGTCTCCCGGATGGCGTAGGCGTGCGCGAACGGGCCGAAGTACTTCACCCCCTTGCGCTTCGCCCCCCGCATCACCATGGCCCGGGGCCACTCCTCGTCGAGGGTGACCGCGAGGAACGGGTACGACTTGTCGTCCTTCAGCCGGACGTTGAACCGGGGCTTGTGCTTCTGGATGAGGTTGAACTCGAGGAAGAAGGCCTCGACCTCGTTGCGGACCTCGATCCATTCGACCGACTCCGCCGCGGCCACCATCTGCCGGGTCCGGTCGGGCAACGTGGCGGGAGGCGCGAAGTAGTTCGACAGCCGGCTGCGCAGGCTCTTGGCCTTGCCGGCGTAGATGACCCGCCCGTGGGCGTCTTTGAACTGGTAGGAGCCCGGGGCGTCAGGGATCGAACCCGGGGTGGGACGAGTGAGCACCCCTCCATTGTCGCGGCCGGTGGAAGTGCCCGAACGGGATTCTTCGCCCTCTTTTGCCGTCCTGTGGTGGGGAGCACCTCGCGGCTCCTCGGCCTCAGACTCCCGTGGTGACTTCCAGCGGCTCGGGGATGGAGGGGTGCTCACTCTGGGGTTCGCGTGGGGGGCGCGCGAGTTTCAGGCAGCCGACTACCACCAACGCCACGAGGACGGCATTCCTGAAGAGGACCATGACCAAGGCGGGGTCTTCGCCCCAGATGATCTCCCGGATGACGTAGAGCTGGAGGGTCGAGACCCCGATCACGATCCCGGCCAGCCACGCCATGGTCCGCTCGCCGTGGAGGATCGCCAGCACGGTGAACGGGAGCAGCCAGCACACGTACTGGGGTGAGAGCAGCGGCGGCCAGGCGAGAAACGCGCCGACGGCGGCCAGTGGGGCGACCGCCTCCACCGTGCGCGGGTCGTCGCGGCGTGGCCATGCCCGCCACCAGATCCACGCCACCGTGAGGACCATCGCCACGCCGAGGGGCCGGCTCCATTGGGCAGCCGACATCCCGACCCGCCACGCGCCCGATTCCACGTGCGCGGTGTAGTGGCCGAACGCCCGGACGAACCAGCCGATGACGCTCTCGATCTCCCAGCCGCTGGAGTTTCGGAACGTGAAGACCTGTTGCAGGCCGGCCGTACCGACGGCGGCCACCCACGCGATCGCCCCCGCGGCACCCGTCGCGAGCGCGACCGTCAGCGCGCGCCATCGCCGTTGCAGGGCCAGCATCGGGAAGATCGACAGCGGCCACAACTTCGCGAAACACGCGAGCGCGAGCACGACCCCACCGCTCTTCCAGCGTTGTCGTCGTACGAGGGCCAATCCCCATACGGCGAGCGCGACCGACACGAGGTCGAGTCGTAGGTAGATGAAGGGATAGGTCAGCATCAGCAGGCCCACCGCGAGATAGACGAAGGCCGCTCGACGGCTCCAGCCGAACGCGAGCCCTGCCGCGATCGCGAGGTCGCAGAGCAGTTGCGACAGCACGGTGCGGATCGTCGTCTCGTGGACGCTCCCACCGTTGACGGTCACGATGGCGAGCCACGTGACGGGTGGGTACTCGACCTCGAAGTCGCGCCACGGGATCCCGTTGCTCGTCGCGATGCTGTGGAACCGCCGGATGTCGCCCGGGAGCTGCGCGTTCGACCGCCACGTCAAGGGCGAGATCAGCAGCACCACGACCAGCACGAGCCGCACGAGGACCAGGGCGACGATCGCGCGCACCAGACCTCGCGCCGACATGGGCGGCGATGTTACGCAAGGCCGCGACGTGATCCCGGTCACCCGTCCGATTCGGGAATCGCACAACGGGGAGAGCGGTTATGCTCGGTGAAGGCCGGCCTGGCATTCCGGCCACATACGGTTCCGAGGCCGACAACCCCGCGGTGGGCGACCAGGCTGTCCCCGCCGGCCACATCGGAGCCCGTCCCTTCGGGGAGGACCATCGATGTTGCGACTGCAGGCCCCGCTGGCTGACCGCTATACGAACGCGTCGTCCGGCGAGCTCGACCACTGGATCCGGGCGGCGAAGGAGCAACTCGGCTCGCGGCTACTGATCCTCGGACACCACTACCAGCGCGACGAGGTCATCAAGTGGGCCGACGCCCGCGGCGACTCCTTCAAGCTCGCGCGGTTCGCCGCCGACAACGCCGCCGCGACCGACATCGTGTTCTGCGGTGTGCACTTCATGGCCGAATCGGCGGACGTGCTCACCGGCGCGCACCAACGGGTCGTGCTTCCCGACCTCAACGCGGGGTGCTCGATGGCCGACATGGCCGACATCGATCAGGTCGAGGAATGTTGGGACGGCCTCGCCGACGTCACCGACACCGGTCGCGTCGTTCCGATCACGTACATGAACTCGTCCGCCGCGTTGAAGGCCTTCGTCGGCGAGCACGGCGGCGCGGTCTGCACGTCCTCGAACGCACGCGCGGTGCTCGAGTGGGCGCTGGCGCGGGGTGACAAGGTGCTCTTCTTCCCAGACCAGCATCTCGGTCGCAACACCGGCTACGACATGGGCTTCGGCCAGGACGACATGCGCGTCTGGGACCCGCGCCGTGATCTCGGTGGTCTCGAGGAGCGCGACATCAAGGGCGCGACCTTCCTGCTGTGGAAGGGCCACTGCTCCGTGCACCAAAGGTTCCGTCCGGAACACGTCGAGGCGTTCCGCTCCCAGCATCCCGGCGGTGAAGTGATCGTGCATCCCGAATGCGCGCACGACGTCGTCGCGCTCGCCGACCGCGTCGGTTCGACGGAACGCATCCTCGAATGGGTCGAGGCTGCGCCGGCCGGTTCCGTGGTCGGTGTGGGTACCGAGATCCACATGGTGCAGCGGATGGCGCACGAGCACACCGACAAGACGATCGTGTCGCTCGACCCCCTCGTGTGCCCCTGCTCGACCATGTTCCGCATCGACGCGCCGCATCTCGCGTGGTGTCTCGAGTCGCTGGTGCGCGGCGAGGTCGTGAACCAGATCGTCGTCGACGCCGGCACCGCCGAGTGGGCGCGCGTCGCGCTTCAGCGAATGCTCGACATCACCTGAAGCTCACGATCGGGGCTTCGCGGCTGCACCGCTCCTGCGACGACCACGAGCGCGAAGGCGTAGAGCGGTAACAACGGCCGTCCGAAGTCTTCCCATCGCCGCCAGACCGCCGGGCCCATCAAGGGCGCGAACGCGAGATACGCGACCACGATGAAGACGAGCGCGTCCCGCCCGCAGCGTCGACGCTGCACGACGACCGCGGCGAGCGCGAGGCCGACGACGAGGGCGACCAGGTCGCTCAGCGGGTGTCGCCATCGCGGGAATTCGTGCAGCACGCCACCGAATGGCCAGCCGAACGTTCCGCCCGGTGAGCCGGTGAACGGCCATGCACCCACACGGATGCGCACGACCGTGTACCACGCTCCCAACGCGGCCAGCGGAGCGACGACGAGCCAACGGATCTCGCCGAGCGCGTCACCATTCCGGGAGCCGCTCAGCCGCCACGCGGCGAGCGAGAGCGGTACGAGCAACATCGTCTCTCTCGTCAGCACCGCGGCGGTGAAGAGCGCGACGGCCGGCGCCGTCGGCCGCCCGGACCGTTGGCACACGACGACGCCCCACGCCGCCAACGCCAACGCGAGCACCTCGGGAGTGAGGCCGACGGTGGCCGCCCACGCACCGGGCAGAACGGCGACGACGACCGCCAGCATGGGATTCGCGCCCCGTGCAGCAATGAGCGTGGCGATCGCCGCCGCGGCCGCGCCGACGGACGCGACGCACAGAATCGCCATCGCGGTGGGGACTGCACCCGAGCGGCCCAGGGCGAGAAGCCACGCGAGCTCGCCGAAGAGCGGACGTCCGAATCGATACGCGGCGCCGGCCCGTCCGGCGCGGAACAGGTCGGGACGCGCGAACGTCGGGTCGCGGGCGATCGCCGCAAAGGCTTGACCGTCGCCGAGCCCGAGTGCCTTGTCGAGTGGGCGCGTCGCGTGCTCGTAGCCCCGTACGTAGGTCAGGCCGGTGAGGTGCGTACGCGAGAGCACCTCCATCTGCATGAGGAGCAACACGGCGCCGACTCCGGCAGCGAGCAGCGCAACTGCGAACAGCCGTCTCACACTGTGTGTGTCGGAGCCCCGTGCTTGCAGGTTGAGAGCAGGAGGAGACGGGGAATGGTGGCCGCCTGGCCGTATTCCGGCGCTCGGGCCACGAATCCGGGGGGCGGTGCCGGTTCGTGCATCCGTTCGATGACGAGCCCGTGCTCGACCAACGTGTTGACGTACCAGCTGAGCGGTCGATGGATGAACGGCAGCACCACGCCGGGCGCCACCTCCTCCATGGAGTGATCCTCGACGAGGTACGGGCCGATCCGCCAGTACTGCTCCTCCAGGATGTGGTCGTCGATCCACCCGCTCCCCGGGGCCTGTAGCAGCGGGTGATTGAGGAACAGGAGCAGACGCCCGCCGGGCTCCAGTACGCGGGAGATCTCCGCGATCGCAGCGACATGATCCTCGACGTGCTCGAGCACGAGACAGACGATGACCGCGTCGAACGAGGCGTCGCGCAATGGGAGGCGCGTCGCATCAGCGCGCGCGTACGCCGGACCGCCGGCGCGCTCCCCCGCCACCTTGAGCTGCGCAACCGTCGGGTCGACGCCGACGACCGTCTCGGCACCGAGACGATGCGCGAGCCGCGCCAGCTGCCCCTCACCCGTGCCCACGTCGAGCACCCGGCGCGCGCCATGCAGCCCCTCGGTCGCGAGCGGGACGATCTGCTCGGCATACTCCGGATCGGCGCCTTCGGTGAACCCTTCCTGCCACCAACCCGCGTGACGTTCCCAGGGGTCCAGCTCAGCCATATCCATGGCTCCCTGCGCTGTGCCCTCCCGGGCATCCGCCGAGGGCACAGCTCCGTCCGCACCTCACCTCGCGACGTCGAGCAACCGCGCGAGGAAGCGGCCCGTGTGGCTGTCGGGCGTCTTCGCGATCACCTCGGGCGTCCCTTCTGCGACGATCCGCCCGCCCGCGTCGCCACCCTCGGGCCCGAGGTCGACGATCCAGTCGGCCGATTTGATGACGTCGAGGTTGTGCTCGATCACGAGCACCGTGTTGCCCGCGTCGACGAGGCGTGACAACACGCCGAGGAGTCGACGGACGTCTTCGAAGTGCAGGCCCGTGGTGGGCTCGTCGAGGATGTAGATGGTGCGTCCGGTCGCGCGCTTGCCGAGCTCGGACGCGAGCTTCACCCGTTGCGCCTCGCCGCCCGACAACGTGGGCGCCGGTTGGCCCAGTCGCACATAGCCGAGCCCGACGTCGAAGAGTGTCTGGAGCTGCCGGGCGATCGCCGGTTGGTTACTGAAGAACTCGAGCGCCTCCTCGATGGAGAGGTCGAGCACCTCGGCGATGTTCTTGCCCTTCCACGTGATGTCGAGCGTGTCGCGGTTGTAGCGGGCGCCTTTACAGACCTCACACGGCACGTAGACGTCCGGTAGGAAGTGCATCTCGATCTTGATCGTGCCGTCACCTGCGCACGCCTCGCACCGACCGCCCTTGACGTTGAACGAGAAGCGGCCCTGCTGGTAGCCGCGGACCTTCGCCTCGGGCGTGGATGCGAACAATGCGCGGATCTTGTCGAACACGCCCGTGTAGGTGGCCGGGTTGGACCGCGGTGTGCGCCCGATCGGTGACTGGTCGATGTTGATGACCTTGTCGAGCGCTTCGGCTCCCTCGATCTTCTTGTGCCGGCCTGGCACCGTGCGGGACCGGTACACGCGCTGCATCAGAGCGTGGAACAGGATGTCGTTGACGAGCGTGCTCTTGCCGCTGCCGCTCACACCCGTGACCGCGACGAAGCAACCGAGCGGGAACTCGACGTCGACGTCCTTCAGGTTGTGCTCGCGTGCGCCCCGGATGGTGATCCAGGCGTCGTCGGGCTGGCGGCGGAAATCGGGCACCGGGATGCTCCGCACACCGGAGAGGTACTGACCGGTGATCGACTCGGACGTCGCGATGAGGTCGTCGACGCTGCCCTGCGCGACGATCCGGCCGCCGTGCTCCCCCGCGCCCGGTCCGATGTCGACGATGTGATCGGCGACACGGATTGTTTCTTCGTCGTGCTCGACGACGATCACCGTGTTGCCGAGATCGCGCAGCCGAACCATCGTGTCGATGAGCCGTTGGTTGTCACGTTGGTGCAGGCCGATCGAGGGCTCGTCGAGTACGTAGAGCACACCGGTGAGGCCGCTGCCGATCTGCGACGCGAGCCTGATGCGCTGAGCTTCTCCACCGGCCAGCGTGCCCGACGCCCGGTTGAGACTCAGGTAGTCGAGGCCGACGTCGAGCAGGAAGCGGAGGCGCTCGTTGACCTCCTTGAGCACGCGCTCCGCGATGAGCCGGTCGCGCTCCGACAGCTCGAGCTCGCCGAGGAACGCCGCTGCGTTACGGATCGACATCTCCCCGACCTCGAAGATGTTCCTCCCGCCGACCGTGACCGCGAGCGAGGCCGGGCGCAGACGTGCACCGCCACATGCGGGGCACGGCACCTCGCGCATGTACCCCTCGATCTGCTCCCGCGCGCGGTCGCTCTCGGCCTCGGTGTGCCGGCGCGACAGCCACGGGATCACACCCTCGTAGCTGGTTCGGTACGAGCGCTGACGGCCGTAGCGGTTGCGGTACGACACCTGGATCTGCTTGTTCCCCGAGCCGTAGAGCACGACCTTCTGCGCGCTCTTCTTGAGCCTTCGCCAGGGCGTGTCGAGGTCGAAGCCGTACTCGCGCGCAGCCGCCTGCAGCACCCGCTTGAAGTACTCACCACGGAAACCCGACCAGGGGGCCACCGCGCCCTCGGCGATGCTCAGGTCGTCGTTGGGCACGACGAGCTCGGGATCGACCTCGAAGCGCGTGCCGAGACCGTCGCACCGCTCACACGCGCCGTAGGGCGAGTTGAACGAGAAGTTGCGAGGCGCGAGCTCCTCGAAGCTCAACCCACAACGCGCGCACGCGAGGTGCTCCGAGAAGGTCAGGGTCTCGGCATCCGCCTCGTCGCTCGCGACGAGCTGCGCGTCGCGACCGCCGCTACCGTCGTTGCGAGGAACGATCTCGACCTCCGCCACACCGTCGGCGAGGCGCAGCGCGGTCTCCAACGAGTCGGTGAGGCGGCGCTCGATGCCGGGGCGACGTACGAGCCGATCGACCACCACCTCGATCGTGTGCTGCTCGTAGCGCGCGAGTCGCTCCCGCGTGCCGCCGTGGCCACCGGAGCCCTGCAGCGCGCTGAGCTCGTGGAGCTCGCCGTCGATGCGCGCCCGGGTGAAGCCCTGCTTCGCGAGCTCGGACAACAGACCTTCGTACTCCCCCTTGCGGCCGCGTACGACCGGAGCGAGCACTTGGAACCGGGTGCCCTCGGGCAGCTCGAGGACACGGTCCACGATCTGTTGCGGCGTCTGCCGGGTGATCACGTCGCCACACTGAGGACAGTGCGGCACACCGATGCGCGCGTACAGGAGACGGAGATAGTCGTAGATCTCCGTGATGGTCCCGACCGTCGACCGCGGGTTGCGCGAGGCCGACTTCTGGTCGATCGAGATCGCCGGCGACAGTCCCTCGATGAAGTCGACGTCGGGCTTGTCCATCTGACCCAGGAACTGGCGCGCGTATGCGGAGAGCGACTCGACGTAGCGACGCTGACCCTCGGCATAGATGGTGTCGAACGCGAGCGACGACTTGCCCGAGCCCGACAGCCCGGTGAAGACGATCAGGCGTTCACGAGGCAGGCGGATGTCGACGTCTTGCAAGTTGTGTTCGCGCGCACCGTGCACGACGATCTGGTCGCTGCCGATCTGGTGCGCCTCCGCCGCGGCGGCGCGCCGGCGCGACTCGACCACTTCGGAAGTCGCCTTCCGGGCGGTGCGGGTTGCCGCCTTCGCGGGGGAAGTCTTCTTGGCGGCCTTCCCGGCCGCGCCTGTCGCTCGAGCCACCAGGTCAGGCTACCTGGCCACGGGCCGCGAACGAACACATGTTCGTGCAACCAGGCAGCGGATCCGGCTACGGGCGCAAGCCCCGTCAGTTCACGAGTTGCACGAACGCCGTGGAGCCCACGTTCCACGGTTGGTCGACGCCGTCGGGCAGCATCCCCGGCTCGAGGACCCACG
>CAZJSY010000135.1:0-9032 GCA_964548555.1 uncultured Burkholderiales bacterium
TGGACACACCACGAAGGTCAACGTCGTGTGCACCCTCGTGTCATCACCGGCGTCCACATGAGGCCGCAGAAGCTTCGGCTCAGCAGAAGCGCTGTGTGGCCTCACCCAGCACGCCGCGCAGCGCATGCGCCATGGCGTCGAACTCTTCGACGCCGGCGATCAGCGGTGGCGCCAGCTGCACCACGGGGTCACCGCGGTCGTCGACGCGCATGATCATGCCGGCGCCGAGGAGATGCGGCAGCACGAATCCGCGCAACAGCTCGTCGCGTTCGGTGGCCGTGAACGACTGCTTCGTGGCCTGGTTCTTGACGAGCTCGATGGCGAAGAAGAAACCCGCGCCGCGCACGTCGCCCACGATGGGGATGTCGTAGAGGGCCTCGAGGCGCGCTTCGAGCTCGGGTTCCATCGCGCGCACGTGCTCGAGGATGTGCTCTCGCTCGAACAGGTCCAGATTGGCCAGTGCGACCTCACAGCTCACCGGATGTCCACCGAACGTCAAGCCGTGTGTGAACGACGCGGTCCCGGCGAGGAACGGCTCCGCCAGCTTTTCGCTACAGATCACTGCGCCGAGAGGCGAGTAGCCACTCGTGAGCCCTTTCGCGCACGTGATCATGTCGGGCAGATAGTCGTACCGCTGCGCGCCGAACCAGTGGCCGAGCCGTCCGAACGCGCAGATCACCTCGTCGGACACGAGTAACACGCCGTACTTGTCGCAGATCTCGCGGACACGCTCGAAGTAGCCGTGTGGCGGAACGAAGCAGCCGCCTGCGTTCTGCACCGGTTCGAGGAACACGGCCGCAACCGTGTCCGGTCCCTCGAACAGGATCGCGTCCTCGATCGCGTCCGTGACTGCGAGCATGAAGGCCTTCTCGTCGTCACCTGCCGGATGGCGGTAGCGGTTGGTGTTCGCCACGTGCGCGACACCCGGCACGAGCGGTTCGAACGGGGTGCGTAACGCGGGGATCCCGGTGATCGTGAGCGCGCCGAAGGTCGTGCCGTGGTACGCGGTGCGGCGAGCGATGACCTTGTGTCGCGTGCCCTGCCCGATGGCTCGGAAGTACTGGCGCGCGAGCTTCAACGCCGACTCCACCGCTTCCGATCCGCCGGTGGTGAAGAACACGCGGTCGAGATCGCCGGGGGCGAGTTGTGCCAGCCGGGTCGCGAGTTCCACCGCCGGGACGTGCGCGTACGACCAGATCGGGAAGTACTCCAGCGTTGTGGCCTGACGTGCCGCGGCCTGCGCGAGGTCCGTGCGACCGTGACCGACCTGCACGGTGAACAGACCGGACAGTCCGTCGAGATACCGCTTGCCGGCGGCGTCGAAGACGTAGCAGCCCTCGCCGCGTGCGAACACCCGCACCGGATGCTCGGCGTCGAACGCACCCAAGCGGGCGAAGTGCATCCAGAGATGCCGTTGCGCCCGGGCCGACAGATCGCCCGGGTCGTAGCCCTCCGTCGGGCCGCCCATCATCTCGCCGCCCATCCCTCGGTCGACATCCGGAGCAGCATCGCGCGCGGCTACTCGATGTGTTGCCAGATGTCGGGTTGCGACCCGTCGACGTCGGTGAAGCCGTATTCACGTGCGAGCCGGCCCGAGTCGACGGATTGCTGGTTCCATCGCTGGCGATTCGGATCGGACGCGATCGCGACGACGGCCCGGCCGACATATCGGGGCGACTCCGAGCGTGCGAAGTCGGGGGGTGCAACGGGCAAGCCGAGCTCGGCGCGCGCCGGGTCGATGGCATCGCGCCAGTTCTCTTCGGTGACGCCGAACCCCTCGAGCATCATCTCGGAGCGCATCCATCCGGGCGTCATCGCTACCGCCGTCGCGCCGTGCGGCCGCAGCTCGTGCCCCTGGGAGAAGGCGAGCCGGTTCACGGCGACCTTCGCGAGGTCGTAGAAGACCGAGATCCGGTAGTGCGAGGCGTTGTAGTCGGTGGTCCCGTCGGTCACCTCGACGAGCAACCCGCCCGGTTCGTCGACGAGGAGTGGGAGCAGGTGGTGCGATGTGACGAGGTGCGTGTCGACTGCGAGCCGGAGAATGCGCAGGCCGGTGTCGAGATCGTGCTCCCAGATGGGCGTGTTCCACTCCGCCGGACCACCCTTGAGCCGCTCGGCGCCCCAGATGTCGTTGACGAGTACGTCGACGTGACCGTGATCGTTCCGGATTCGCTCGGCGAGCCGGCGCACCTGCGCCGGGTCGAGATGGTCGAGCGCGATCGCGATGCCGGTGCCGCCGAGCTGCGTCACCAGATCGGCGGTCTCCTCGATCGTCTCGGGCCGGTCGTACTCCGACCTCTGCGCTTTCGTGCTGCGACCGGTGCAGATCACGGTCGCGCCGGCTTCGCCCAAGGCGGCGGCGATACCGCGGCCGGCCCCCCGCGTCGCGCCGGCGACGACGGCGATCCGTCCACGAAGGCCTCCTGGGTCCGGCGACCATGCCATGGCGCGATGTTGGCAGCCGTCGAGCCGTCACGCGCGTCTTCGCCGCGCGTCGCAGCCATGTGCTCGAAGCCACAGCGGCGTTGGATGGGCTGCGCCTCGCGCGCGATGTGCTCCGCCGAGTAGCGGGTTTGCCGGCTCTCGAAAACGGAGAGGGGTGCGCCTGACGAGCGAAGGAGGTGTCAATGACGACGATGAGCAGCACTGAGACCGGCGACATCACCGGTACCCGGGACAAGGATTACAACCTGATTTGGTTCGTCGAGGCATGCCTCAGCAATGCGTTGCGCCTCGACGTGTACATCAAGGACGCGGAGCGCGACAAGGACAACGACCTCGTGGAGTTGTTCCGCAAGGCGCAGGCCGACAGCCGCAAGGGCGCGGAGATGGGCAAGCAGAGGTTGAAGGTGCGTCTCTGAGCAGTCAACGCCCGCGAGATCTACGCCCGGCTCTCAAGCGTTTCGAGAGCCGGGCGTTGTCCTTTTCGCCTCGGTCACTTTCGGCCGTGCTCGCCGAGAAGTCCGTCACGCCCCGCTGCGACCGCCTCCACGCGATTGCGGACGCCCAGCTTCGCGAACAGGCCACGGAGTTGTGTCTTGACCGTGTTCACGCTCACATAGAGATGGGCGGCGATCTCAGTGTTCGTCATCCCGGTCGGGAGCAGCGCAAGGATCTCGCTCTCCCGTTCGGTGAGCCCGTCGTTGCGACCGGGCCACGTGATGGGTCGTTGGATCGTGGCCCGCTGCGACCGCTGCGTGATCATGACGTGCTGGCCGCGCGCTGTGGCGAGGATCCCTTCGACGATCTCGTCGGGCGGAGCTGTCTTCGAGATGAATCCGTGTGCGCCCGCCTGCATCAAGCGGCGGATGAGCAACGGTTCGTCGGAGAAGCTGAACACCACGATGGCGCCGGCGCGCCGGTCGGCGGCCAGCTCGTGAACGCGTGTCGCGTAGCTTGTGCGCTCGCCGAAGGTGTCGAACAGCGTGACGTCGACATCACGATGTGGTCGGGCGTCGATACTCGCTTCGACGACGGTCACCTTGTCGCGATGGGGAGCGAGGAGAGCCTGCAAGCCTGCGAGCACGATGCTGTAGTCGTCGAGCAGCGCGACCCTGATCTTTCTCGGCACGACTCAACGTGTTCCCGGAGCCCCAGGTTGTGAATCACCTGAATGGGTGATTGAGTAGTCAAACACGGAAACGTAGGGTCGAAGGACGCTCGAGTAGCGATCGACGGTTGCGCTGTCCACGATCGTGCGTGGCTTCTTTCGCTGAGCACAAGGCCGGCCGGCCGGTGAGGGCAATCGGCCTCGGGCTGCTCCGTGTCACGATCGCTCTTGCCGGCCGGCGGATCCACACGAGTCGTCGTCGTCGTCGATACCGCTTTCATGCGCCGGTGTGTGTGCGTGCGCAGCGTGGTTTCGACTCGCCCGAGATCGACGCACTGATGCAGACCATCATCGAGGGCGTGACGCACCATGTGCATGGAGCGCGTGGACCAGTTCCTGCTTCGTCATGTCGGAGCGCCCGGGAATGTCACGGAGGGGAGCAACCCCGGAGCCGCGCGGCGGGCTCGGCTCCGGGGCGCTCACCCTCTGACGGTCTGGTGCTCTCGGCAGGTGGAGCACCAAACCGGTGTGTCCGGGTTTACGCCTCGCGCCGCGCATCCGCATCACCCTGGAGTGTGAAAGGCCGGCGAGCGTGTCGCGCCGTTGAGCAGTCGCCGTCGAGGTGTCCGGTGACGCAGCGGCTACTGCCAGCGCGCCCGTTCGCGCGTCGCGGCGACGAGGTTCGAGTCGTCTTCGCCGAGGAGCTCGTCGATGGTGCGAATCGCGTCGACCGCCTGCTCGGCGAGGGCCTCCGCGGTCACCGGATCGTCGCTCACGGCGATCTGCGCGAAGAGGTCTCCGAGGTAGTGGAACAGCCTGGCGACCGCCATCCCGTCGAACGAATCCATCATGCTGCTCATACCCGCCGCAGACGCCCGAGACACCCCAGCGGTCGCGTCGTTCGGCTATGCGCCGTAGCTCAACGGTTGACGCGGATGGACGCTTCGGCAGCGCGCAACCGCGCTTCGGACCGCGGCGCGGCCCGCATCGACCCCGTGGTGAGGCTGTCCCACGCACAGGCGCGCAGCACCTCGGCCTCGTGCCGCTCGACGTCGCGGTGCGAGCGGTCCAGATGGTCCTTGACGTCTTCGGCGACGCCACGCAGTTCGACCACCTCGTAGTCGTTGCATTCGTCGCCCAGCCAGGCGGAGATGACGTCATCGCAGGCGGCACACCATGCCCAGACGAGTCCCGGTCGATGCTCGACCTCGACGGGACCGACGCAGTGACGGCAGGACTGTTCCGGCATCACACCTCTTCGAGCCATTTCCCTGCGGGAATCGCCACGTATGAGAGTCAGCATGTCCGCCGCCCGGTTCGTGGCAAACCCGAGAGGCGTTTCTTGCCTGACGAATCGTGGTGATCGTCTAGGGGCCGTCGACGGCGAGCGCGCGGGCTCGGCGCCATCCTCACGATCCGTGTCGGTACGGGGGTCCACGGTTAGGGCGTGGGAGGAGCGGCGATCACACCCACCGTGTAGCTCACGTCGGGCAACTCCACCCAGGTCGACCCCGGCACGAGGCGGATCGGCTTGCCCGCGGTGTCCTGGAGTTGTGCCGGCTGAGCCTTGTCGGGACGCGTCCACCGGCCTTTGACCAGCTTCCCGTCCGAGAACACCCACGCGTCGCCTTGGCCCACGAGCGATGCCTGTGCGCCGAGCGCGCCGACTCCGCCGGCGTATTGCACGAACATCACGACGACGTTGGTCGGTGCGATCTGCTGTCCCGACGCCATGACGAACGGCTTCCCCCGGGAGGTCCTGAGCCAGCGGCCGGTCCCTTTGTCCCACGAGTACGTCGCCCGGTATGCGTCGCCCTCGAAGTTGACGGTGAACGCGGCAACGCCGTCGCCCGCGAACGACTCGCCCGCGCGCAGGTACTGGAACAACGGCGGGGGAGGCACGGGCTTGCCCCCGAGCGCGAACAGCTGGGGCGGTCTGCCGTAGAGGTTGTGCGGAACGGAGCGGCTCCGATCTCGGAACATCGCCGGTCCGGCCCTCGACTCGTCGACGACGTTGACCGGTGCCTGGTTGATCGCGGTGGTCGCGTACGCCGCCCCGCCCGAGTACGCGAACACGCCGCCGACGGGCCAGATGACGAGCGGGTCGGTCAGGCGCACCGACCGAACCGGCCCCACGACCGGTGGCACCTGCGACTGGAACATGGCGAGGAATCGCGTGATGCCGCCTTCGACCACTTCCTCCCAGACGATGTCGGCCGCCTCGAGACCGGTTTGCGGGCGAGCGTCGGGATAGAGGTTCTCGACCTTCACGTTGAGCACGGGACGGTTCTGGTACGCACCGGTCGGGTCGGGCTGCCCGGTGAGGGGAGCTGTGGGAGCCGCGGGCGCGGTCGTCGTGGTCGTGCTGACGACGGTCGAGGCCGTGGCCTTGTGCGTCTTCTTCGATCCACTGCCGCCGCAGCTCGCCGCACCACCCGCGGATACCGCTACGAGCGCGACCGCGGCCACCCACTGCCGTACCGTGTGCGCGCGCTTCACGTCGATTGCCTCGTGTGAACCCCTGTCGATCTCATGACGCGAAAAGCTAGAGCCCGGAGGAGCGCAAACTCGTGATCCGGGGCCGGCCATTTTCACCGACGGACCACATCGCTCTGTGACCACGGGACGGCGCGGTTCTCGCGGTCACACGCGAGCTTCGTTTTCAGTCGGTTGCGCTGTCCACGAGCGCACGTGGTGCCGGTCCGCCGCGTTCGGCCGCGGCGGTGGGGTGACGCGCGCGCCACAGCGACTGCACTCCGATCGCCGCAAGCGCGGGTAAGAGCGCGTCGAGCGCCACTCGGAATCGCAATGTCCCGTATCCCATGACGCTGATGATGATCACCAGCGATGCTGTCGCGAGGAAGGGTAGGAGCGGCATCGCTCGCCGTCGCAAGGCGACCAGACCCACGATGCCGAGACCGAGCAGCGTCCAGTACTGGACCATCGCGGTCCAGGGCAACCATCGGTGCTGGTTCCCCTCGAGGTAGAGATCGCCGCTCGCGACGCTGATGGGACGGTAGAAGCCGAAAGTACGGGCCAGGCGCACCGGGACCACGACGGGCAGCCGGCCGGTGTGATGCCGGAGATAGCGCAGACCGGCGCGGCGTTGGATGCGATCGGCGACCGTCTCGTCGACGCCGGGTGCGAGCGAGCGTGATTCCGGAAGGCAGACGAAGCCCCAACCGCCGAGCAACGGTCCCTTCTGGTACGTCGCGGGACAGTTGCTGGACGCGAGCAGGTCGCCCAGCCCGTTCGAGACCAGTACCGGGTGTTCGAAGCGACCCGCGTTGTACGCCACCCACGGTGCGAACAAGACCGCGCTGACCACGAGTCCCGTCGCGACGAGATCGAGACGGCGTCGGAGCGGCAGGTCGCGCGCCCGTAACGCGAGCGGGAGCAGTAGCAGCGGGTACAGCGCGACGGCTTCGGCGCGTGTGAGCGCGGCGAGTGTGATCGCGACGCCGAGCAGCGCCGCGTGACCGCGGGTCGGGCGGGCGATGAACTCGTACGCCGCGTACACGGTCCACACGAGCGTGAGCGCGAAGAGCCCTTCCGACCAGAGGCCGACGTCTTGAGCCCACAGGTCCACGAAGACCGCACCCATCCCCGCCGCGAGCAGACCGGCCCGGTCGCCGGCGAGCCGTCGCCCCAGCAGGCCGAGCACCACCACGGTGAGGACACCCGGCAACGCGCACCACAAGCGCAGCGCGAGTGTCGACGTGTAGCCGAGCACCGTCATCGTCGCCAGGTACGACGGGAACAACGGAGGGTGGATCGCCGTCGGGACGAGACGGTGCGTTGCGATGCTCGGATACAGGTTGAAGAAGCCCTGCCCGTTCGAGAGGTACTGGGCGACCCCCCGATACCAGATCGCGTCTCCTCGGGTCGTCGTGTTCGCGTCGTACCAGAAAGCCGCGGCGACACGAATTGCGAGCGCGACCCCGGCGACCGACGCGAGCGCGATCGAGAACCTCGACGGCCGTCGCGCTGTCACGGTCACAAGGGCACCCCCGCCCTCCTCCAAGGCCGGTTCGACCGGGGTTCCGTGATCGGCCGGCGCCGTCACGCCGCCCGGTCACACCTGTGGCACACGGCGCGCCACCACACGCTCGAGGCTCGGAACGGTCGGTAGGGTAGCCGCGCGCTGCCCAATCGGACGCCGCATGCATCCCCTCCGGGCACAGGTCGTACAATCCCGCGCTCGTGGCACGCGCGGATGCCGACGTCGAGCCGTCCGAAGGGCGTGTGACCACACGTCCGCGACAGCCGCGGAGTCGATTCTTCGCAGTGCTCGCGCTCATCGCGGTCGCCGCGATGGGCCTGCGGGCCACGTACGTGATCACGACCACCCGCCACGATCGCGGGTTCTACGACGCCCTGTACTACGAGCTCCAGGCGACGCGCATCGCCGACGGGCTCGGATACACCGATCCGCTGCGCGCGATCAACGTCAACACGAGGATGCTCCCGCCCGGACCGGCCGCGGACCATCCGCCGCTGACGGTGTTGACGCTCGTCCCCGTCGCATGGGTGTTTCGCAGTGGGCTCGCCATGCGCTTCCAGATGGCGTTGCTCGGAACCGTAACCGTCGTGCTCCTCGGCCTGCTCGGGCGCAAGCTCGGAGGTGATGCCGTCGGCCTGGTCGCCGCCGGCATCGCGGCGGTGTACCCGGAGCTCTGGGTGAACGACGGCCTCATCATGTCGGAGACCGTGTGCGCGCTGGTCGTGACGCTCGGGCTGCTCGCGATCTATCACTATCTCGACCGGCCCCGGTGGCCCCGCGCCGCGTTGGTGGGTGTGTTGTGCGGGCTGGCCGCGCTTTCGCGTGCCGAGCTGCTGCTGCTGGCGCCACTCCTCGCCGGTTGGCTCTTGTCGATCCGCCGTATCGGCTCGCCGCGAGCCCGTGCGACGGGTGCATCGGTGTTGGTGCTCGCGACACTGGTGACGTTGGCGCCATGGTTCGTCTACAACCAGACCCGGTTCAAGAACACCGTATTGATCTCGACCAACGACGGCACCGCGATGCTGGGTTCCAACTGCGACAAGGTCTACAGCGGACACGGCATCGGTCTGACCGATCTCAACGTGTGCGTCCCCACCAAGATCCCGCCGGGTGACCAGTCGCAGGTGTCACGCGTATACCTGCGACGCGCGCTGCACTACATCCGCGACCACAAGGGTCGCTATCCGATCGTCGTCGCGGCGCGGATCGGACGCGACTTCAGCGTCTTCCGGCCGCAGGACATGATCGGCTTCAACGCCGGCGAGGGTCGCAAGCGCTGGATCACCGTTGCCGGGCTCGTGTTCTGGTACCCGCTCGCGGTGCTCGCGGTCGCCGGCGTGGTGCTCCTGAAGCGGCGCGGCGCAGCGTGGTGGCCGATGGTCGCGCCGGCGGTGGTGGTCGTCGGCAGTGCCTTCGCCTCGTACGGGCAGACGCGCTTTCGCATCTCGCTCGAACCGAGCATCGTCGTCCTCAGCGCGA
>CAZJSY010000136.1:0-9030 GCA_964548555.1 uncultured Burkholderiales bacterium
ACCGACGTCTACAACATCGCGAACTCCACGCCGAACATCGTCTACGAGCTGCTCCTCGGCGGGATCCTGACCGCGACGCTCGTGCCGTTGTTCGTGGAGCAGCTCCACCGCGACGACGAGCACGCGACCGACGCGATCAACTCCGTCGCGATCGTCGGGCTCGTCGTCGTCACGCTGCTGGGCCTCGCGGCGACGCCGTGGATCATCAAGCTCTTCACGTTGCGGCTGCACGGCGCCGATCGAGCCGTGCAGCAACGGCTCGCCACCGCGCTCCTGCTGCTCTTCATGCCGCAGATCCTCTTCTACGGCATCACCGCGCTGGCGACCGCCATGCTCAACGCGCGACGGCGGTTCGCGGCCGCGGCGTTCGCACCCGCGCTCAACAACATCGTCGTCATCGGCGTCTTCCTCGTGCTGCCGCACATCGCGTCGGGCACCTTGTCGGTGCGCCGGGTCCACAGCTCCCTCGGGCTCACGCTGCTGCTCGGTGCCGGTACTACTGCGGGGATCATCGCGATGGCGGTCGCACTCCTCCCCGCGCTGCGCAGAGCAGGCGTTCGCTTCCACTTCACCACCGACTGGCGTCACCCTGCTGTCCGCCGGCTCGCCGGTCTCTCGGGCTGGACGTTCGGCTACGTCGCCGCGAACCAACTCGCGTTCCTCGTCGTGCTGTTCCTCAGCTATGGCCGTACGGGTGACACGTCGGTGTACCTCGCCGCGTTCACGTTCTTCCAGCTGCCGCATGGACTGTTCGCGGTGTCGATCATGACGACGCTCGTACCGGAACTCGCGGCCCGCGCGAGTCGCGGCGACATGGCCGGCTTCCGCGACCAGTTCTCCCTGGGCTTGCGGCTCATGGCTCTCGTCATCGTGCCGGCGACGGTGATGATGGTCGTACTTGCGCGGCCGATCGTGAACGGACTGCTGCTCTACGGGCACTTCAGCACGCAGTCGGCGCAGCGAACGGCGGCAGCGCTCGCGATGTTCGGCATCGGCTTGTTCTGCTTCTCCGTCTACTTGTTCGCGTTGCGTGGCTTCTACGCGCTGCAGGACACCCGGACCCCGTTCTTCCTCAACTGCCTCGAGAACGGTGTGAACATCGCGGTCGCGCTCGCCCTCTACCCGTTCCTGCATGTCACGGGGCTCGCGTTGTCGTGGTCGATCGCGTACGGGGCCGCGTCGGTGGCCGCCGTCCTCGCGCTGCGCCGCCGGCTCGGCCGGTTCGACGGTGCCCGGGTGAGCCGCTCCGTCCTGCGCATCACGATCGCATCGGTGGCGGTCGGCGCCGTGAGCTGGTTGGTCGCAACGGCCATCGGGTATGGATCCGCTCCGCGCGCCCTTGCCGTGCTCTGTGGTGCGGGATTCGCCGGCGTCGCGGTCTACGTCGCCGCGCTGGCAGGGCTGCGTGCCGACGAGGTGACAGAGTTGCGCGACGCGCTCCGTCGGAGGCGACCCGCCGAGGCGCCCTCGACCGTGCGACCATAGAGCGGGGCGTGCCGACATCGGAGGAGGGTCATGGGGGTTCGAATCGTCACCGACAGCGCGTGCGATCTACCCGAAGACCTCGTCGAGGAGCTCGGCATCGAGATCGTTCCGCTGACGATCCGCTTCGGCAGTGAGGAGCTCGTCGACCGCAAGGAGCTCGGCACGGGCGAGTTTTGGCGCCGCCTCGCTCGTTCGACGGTGCTCCCCGAAACGTCGGCCCCCTCGGCCGGTGCCTTCGAGGCCGCGTTCCGGCGCCTCCACGACGACGGGGCCGACGGGATCGTGTGCATCAACCTTTCCTCGAAGTTGTCGGCGACCATGCAGTCGGCCCAGGTCGCCGCGAACGCGGTCTCCTCCGACTGCCGGGTCGAGGTGATCGACTCGCTCCACGTGTCGATGGCTCTCGGCTCGCTGTGCATCACCGCGGCCCGCATGGCGGACGCGGGCGAGAGTCTGGACGCCATCACGGCCGAGGTCTACGACCGCCGCAACCGGACCAGGCTCTACGGCACCCTCGACACCCTCGAGTACCTCCGGAAGGGCGGTCGCATCGGCGCGGCCCGGGCACTGCTCGGATCGATGCTGTCCATCAAACCGGTGGTGGAGGTTGCCGACGGCGTCGTCGCGGAGGCAGGCAAGGTCCGCACGCGGTCGAAGGCGCTGCGTCATCTCGCGGAGAAGCTGCAGCCCGGACAGTTCGAGAACGTCTCGGTGCTACACGGCGACGCTCCCGACATCGACGAGTTCCTTGACCTGCTCTCGGTCCGGGCGCCACGCGACGAGATCGTCGTCGGTCAGATCGGACCGGTGATCGGCACCCACACCGGTCCCCGCGTGATCGGCATCACGTATCAGGTCCCGCGCTGACCGCCGGATGAACGGACCCCGGGTACGCGAGAGATGAACGATCTGCTCGCGGCCGGGCGCGTGCTCGGCGGTCGCTACCGCCTCGTGGAGGAGGTGGCCCGCGGGGGCATGGCACAGGTGTGGGTCGCCGAAGACCCGATCCTGCGCCGGCGCGTTGCCGTCAAAATCCTTGACCCCACGCTCGCCGACGACGGGCACGTCCGTCAACGCTTCCGTCACGAAGCCATCGCGGCGGCACGCCTCACGCACCCCGGGATCGTTGCGACCTACGACACCGGCGAAGACGACGGGGTCGCCTACATCGTCATGGAGCTCGTCGACGGCGCGACGCTGCGCCGCCTGCTCGACGCTCGCGGACGGCTCCCGGTCGGCGAGGTGGCCGACATCGGTGCGCAGGTTGCGGACGCGCTCGAGCACGCGCACTCACGGGGTCTCGTGCACCGCGACGTCAAACCCGGCAACGTGCTCGTCGAACGCGACGGTCGTGTGAAAGTCACCGACTTCGGCATCGCGAAGGCGGCGGGCACGAGCGAGCTCACACGGGCCGGCGCGGTCGTCGGCACGGCGCGGTATCTCGCTCCAGAACAGGTCGAGGGCGGCCCCGTCGACGCGCGTACCGATGTGTACGCGCTCGGTCTGGTCCTGTACGAGATGCTCTGTGGGCAGACGCCGTTCAACGGCGACAACGAGATCGCGAACGCCGTCGCGCGTCTGCGCGCGGATCCAGTCCCGATCTCGATCACACGTCCCGAGGTCCCGCGAGCGGTGCAAGACGTCGTCGCCCGGGCGCTGGCCCGCGCCCCCGGCGACCGGCCGAGCTCCGCGGGGGAAGTGCGCGACGCCCTCGCTCCCTTCCGGCGCGACACGCATCCCGATCTGACGATCAGCAGGGCGCTGACGCAACCGCGCCGGACCGGGCCGGCACAGCACACGGAGCTGGACGTGACGCCGACCGGGGCGCCTGCGCCCGACATCACGCAACCCGACCAGGTGCTGACGGCGAGCTCGCCTCGGGGTGGCCATCGCATCGCCCGCGGCATCGTGATGGCGCTGCTCGCGATGGTCGGTGTCGTCGTGCTCCTCGTCGCGTTCGCGGGACGCGGCAACCAATCGGGCCGGACCGCGGGATCGTCGTCGCCACCCGCCCCGGCGCCCGCGGCCCGTACGGTCCCGCTTCGCATCGCGGCGGCGACCGATTTCGACCCGCCGCCCGGCGACGGGCAGGAGAACCCCGCGCAGGTCGCCAGACTCATCGACGGGCGTCGCGACACCTTCTGGTCGACCGAGCACTACTTCAGTCGCGACGTCGGCGGGAAGAAGTCCGGCGTCGGCGTGGTCCTCAAGCTGGCTTCGCCCGCCGCCGTGCGGACCGTCACCGTGCACGGCGCCGACACCGGCTGGAACGCGTCGGTTTACGTGTACGACCAGCCGCCGCAGTCGGCTCCGTCGGGAACCGCCGACGGGTCCGGACAGAACCTCGGTGCCGACGCGACGATCGCCGTCACGCAACCGAAGCAAGGGCAGTACGTGCTGCTGTGGATCACCTACCTGCCGCCGTCCGGCAAGCTCCGGATCGCCGAGGTGGAGCTTGCCCGCTGACGCCGCGGCGGCGCCCGATGCCGAGCTGGCGGCTCGGGCAGCGCGGGGCGACCGCCACGCGTTGGATGCGCTCCTCGACCGCCACGTGCAACGCGTGTACGCGGTGTGCGCACGCATCGTCGGAAATCACGACGACGCGCTCGATGCGACACAGGACGCACTCATCGCAGTCGCGCGCGGGATCCGACGCTTCAACGGAAGCTCCAGCTTCACCACGTGGCTCTATCGCGTGGCGACGAATGCCGCGCTCGACGAGGTGCGCCGGCGGTCACGGCGTCCGCTGCCGTCCGACACGCTGCCCGAAGGGGTTGTCGACGGATCGGTCGAGACCCGCGTCGATGATCAGCTCCTGATCGACGCCGCGCTGCGCAGCGTCCCGGTGGAGTTCCGTGCCGCGCTCGTCTTACGCGACCTCGCCGACCTCGACTACGCGCAGATCGGCGCGATCCTCGACATCCCGGCCGGCACGGTGCGGTCCCGGATCGCGCGGGGCCGCGCCGCGCTCGCACGTGCGCTGCCCGACACAGCGCCGGCCCCTCGAATTGCGGAGTCCAAACCGTGACCGACCTCCCTCCCTTCGGTGACGAGACCGACGAGGCCGTCTCGGCTTCGATCGACGGAGAGCTCGAAGACTTCGCCACTGCGCACGGGTTGACGACCGACGAAGTGAGCCGGCGGCTGGCCGCTTGGCCGGGGTTCGAGGCCCGCCGCCGCGAGCTCGGCGGCGCCCGGGGCGCAGTCGCGACGCAATTGCCGCGTTTGGGTGCGCCTACTCGGCGCCAGCTCGTCCACGAGGCCCTGCTCGCCGGAGGATCGCGTCCGGGGGCCGAACGCCGGCGACGACGGGCACGCGTCTGGCGCCAGATCGCAGCGGTCGCAGCAGGCATCCTCGTCGTCGTCGCGGCCGGGTTCGGCCTCAGCCGCCTCGGCGGCGGAAGCGCGAGCTCCTCGTCGAAGTCGTCGAAGTCCTCGAGCGCCGCTGCGCCACACAAGGTCGAGCAGGCCGCCTACGTCGGCGATGTCGGCGACGTGTCGGACCCCACCGCGTTGCGCACGGTACTCACCACGCGTCTCGCGCAGCTTCCCGCGCATGCGCCCGAGGCGTCGACAGGATCCTCGGCGTCGAGTGGCCCCAACGCGCTGGCGTCGCCGGTGGGCGATGGTCGCGACACCGCGTTGCGCTGCGCCGCCGTCGTCGATCCGGGCCTGAGCGGTGCTTCGCCCGACACCGTCGTCCTGCTGGCGACGGCAAGGTTCCAGGGTCACGACGTCGTTGTCATAGGAGTACGTCGCGGCACCCGATCGATTGTCTTCGTCGCCGACCGGGCAAGCTGCGCCGTGCTCACGTCGCAGTCGGTGTGAGCGTGGGCGGCCCGACCGCCGGCCTGTACGCTGCCGGCGCCCGGGCGCATCGAGCGAGGAGCGGCGATGAGCGACTGGACCACTGAGACAGCCGACACGATCGAACGCGTCGTCACGACGGTGCGCGACCGCGCGGTCCTGCCGGTCCAGTCAGCCGCCCGTGCGGTCGTCTACGGCCTGCTCGCCGCGTTCTTCGTGATGACCGCGCTGCTGTTACTGGCGATCATGGTGTTCCGACTCCTGTCCATCGCGCTGCCCGTGTGGGCAGCGTGGCTCATCGTCGGGGGAATCTCCGTGGTGGCCGGCGCGTTCTGCTGGTCACGAAGGTCGGCCCGACCGGCTTGAGCAGCGAGGAACAATGCCTGCACCACGCAACGTCATCATCGTCGGATCAGGGCCGGCGGGCCTCACCGCCGCCGTCTACACCGCGCGCGCCGATCTCCGACCGCTCGTGATCGAAGGGCTCGGGGCCGGCGGCCAACTCATGCTCACGACGGACGTGGAGAACTATCCCGGTTTCCCCGAGGGCATCCTCGGTCCGGAGCTCATGGAGCGGTTCCGCGCACAGGCGGAGCGCTTCGGGGCCGAGTTCCTCACGATCGATGCCGACCGCGTCGACTTCTCGTCGAGGCCGTTCGGTGTGTGGGCCGGTGGTGAGGAGTACCGAGCCGAGTCGGTCATCGTCTCCACGGGCGCATCGGCGCTCATGCTCGGGCTGGCCTCGGAGCAGCGGCTCCTCGGTCACGGCGTGTCGACGTGCGCGACCTGCGACGGGTTCTTCTTCCGCGACCAGGAGATCGCGGTCGTGGGAGGTGGCGACTCCGCAATGGAGGAGGCCATCTTCCTCACGAAGTTCGCCAAGAGGGTCACCGTCATTCACCGACGCGAGGAGCTGCGGGCCTCGAAGATCATGCAGGACCGTGCCTTCGCGAATCCCAAGATCGATTTCCGTTGGAACACCGTCGTCGACGACGTCGTCGGCAACGGCAAGGTGGAGGGCCTCGCACTGCGCAACGTCGAGACCGGCGCGAGCTCTGAGCTCACGGTCGGCGGCGTCTTCGTCGCGATCGGCCACACGCCGAACACGAAGCTGTTCGAAGGGCAGATCGAGCTCGACCTCAACGGGTATGTGGTCACCCACAACGGGACGATGCGAACGTCGGTCGACGGCGTGTTCGCATGCGGTGACGTGCAGGATCACGTCTACCGCCAGGCGATCACCGCCGCCGGCACTGGCTGCATGGCGGCCATCGAGGCCGAGCGATGGCTCGAGGCTCAGGCGCACGCGAACCGGCACGGGTGACCTGAGAGACGGCGCGGAATGTCGACGCCGAAAGTGTGGTTTTGCTCGTCAGTAGTATTGAGCGTTCGCCTGGGACGTCCTGGTTGCGACGCAATAGGAAAGGAAACCGTCCGTGAGTGACCAGATCCTCACCGTGTCCGACGCGACGTTCGAGGAGACCGTCGGCGCGTCGTCGACTCCGGTGATCGTCGACTTCTGGGCCGAGTGGTGTGGCCCGTGCAAGATGATCGCGCCCGCACTCGAGGAGATCGCGAGCGAGCACCAGGGCAAGCTGACCGTCGCCAAGCTCAACGTCGACGACAACCCCGACACCGCGCGGCGTTTCGACGTGATGAGCATCCCGACCTTGCTCGTCTTCCGGGAGGGTCAGCCGGTGAAGCGCCTCGTCGGAGCGAAGGGCAAGGGCCAGCTCCTCCAAGACCTGGCCGAGTTCATCGCTTGACCCCCGTACTCCGTCGCGGCGACGGGGGCGAACCGGTCAGAGACCTCCAGCAGAGGTTGAGCCGTCTGGGTCTGCCGGTCGAGGACGAGCTCGGTGAGTTCGGGCCGGGCACGGAACAGGCAGTAAGAATCTTCCAGGAGCAGCGCGGCCTCCGTGTCGACGGGCAATGCGGTCCGCAGACCTGGAGCCGCGTGGTGGAAAGCGGTTTCCATCTCGGCGATCGCCTCCTGTACCACCGGCAACCGATGCTCCGGGGTGACGACATCGGAACCCTTCAGCGGCGGTTGAACGGGCTCGGATTCGACGCCGGACGCGAGGACGGCATCTTCGGAAAACAGACCGGAGATGCCCTGCGAGAGTTCCAGCGCAACGCGGGCGTCGCCGTCGACGGCATCGCCGGACCCGCGACGATCGCCGCGCTCGCTCGGCTCGGCGAACCGGGCCGAGGCTCGGTGGCTGCCGTTCGGGAACGGGAGGCGCTGCGCTTCGGGCGAGCTCTCGCGGGCAGTCGCATCTACGTGTCCACCACACCTGGCCTCGAGGTGCTCGGCACGGTGATCGAGCGCGGGCTACTCGACTCCGGCGCCACGGTGGTGCTCGACCCTGCGGCCCTCGACGACTCTGAAGTCGCGCAGCGCGCCAACCGCTTCGAAGCGGACGTGTTCCTCGCGGTCAGGCCGGGCGAGAGCGAGTCGTGCCGGTGCACGTTCTTCGCCACGCCGACCTTCCGATCGGAAGCCGGCTACGAGCTCGCGCGAGCGATCCAGGACGAGCTCGCCGGCGTGATGAGTCCGGCCTCGGCCGAGCCCTGCGCGAAGACGTACCCGCTCCTGCGCGAGACCCGCATGGCCGCGGTCGTCTGCGAGCCGGTGCAACACGACGACGTCGAAGGCATGCGGGAGCTCGTCCGCAACATCACCGCGATCGGACACGCCGTGGTCCGAGGCGTGCGTCGCGGCGTCGAGGAACCGAAGACCGCGGACTCCTAGTCGCGGACTCCTCGTGGAGAATCCGCGAACCGGTCGTTCTCGCGGCAGCCTGATCGGTCAGACCGGATCAACCGCGGGTGCCGGCGCAGGCGCCGGCTCGGTCATCTGCCGGTAGATGCGCTCCAGGTCCTCGAGGGTCGAGAACTCGATCACCACTCGACCCTTCCGGCTGCCCATGTCGACTTTGACCCGCGTGTCGAGGTAGTCACCAAGAAGCTCCTCGAGCTCGAGCAGACCGGGCGGGCGCAGCCGCTTCGCGGCCGGGTTCGATCGGGCCGCGGCGGCCGAGGACGAGTCGTCCTGCCGTGCGCGGATCGCCTCCTCGACGGCGCGCACCGACAGGCCCTCCGCGACGACGCGGCGGGCCAACTGTTCCTGGTACGCCCGGTCGGGCGTCCCGAGGAGCGCACGGGCGTGACCCATGTCGAGCAGGCCTTCCTGCACGAGTCGCTGGACCGCTGGCGGGAGTTGCAACAGGCGGAGCTTGTTGGTGATCGCGGCGCGACTCTGGCCGACCCGCCCGGCGACCTGCTCGTGGGTGAGTTGGAACTCCTCGATCAGCTGTTGATACGCGGCGGCTTCCTCGATCGGGTTGAGGTCGGCCCGGTGGATGTTCTCGACGAGGGCGTGCTCCAACGCGGCCGTGTCCTCGGTATCGCGCACCAGCGCGGGAATGGTCTGCAGGCCGACACGGCGGGCCGCCCGCCACCGACGTTCGCCCGCGATCAGCTCGTACTCGTCACCCACGGGGCGTACGAGAACAGGCTGCAGCACCCCCACTTCACGGATCGACTCCGCCAGCGACGTCAGCTCTTCCTCGTCGAAGCGGGCCCGAGGCTGGAACCGATTGGGGCGGACCGCTGCGACGGGGATCTCCTCGAGGCCACTCGGCGCCTCGCCGATGGCACTCGTCGGGATGAGCGCCCCGAGCCCCTTACCCAACCCGCCTTGCCGCGCCACGGCTGACCTCCTTCGCAAGCTCG
>CAZJSY010000137.1:0-8870 GCA_964548555.1 uncultured Burkholderiales bacterium
TCGTGGCCTTCGAAGCTGTCGAGGGAAAGGCGCGCCATCCAGATCTGGACGCCGCCACCTTCTCGAATCGTCACGCCGTTCTGCTCGATCGCCACGTTCCGGGAGTCGCCCCACCCGACATAGATGTGCGCCTTGCTGGCAATGACGAACGAGAAGTCGTCGCCGCCTTCGTACTGGGCGGCGCCGACCCCCGACGGCGGATACGAACCGGCCGCGGTGCTGACGCGAACAGGCGCACCGAAGAGTGGCCCGTGCCGGCCGTCGTCACGACCGACGGCGAGCCACACGTCGTACGCAGACGCCTGTGGCGCCCCGTGCCACGTACGCCACACCAGGAGCAACCGGCCCGAGGGGCTGTACGCGAGCCACGGCTTGAACCGCTGATTCGCCGGCGTCTCCGCGACGAGCGCCGGCCCCTGCCAGGTCTCGCCCGCGTCGTCGGTCGTGTAGACCTGGTTCTGCGTGCCTGTCGCATCGAGAACCGTCAGCGCGTAGTGGCCCTTCTCCGTCGGGTCGGCCGCAACGAACGGCCTCGACACGTGGGCTGCGTTGCGGGTCGGCACGACATGGCGCGTGAACGTGGCGCCGTGGTCCGTGCTCGTCTCGAAGATCACGCACGGACACGACAGGCCGGGTGCCGCCGCAGCGGTGTAGGCAACCGCCAATTGCCCGTGCGCCGCGGCAATGGTGCTGCCGCCCAGACCGCCGGAGGGATACGCCGGCGAGTCGGACGCGTAGATGGTGCCGAAGGACTGTGCTTCGTCGGTCGAGGCGGTGACGAACCCCTCGTGGTCGGCGATGTTGTGAGCGGCTGCGTAGACCGTGTTCGTCGACTGATCCACGACGAGCCACGGTCGATCGAACGTGTCACTCGGGCTCCCCGACCCGGGCGCGAACGGAAAGGCGCCCAGAATCTTCGAACCCATGGTGTACACGGGCGTGCCCCACGTATGACCGCCATCGTGTGACACGAGCACGGGATCGAACCCGTGAATCTGGATGCACAGGCCGGCGAAATGAAGGTCGCCCGGCGCGCACGACGGGTCGATCTTGGTCGACGTGGCGGTGTCGCCTCCCGCGTACAGCGTCCCGTCGGGACCGAACGCGGTCACGCCGTCCTCGTTGCACACGCTGCCTGAGCCCTTGGCGAACTGCAGGTCCTGCGGCAGCGGTGCGGGCTGCCACGTCTGCCCGGCATCGTCGGACGACCAGCCCTGGCAGGTACTCGGAAGCGGCGACGACCCGCCCAACGTCAACGGAGTGGGGAAAGCAGCCCCGTCCATCCACATCTGTTTCGGGTCGAGCGGGTTAATCGCGATCTGAGGCTCGCCGGCATTGAGGTTCGATCCGTTACCGGAGATGTTCGTCTCGAACTCGTCGTGGGCGGCACCGCCGGTCGGGCGTGGGCGACTCGCACCGCCCGGTGCCGCGAACACCGCCAAGGTCAAAGCCAACGGCGCGAGCAACAACAACCATCGGGGTCGAACGGCGCGAACACGCATGACGTCCCCCCTCGCCGCGCTCGCGACTCAGCCAATCGCAGCGCGCCGTCCTCCACCGCGGGGTCCCCGCCGCGACGACGTCGTTCACGAGCGACTACGCGATTGCTCCCTGGCACAGACTGGCGTTCGTCACCACATCTGTCAACGAAGACGCACCTTCGCATCTCACCACCCCGGTCGAGGGTCACACCGCGCGTAATCCAGATGACTGGTTTCACTGTCGTGTTGCGAGAGTTGCGCGCGCTCCTGGAGGTACCCGATGGCTGCGAGAACTCGCGCGCGCATGCTCGCGGTGCTCCTGGGGGCCGCGATGGCTCAAGCAGGGATCCGCGCATCGCCGACAACGTCAGCAACGACGACTCGGGCGACCCGGGCTGCGTTCACGAAGATCGCAGGTTCTTGTAGATCTGCCCGTCCTTCATCACGAAGCGAACCTCCTGGGTCTTCGTGATGTCCTCGGACGGATCACCTGGCACGGCGACGATGTCCGCGAGGTAACCGGGAGCGAGGCGGCCGAGGTCGTGGCTGCGGTCGATCAACTCGGCGCTGGTGAGCGTCGCGGCCTTGATCGCCTGCATCGGGGTCATACCTCGGTCGACCATGGCCCACAGCTCCTTCGCGTTGTCGCCGTGCGGAATCGCGGGAGCGTCGGTGCCGCACGCGATCTTGACGCCGGCGGCGATCGCCTTGCCGAGCATCTGGCGGGCCTTGGGAAACACTTCGGCGGCCTTGGCCTGGAGCTCCGGTGCTGCCTTGGAGATGTCGAGCCCCTCGGAGAGGTAGCTGGTCGGCACGAGGAACGTTCCGTGCTCCGCCATGAGCCGGATCGTGTCGTCGCTGGCGAGTGAGCCGTGCTCGACGCAGTCGACACCGGCACGGATGCAGGCACGGATGCCGGCGTCGCCGTGGGCGTGCGCGGCAACGCGGATCCCCGCCCTGTGCGCCTCGTCGACGATGGCGATGAGCTCCTCATCCGAGTACTGCTGGGCGCCGACGGCGCCGCTGTGCGACATGACTCCGCCCGACGCGGAGATCTTGATGACCTTGGCGCCGTGCTTGATCTGGTAGCGGACACACTTCCGGACCTCG
Organism: uncultured Burkholderiales bacterium; assembly: GCA_964548555.1. GTDB lineage: Bacteria > Actinomycetota > Acidimicrobiia > IMCC26256 > JAMXLJ01 > JAMXLJ01. The sequence goes on from CAZJSY010000137.1 coordinate 2,592, forward strand.
GGCACGCCATTGGCGATGCCCTCCTCGACGCTGAGCGGTAGTACGCCGGGCGCGAGGCGCTGAAACATGGTCGGATCGAGGTGCCCGCCGGTCGGGGTGATGGCGTGCGCCGCAGGGATGACCCGTGGCCCAACGTGCCACCCGTTGTCGATGGCACGTGCCAAAGCGACGTCGAGTAGGTAGCCCCCGGTCTTCACCATGAGGCCCAGGTTCCGGACCGTCGTGAAACCGGCGAGCAGCGTTGTGCGGGCGTTCACGGCCCCACGGAGGGCGCGGTACACGGGGTCGTCCTGCACGCCGTGCATCGGCAACGGAAGCCCGGTCGGAGTCTCGGGCCCGCCGATGAGGAGGTTGAGCTCCATGTCCATGAGGCCGGGCAGGAGTGTGACGTCGCCGAGGTCGATCTCGCTCGCGTCGCCGACGCGGGTACCCGGGTCGAGCGAGGCGATGCGGTCGCCTTCGATCACGATGACTGCGGGCGATCGAACGTGGCCGGCCTCGACGTCGACCCAGCGCGCGCCGCGCAGGATGATCCGGTCACTCACGAAGCCACCAAATCCAGGGCATGCTCGGCGTCATGGCCGGCACCGGTGCAGTCGAGCGATCGATCTCCGATCTCATTTCGTTGGAAGGACGCGTTGCCGTCGTGACCGGCGGCGCGCGCGGGACGGGCGCTGCGATCGCGCGCCGCCTCGCCCAGGCCGGCGCCGCGGTCGTGATCGGCGACAGCGACGAGGCGGCTGCCGAGGCGACCGCCGGCGAGTTGCATGCGGCGGGCTGGCCAGTCACCGGGCTGCGGCTCGCGGTGGACGTCGAGACGGATGTTTCCGAGTTCGCCGACCGCGCCGTCGATCACCACGGCACGATCGACGTCTGGGTGAACAACGCCGGCATCTATCCGAATGCGTCGGTCCTCGACATGACGGAGGCGCAGTGGGACGAGGTTGTCGACTTCAACCTCAAGGGTGTCTTCCTCGGTGCTCGGGAAGCAGCGAGACGGATGGTCGCCGCGCAGCGAGGCGGCGTCATCGTGAACATCGCATCCACGGCCGCCTTCCGCGCGTCGGCACCAGGCATCGCGCATTACGTCGCCTCGAAGTTCGGCGTCCGTGGACTCACACACGCCCTGGCGGTGGAGCTCGGCCCACTCGGCATTCGCGTGCTCGGTGTGGCGGCGACGTTCACCCAGACACCGGGTACGCGAGCGGGTCGTAGTGATCTCGACGACACGGAATACGCCGCGTACGTCGAGCGCATCGCTGCACGGAAGCCGCTGCGGCGGGTGGCGGTGCCCGACGACGTCGCCCGCGTCGTCCTCTTCTGTGCGAGCGATCTGTCGTCGCTCATGACGGGAAGCACGATCATGGTCGACGCGGGAGACCTGGCCGGCTAACTGTGTTCCGCGGCACCAGGGCGCGCCATGACGTCGCGCGGCGAGAGAGGCGGCGACCCGGTCGTCGTACCTCCATCAACGGGAAGCACCAGACCGGTGACCTGAGCCGACCGCTCGCTGGCGAGGTAGACAGCGGCGTTCGCCACATCTCGGGGGGTCCCCAGGCGTTGGAGCGGTTGGATCTTGCTCACGATGGACCGTGTGTCGAATACCGCGTTGATCGCGGTCGAAATGTTGCCGGGCGCGATGACGTTCACGCGTATCCCTCGTTCGGCGAGCTCGACTGCGGCGCAGCGGCTGAAGTGGATGACGCCCGCCTTTGCCGCTCGGTAGCTCGTCAGACCGACACCTGGGTTGATGCCTGCGATCGACGTGGTGTTGATGACGGACCCACCGGTGCCCATGTGCCGCGCCGCGTGTTGCGTACCGACGATGACCCCGTAGAGATCCACCGCCATGACGCGGTTGAAGTCGCGGAGATCGTCGTCCATGAGCCGGCGGAACGACGACGGGATACCCGCGTTGTTCACCATCGCGTGCAGGCCGCCGAAGCGTTCGACCGCGAGCTCGACCACATCTCGGAGGCTGTCGGCATCGGCGACGTCGGTGTGTGCGAACGCGGCGGTGTCGCCGAGCGCGGTCGCCAGGTCCTTGCCTGCATCGTCGTCCACGTCGGCGATGATGACTCGCGCGCCTTCCGCGACGAACGTCTCGGCGGTCGCACGGCCGATGCCGTTGGCACCGCCCGTGATGATCGCGACCTTCCCATCCAGCTCCTGGCTCACGTTGGTTTCCCCTCGGTGCGTGCTCCTGTTCGAGGTCTCGCTACGGGCGCGGCTCACGAATGCGGTCGATGCGCGCTGAGCCCGTGTTGACAGGGAGCGGCTGGTGCCAGACCTCCATCGGATACGACACGAGCGCGAGCGAGGAGAGGAGTTGCAGCAGTCGGCCGACGTCGTCGGGCAAGTCGTGCAGGTCGAAGCGATCGCAGTACCGGATCGCGTCCTCGGCACGCGGGAAGCAGGCGTCGTAGAACGCCTGCATCTCGTGCATCGTGCTGGCGAGGCGTTGCGCCCACCGTTCGGGCTCGGTGGGCAGGCACCACGTCGCGGCGAACGGCTCGAGGTCCGCGAAATCGGCGGGAAGCAGCGCGGTCGTCATCGCCGTGCGTCCGTGGGTGATTGCTGATGCTCCTCGACCCGATCAGCGACCGTCTTGTGGAAGTGGCGGACGAGGATCTCCTGGTCGCTCAGCGGGAAGTCTTGGAATGCTCGGGACTCGAGGCCGAGCTGGGTACCGTCGAGCGTGCCGGCGTCCTGCAGGGCGTACTCCTTCACTGTGACCGCCGCGTACTCCCGTGCGAGTCGCTCGCGTGCGTTCGTAGCCGGGACGAACCAGAGGTCGGCCTCGAAGACGTGCGTGTTGTGCGAGGTGGGCCAGAACCGGTAGCTGAGGTACCAGTTGCGCTCGTAGATCAGGATCTCGAGGTTGGGGAAGATCTGAAAGTTGTCGATCCCCCAACGATTCACGCCCGCGGGGTTCACGCCCCGTACGTCTCGGTCGATGACCGGAGCGTCCCACGGGCCGGTGTTCCCACTTCGCATCAACAGCTCACTCGGGTACAGGTACTCGGCTGGCCAGTGGTGCTTCTGCGACCCGCTCGTGCTCACGACCCGGTGCGGACCGTCGAGCTGGTAGTGCGCACCCTCGAAGGTCGCTTCGGGGTTGCGGTGGACGGGCCCGAGCTGGTGGGTGTGGAGCGGGGGCACGTGGTAGTACTCCTGGAACGCGTCGATGAAGATCTTCCAGTTGCTGTTGTTCTCGGCTCGGAAGGAGTACCGCTCCGTCATCAGGTCGAAGGGATAGTCCTCGAGCGCGCCGACCATCGGCCCGAGGTAGTCCCGCAGGGCCTGCCGCGGTGTGGGGGCAAGGTTCACGAAGATGAAGCCCGCCCAGACGTCGCAATGGACGGCGGCGAGCCCGAGGTCGGCCTTGTCGAGATCGAAGAATTCGTTCTCTTGGTGCACGTACGTGCAGGCGCCATCGAGCCCGTACCTCCACCCGTGGTACTTGCAGGCGAATTGGCGGCCGACGCCGCAGGCTTCCTGCGTCGGCGTGCCGGCCCAGACCAGCTTGTTGCCTCGGTGCCGGCACACGTTGTGGAAGGCGCGGATCTCGCCGTCCATGCCGCGCACGACGAGAAGCGAGGTGCGGGCCGCGACGAGGTCCTTCGTGAACCAGCTGCCGTTGCGGGGGAGATCATCCACTCGGCCGACGTTCAGCCAGGTCTGGCGGAAGATGGCGTCGCGCTCGAGCTCGTAGAACTGCGGTGATATCGAGTCCTCGAACGAGACCGCGCCCGTACCGAGCTCGGGATAGTGCTCCGTCCACGTTCCTTCTGAAGGTCGAGGGAAGGTACTCACCCACATCTCCTGATCACGGCGCAGAGAGCACGCGGACGGGGGGCGACACCCGCAACGCTCACGGCACCGGTTCCTCGACGCACTGGAGACTGGCTCTACCGGAGTCGGGAACCCCCGGCTGGCGCCACACCTCGACCGGGAACGACACCATCACCATCGAGTACAGCAGCCGCATCAGGTTGGTCACGTCGTCCGGCATCTCGTCCAACCCGAACTGGTCGCAGTAGGCCAGAGCTGCCTCCGCACGAGGCGTAATGGCGTCGTAGAACGCCTGCATCTCCTGCATGGTCGAAGCGAGCCGCTTCTCGTACCGTTCCGGCTCGGTGCCGAGGCACCACTCCCCGAAAGGCTCCAGATCGGCGAACGCCTCAGGGAGAAGTCTCACGCGGGTACCTCGCTGCCGACATTGCTCTGATAGTCGGCAACCCACTCGGCCGTGACCTTGTGCAAATGACGGATGAGGACCTCTTGGTCGTTGAGCGGGAACCGGTCGACGACGCGCGACTCGAGCATCGTCTGCGTCGCCTCCAGCGTGCTTGCGTCCTGAAGCGCGTACTCCTTGAAGGTGACTGCCGCCATCTCCTGGGCCACCCGTTCCCGCGGTGACCGAGCCGGCGGGAAGTAGACGTTCGCCTCGAAGGTGTGACTGCGGAACGAGGTCGGCCAGTACTGGTACGTCACGTACCACCCGTGGCTCCAGATCAGGATGGCGAAGTTCGGGAACAGCTGGAAGGAGTCGAGACCCCACGGGTCGCACTTGACCGGGTTCAACCCCGCCGGGATCTCGCCGAGATCGGGCGGGTCCCACGGGCCGAAGAGACCGCTGCGGGTGATGCGCTCCATCGGCTTGACCATGTCCTCTGGCAGCTCCCACGAGCGGACGCCGTCAGTGGTGACAACGCGGTGCGGCCCGAGAAGCTCGTAATGCGCGCCGTGGAACCCGGCACGCTGAGAAGCCCCCGAGAAGCTGTCCGGCGACTGCTTCGCGTGGAGAACAGGTGCGTGGTAGAACTCCTGGAAGGCATCCATGTAGAGCTTCCAGTTCGCGTCGATCTGCGACCGATACGAGAATCTCGACGTGAGCTTCTCGAAGGGGTACGACGTCAGCGTGTCGACGATCAGCCCGAGAAACTCCTCCAGCGACTGCTCGGGCTCGTCGGCGAAGTTCACGAAGATGAACCCCGCCCACACATCGCAGTGCACAGGTGCGAGCCGGTAGTCGCTCTTGTCGAAGTCGAGAAACTCGTCTTCCTGCTGGACGAACGTCACAGCACCATCGAGGCCGTATCGCCATCCGTGGTACTTGCACGTGAACTGCCGACACGATGCGCTCACGTCCTTCGTCGGGTCGTCCTGCCAGACGAGCTTGTTGCCGCGGTGGCGGCAGATGTTGTGGAAGGCGCGGACTCGCCCTTCGTTGTCGCGGACGACGATGACGGACGTGCCGGCAACGTCGATCGATCTCGTGAAGTAGCTCCCGACGCGTGGCAGCTGCTCGACCCGTCCGACGTTGAGCCAGGCGCGCTTGAAGATCGCCATGCGTTCGAGCTCGTGGATCGCTGGCGAGACGCAGTCCTCATAGGAGATCGGCGCGGTGCCGAGCTCCCGGTAGTGCTCCGTCCAGCTGCCCTCGGCCGGCTTGGGGTATCGGCTCACTCCGGCTCCACAGGTGTTAAGCGCTCGATGTAAAGTATTGGGCGAGTGATTAAACCACGCACGCGTGTGGGCGGCAAGGGTCAGGCCGCGCGCGACACTCCGACCATGCCCGCCTCACGAACGAAGTCGGCGCCGAAGGCGCGCGGGCCACGTCGGGGCGCCGATGACTCGAAGACCCGCATGGCCCTCCTCGATGCAGCAGAGGCGCTGCTCGTGGAGGAGGGCTACGCAGCCGTCACCTCTCGCCGGGTTGGCGAACGTGCCGGCACCAACGCAGCCCTCGTCCACTACTACTTCGAGTCGATGGATGGCTTGTTCGTCGAACTGTTCCGTCGAGGAGCCGAACGCGGCCTCGAGCGCCAGGCGCGTGCGCTGCTCTCACCGCAGCCACTGTGGGCGTTGTGGGACGCGTTGCGCGACCACGTCAACAACGTCCGCACGGTCGAGTTCTTCGCCCTCGCCCATCATCGAAAGGCGATCGAGGCCGAAGTCGTCGAGTACTCGGCGAAGTACCGACAGATGCAGCTCGATGTCCTCTCGACCGTGTTGGCGGGCTACGGAGTCGACGTCGAGACGTGGCCACCCGTGACATTCATCCTCATGATCGGCAGCATCTCGTTGCTGCTCCTCATCGAGAAGGGGTTCGGCTTCGAGATGGGTCACGCAGAGATGGTCGCCGTCGTCGAACGGCAGATCCGTGAGCTCGAAGGTGACCGTTGGACCGAACATCCGGCCTTGGCCCACCGGGCTCTGTTGCGTTGAGTTGGACCGTTGCCCGCCGACCGGGACTTGATGTCCGATCTGTTC
>CAZJSY010000138.1:0-8843 GCA_964548555.1 uncultured Burkholderiales bacterium
CCTACAAGTTGTTCGCCAGCTGGATCATGGCCGGTCCGAGGACCACCACGAATATCGACGGGAAGATGCAGAACACGAGGGGGAACAGCATCTTCACCGGTGCTTTCTGCGCCTGCTCCTGCGCCCGCAGGCGGCGACGTACCCGCATTGCGTCCGCCTGGCTGCGCAGGACGCCCGAGATCGACACGCCGAACGTGTCGGCCTGGAGTATGGCCAGGATGAAGGAGCGGACCTCGGGCACCTGCGTGCGGGTCTCGAGGGCACGGAGTGCATCGGCGCGCGTCGCGCCGATGCGGATCTCCTGGAGCATGCGGCGGAACTCCTCGGCGAGCGGCCCGGGCATCGCCGCGGCGGTGCGCTCCACCGCCTGGTCGAAGCCGAGCCCGGCCTCCACCGAGATCACGAGCAGGTCGAGCATGTCGGGCAGCTGCACCGCGATGACGTGCTGCCGAGCCTTGATCCGGTTGGCGAGCAGGACGTCGGGAACGAACACACCGAGCGCGGTGGCGAGCGCCACGAACATGATCGCCGTCGGTCCGCTCATTGCGAGCACGCCGAACGCGAGCGGGATCCAGAACAACGGCGCCACGCACGCGAGCACCTTCGCCACCAGGAACTGATCGACGTCGATGCGATCCTGCGCGCCGGCGAGCACCAGCTTCTCGCGAATGCGTTCGACATAGCCGTGCGGCGTGTAGCGGTACGCGAGCCCCAGGATCCCCGCGCTCACCGGTGCAACGATGCGCCGGCTGAACGGCTGGAGCATCTCCTGGCTCCTGGCTCCTTCGATCTCGTAGCCACCCAGCTGTCGCATCGCGCCGCGAAGCTCGGTGCGCTCCAGCACATTGGTGACGACCACGAAAGCCCCGAGACCGACGGCCAGCGCGCCTGCGACGATGACGATGTACAGCATGGTCAGACCTCGATTGCGACGATCTTGCGGAGCCAGAGGAAGCCGACGACGGCCATACCCGCGGCGGCGATGACCGCCGCGACGCCGAGGCCGTCGTTGAAGAGAGTCTCGACATAGCCGGGACGAATCAGGTAGAGCACGCCGGCGAACGCAGGCGGGAAGAACCCGAGCACCACACCCGACATACGACCTTCGGCCGTCAGCGCGCGGATCTCGCGGCGCAGACGATCGCGCTCGGCCATGGTCTCCGCGACCGTGTCGAGCAGCTCGGCCAGGTTGCCGCCGACCTCGCGCTGCAGGCGGATCGCCATGACCGCCCACGCAAGATCGCGGCTCTCCATTCGTTCGGCCGCGTCGGCGAGCGCGTCCTCGACCGTCCGACCGAGCCGGGCCTCCGCCAGTACCCGGCCGAACTCCTTCTTCGTGGGATCGATCGATTCCTTGGTGACCGCGTCGAGGCCCTGCAGCAGCGAGAAGCCGGCGCGCAGCGACCCCGCGACGAGCTTCAGTGTGTCGGGTAGCTGCTCCTCGAAGACCCGCAGCCGCTTACGACCCTTCGCCTGCACGAGAACGATGGGGACGACGGCGAGCACCGCCGCGACGGCCGCGCCGATCGGCACCGAGTGCGACAACACGGCCCCGAGCACGAACGTGGCGATGGTCGCGGCCAACCAGAGGAAGATCGCCTCGGCCGCGCGAACCGGCACCTCTGCCCGCTCGAGCTCACCTTCCACGCGCTCGAGCAGCCCTGCCCGCTCGGCGAGCCGGCCGGTGATCCCCACCGCGTCCTGCACGAGCTTCGTCTCGGCGAGCTGCATCACGCTCTGCGTGCCTGGTGTCGCGTTCGCGAGCCCGTCGGGGCCCGCGTAGTGGACCAGGCGGCGCCGCATCTTCTGCCTGCGTTCGGCGATCGGCTGCAACGCGACGATGGCGGCGCCGAACGTCGCGGCGACGACGAGCGCCACGATGATCGCCTGCCCTGCCGCACCTGCCAGTGCGGCCGCGAGCGGAGTGCTCATCGGAGCCCCACCACCTTCCGTGCGAACTCCTGCGCCTGGAACAGCTCGGGCTCGAGCACGATCCCGTGGTCGGCCAGGCGCTCCGCGAACCGGGGCCTGATGCCGGTGCTCTTCAGTCGGCCGATGTTGTGACCCTCGTCGTCGACGCCCATGCCGTAGTCGAAGACGTAGAGATCCTGCAGCGTGACGATGTCGCCTTCCATGGTGCAGACCTCGGTGATGTGCGTCACGCGTCGTGAGCCGTCACGCATACGTGCGAGATGGATCACCAGGTCGAGCGCCGAGGACATCTGCTCACGGACCACGGAGATCGGAAGGTCCATGCCGGACATCAGTGTCATGGTCTCGATCCGGGAGAGCGCGTCCCGCGGACTGTTCGCATGCACCGTCGTGATCGAGCCCTCGTGGCCCGTGTTCATCGCCTGCAACATGTCGAGCGATTCGGCCCCGCGCACCTCACCGACCACGATTCGGTCGGGACGCATCCGCAGCGCGTTGCGAACCAGGTCGCGGATGCGGATCTCGCCCTTTCCCTCGATGTTGGGGGGACGGGACTCGAGGGGCAGCACGTGGTGCTGGTGCAGCTGCAGCTCCTTCGCGTCCTCCACGGTGACGATGCGCTCGTCTTCGGGGATGAACGACGAGAGCACGTTCAGCATCGTGGTCTTGCCGGTGCCCGTACCGCCGCTGATGACGATGTTGAGGCGGCCGCGCACACACGCGTCGACGAAACGCGCCACCTGCGACGACAACGTGCCGAACGTGATGAGGTCGTCGATCGTGTACGGATCGGTCGAGAACTTCCGGACCGTCATGAACGGTCCGCCGATCGCGAGGGGCGGGACCACGACGTTGACCCGTGACCCGTCGGGCAGGCGGGCGTCCACCATGGGTGTCGCCTCGTCGACGCGCCGGCCGACCTGGCTGACGATCTTGTCGATGATCCGTCGCAGGTGTGTCTCGTCGGCGAACGCGACCTTCGTCGTCTCGATGCGGCCGGAACGCTCGATGTAGACGTCGTTCGGTCCGTTCACCATGACCTCGGTGACGGTCGGGTCCTTCAGGAACCGCTCGATCGGGCCGTAGCCGAGTACGTCGTCGGACACCTCTTGCATCAGCCGCGTGCGCTCGACCGACGTGAGCGCGGTCCGCTCCTCGCCGATGACCCGGTGCAGCAGCTCGTGGACCTGCCGGCGCAGCTCCGTCTCCGAGGTGCGCTGGTCGTACAGCGTCGGACCGAGCTCCGAGATGACGTGCTGGTGCAGCTTCTGGCGCATGTCCTCCAGCGCGCTGGTACGCGCCGAGAGCGGCGTGCGCTGGAAGTCCTGCCAGCGGGTGTGTTGAGAGGTGTTCACGATCCGCTACTCCCTCGTATCAGCCCAGTCGGCCGAATCGGCCAGATCAGCCACGGTGCCAACGCCGGCGAGGGCGCTGACGCTCACGCTCACGCTCACGCCGTGACGGCAACTCGCTGTCGGGCACGGCCTCGACGACGGCGTGGCCGTCGGTGCGGCGCTGTCCGAACAGTCGGTCCGAGATCTCTTCGAGCGCCCGCGCCGCCGGAGCCCGCGGGTTGTCGACGATGACGGGCACGCCGCGGTTGACCGCCTGTGGCACCGCGATGTCGGACGGAACCTCGAACGACGTCTTCATCGACAGGGCGCGCTCCACCTCGCTGACGTCAAGCTTCACCTTCGCGTTGGCGCGGTTCAGCACGAGCTTCACCCGCTCGCCGGCAAGCGACAGGAGATCGAGCGTCTGGATTCCGACTTTCAGGTTCTTGATACTCGGGATGTCCATGCTCGCGACCACGAGCACCTCGTCGGCCGACTCGATCAGCGCGAGCACCGTGTCATCGAAGTGCGGCGGCATGTCGACGACGACGAACTCGCACGTGCGACGGAGCGTTTCGACGATCATCAGCATCTGCTCGGGTGTCACCTGGTCGGCAGCCGACGGCTCCACGGGAGCCGGCAGCACGAGAAGTCCGGTCGCAGGGTGTTGCACCATGAGCGACCGCAACGCGTCGGGCTCGCCCTGGTGCAACGCAGCCGCGGCGTCGACGACGGACCGCTCGGGTGACACGCCCAGCAGCACTGCGACGTCGCCGAACTGCAAGTCGGCGTCGACCAGGGCGACGGGGCGCGCGCTCCGGCGCGCGAGACCGCACGCGAGGTTCGTCGCGAGCATGCTCTTGCCGACACCGCCCTTGGTCGCGAACGACACGATGACGCGACCGAGCGCCTCTTCCGGCTCACGCGCGTTCAGCCGGCCGTCGGACGCGAGGAGTTGCGTCCCGACGCGCGCGACCGCGGCCCGCAGCGAGGTGTCGGCGTCGGCGAGCGGTAGCGCGTCACGTACACCCGCGCGCATCGCCTGCTGCAGGAGCTGCGTGGACAGCTCCTCGGCGACCAGCACGATCCCGAGCTCGGGATGCGCTTCACCGAGAGCGCGGGCCCGGGTGACGCCTTCCGAATCGGCGAGCCCCGGCCCGAGAATCGCAACGCCCAGGCGGCCCTGTCCTTCTCCCGCCCGGGCGATGCGAGTCACGAGCGCGGGGATCGAATCGAAGGCGCCACTGGCACCACCGATCCGAAGCCCGAGCCTCTGGCGCAGTGCCGGGTCCGGCTCGACCACCCACACGTCGTACTGGGTGCTCTCCGGATCCGTCGTCAGCGCGGTGTTCCCCTGGTACTCCATCACGTCCTCGTCTCGGCCTGCTTCAGCTGATGGGTTGTGTGGCCGGCTCAGTACTTGTGGAGCAGGTCGGTCACCGGCGGGATCACCGCGGTGTCACCGACCGACGGCACGTTCTGCGGCGTGTACGACGGCGGGACGAGCGTGAGGTAGATCGCGTAGTTCTGCTGTGCGAACGCCAGGCGCTGTGCGTCCTGCGCGTCGACCGCGAGTGTCACGAGGCCACGATTCCCCTTCTGCTGGTTCGCAGACGTGTCACCGCTCTTGGTGGTCGTCGTGGTCTGATCCGACTGCTGACCCACCGCGAGCACCTGCACGTTCTGCACCATGAAGGCGGCGATGTTCTCGGGCACGTTCGGGTCGAACTTCGCCTGTGGGTCCCTGCGGACCTTCGCCGCGACGATGACGTTCACGTGGTCGTCGGGCGTGATGAAACCCGCAACACCGTGTGCGTCGTCGACTGAGATCGTGATGGCCTGCTTGCCGTCCGGCAGCGTGCCGCCGATGCCACCGCCGCTCGTGCCCGCGGTGACGAACTGGTCGGTCACGACGAACTGACCCGCGGTGATCGTGCTCAGCGACACCTTGCCCTTGATCGCCGCGCTGTTCTTCAGCGCGGCGGGCGGCACCGCCTCACGGGGCACCCGACGCTTGTCGAGCAGACCCGCGCTCAACACCTGGTCGCCCGAGGTGCCCTTGGCGATGTCCTGACGGGCGACGTAGGCCTCGACGAGCTTGGCCTTGTCCTGCGCGCGCCGGTCTGCGCCCGACACGTAGCTCCACGCACCCACGCCGGCGACGGCGGCCAACACCACCGCAGCCACTGCGATCAACGTTCGACGGTTGCTCACGCGATTCCTCGTTCGTCCGCCCGCCGGATGACGGGAGCCCACCCACTGCCACGCTCGGTCGCGACGCTTCGATCACGGTGCGTTCTCGGAAGCCTGGCGCGGGTGCAGTATGCGGACGACCACTCTCCGGAGCAACCAAATGTCCAGGTTAGGGGAGAAAATGAGGCGGTGGACCTAGGCCATCGGACACAGAAGGCGCGCGAAACGGGCCCGGCACTGCCGGACCCGTCTCATCGCGCTGGTGCTGTGTGCTCGGTACGTGTTCTCGCCGCGGTCAGGTCTGCGGCGTGTCCTGCGGTGCCTCCTGCGCGGCCGGAGCAGGCGTCTCGCCCTCCGTCGGCGCGGCTCCGGTGCCTTCGCCTTCCGTCGCCTCGGCGCCCTCACCGTGGGTCGCATCCTCGGCTGCGTAGTCGGGACCGATGTAGTTCCCCTCGGCGTCGTAGGCGTGCTCGCCGTAGAGGTCCTGGTACTCGGCCGCGACCACGCCGCCCTCGGCGGCCTGCTTGATCGACAGCGAGATCCGCCGGCGGTCGAGGTCGATGTCGATGATCTTCACCCACAGCTCCTCGCCGGGAGTGACGACCTGCTCGGGCGCCTCGACGTGGTGGACCGCCATCTCGGAGATGTGCACCAGCCCCTCGATGCCGTCGCCCACCTGGACGAAGGCGCCGAACGGTACGAGCTTGGTCACGCGTCCGTAGACCAGCTCGCCGACCTGGTGACCGGTTGCGAACTCCTGCCACGGGTCCTGCTGCGTCGCCTTCAGCGAGAGCGAGATGCGCTCACGGCTGAGGTCGACGTCGAGCACCTGCACCGTGACCTCGTCGCCCACCTGCACGACCGAGCTGGGGTGGTCGACGTGCTTCCACGAGAGCTCCGAGACGTGGACCAGCCCGTCCATGCCACCGAGGTCGACGAACGCACCGAAGTTCACGACCGACGACACCACGCCCTTGCGAACCTCGCCGGGCTTCAGGTTCGCGAGGAACTCGTCGCGCTGCTCGCGCTGGGTCTCCTCGAGATACGCCCGCCGTGACAGCACCACGTTGTTGCGGTTCTTGTCGAGCTCGATGATCTTGGCTTGCAACGTGCGTCCGACGTAGGGGTGAAGGTCGCGCACACGGCGCAGATCGACGAGCGAAGCCGGCAGGAAGCCGCGAAGCCCGATGTCGAGGATGAGGCCGCCCTTGACGACTTCGATGACCGGCCCCTCGACGACGCCCTCGGCCGCTTTGAGCTCTTCGATCTTCCCCCAGGCGCGCTCGTACTGCGCGCGCTTCTTCGAGAGGATGAGCCGGCCGTCCTTGTCTTCCTTCTGGAGGACGAGCGCCTCGACCTGCTCACCCAGCGACACGACCTCGGCCGGGTTCACGTCGTTGCGGATCGAGAGCTCCTTGCTCGGGATCACGCCTTCCGACTTGTAGCCGATGTCGAGGAGCACCTCGTCGCTGTCGATCTTGACGACCGTGCCGCTCACGAGCCCGCCTTCGTCGAAATCGACGATCGTGGCGTCGATCGCATCCGAGAGCGACTGACCCCCGAGGTCGTCGAGGACGACCGGCGCGTCTTCATCGATGCCGGCCTCGGCCTCGTCGACGTCGTTCGATGTGACGGCCGTGGTGGCTTCGTCACCTTCCGGGGCGCGGGGCGCTCCGTTTGCTTCCGGGACGGCGGTCTGGACCGCCGTCGGCTCCTGTTGGGACAACCTGGGTGCTCCTCTAGACAACAATGACAAGGCTCGACGGCATGGATGCCCCCTGGAATGGTTGAACGGATGTCCGATCGCCCAGCCGGTCAGGGGACGCCGCCGGTGAACGCGAGTAACGGCCCCCGGGAAGAGGGCCGTTCACCAGGCTATCGCCATCTGGCGCCGTGCGGGAGGGGCTCCTTCAGCGGGCGGCGCCACGGCGCCCGACCAAGAGCAACTCCGGGCGCTCGAGCGTGGGGGGCCGGCGGCCGTAGTCGCCCGGTGTGACGCCGTACACGGTGGCGGAATCGAGACCGGCCTGCCGGCCGAGCATCCGCATCTCGCGCGCGGTGAAGCAGGTGGTCCACAAGTCGAAGGTGCGCTCGGTGCCGTCGGGCCCCCTCACCGTCGAGTGCTCGTGCAGGACACCCGTCGCCGCGTCGAACGTTTCGCTCGGCTCCAGGAAGCGGATCGCGAACGGGGCGGAGAAGGCTGAGATCGCCACTGCTCCCCCGTCGTCGCCGACGCTGCGGACGATCCGACCCATGACGTCTTCCTCGTCGTTGCCACCGAGCAGTCCGAAGCCGCCCTGGCACAGACAGATGGCTGCGTCGAACGCTCCGTCGTAGGAAAGCTCGCGAACGTCGACACGCTCGAAGGTCGCGGGAAGATCGTGTTCGCGCGCGGCCTCGCGAGCGAGCTCGAGAAAGCTGTCGGCCCGGTCGATGCCGTGCACGCGCATACCGAGGCGCGCGAGCGCGAGGGCGTGGCGCCCCGGCCCACATCCGACGTCGAGCACCCGCGCCCCCGGACGCAGCCCGAGCTCGTCGACGAGAAACGCGACTTCCTGCTCCGTCCCCTTGGTGAACGCGTTGCGCAAGTACGCGGGCCCGAGGAAGTCGGCGATCTCGTCGAACCATCCGTGGGGCGGTTGCTTCACGCAAACGAAGCTACGACAGAGCCGCTTCAGAAAGGAATGGGCTCTCCGGTCGGCGGTATGGAGGAGCAACCCACTCCGCCGGCGCGTTCGATGGCTCGCGCTTTGTATCCGTGAGCGACTGCGTAGGTGTTCATGAAGCGAGAGCCGCATGTCCAACAGAACGCCGCGAAGTCCATGTCCGCCGCGCCGGGGAAGGCATCCCCCACAATCCGGAACCCTGCGGGGCCGATCCGTATGGCTCGAACTTCGCCGACCGTCGTTGGTGAACTCCTTCCGAGATGCTCATGAACGGCGGCGCGGCACAGCGTTGTGGCACGGTCGGAACGTGACATCGGCCGATGGTCGCTGGTACACGCCGCGATGCCGACGACGAGAGCGAGCGCGACCACGACCGACAATGCAGCACGCGCCACGGCCGAACAGCGCATCGCCGCGGTCAGCTGAGCGTTACGCGCCTTTCCGCTATCGGTCCTTGCCTTCGACGAGCATGAGGATCGTTTCGGGGCGCACCCCGTCGTACTTCATGGCGTCGGCGGCTTCAGGCAACTGCAGGGCCTTCTCGAACGTCGCCACGTCGGGAACCTCGAAGATCAGCCCGACGCGGTTCGAGCTCTGGGGGTCGACGAAGGTGCGTGCCGAGATCCCGAGCGGTCCGAAGAACTCCTCGCGCTTCGGGGAAGCGAGCCAGTGGTCCACGTCGTCGACCTCGTGAAAAACCAGCAGTGTCGGCATCGTC
>CAZJSY010000139.1:0-8815 GCA_964548555.1 uncultured Burkholderiales bacterium
TGCGGTCCTTTCCCGCGGCGCAGTGGAACACGACCGGCTGGTTCGCCGGGTCCGCAACCACACGCAGCACCGCGGCGAACCGCTCGCCGAAACGCTCGAGCATCATGGCGTAGATCTGGTCGAGCTGCAGTGTCGCGGGATCGGGCGCATCGGCTCGACCTTCGACCCGATCGGAACGCGTCTCGTCGACGATCGGCAGATGGTGCACCACGACTCCGAGCGTTCCGAGGGGGCCGTGCCCGAACGTCTCCACCTCGTGAGCAGCGCGCAGGTCGACGACGGTGACGACGCCGAGCACCTCGGCGACGTGGCGCGTGTCGGCTTCGCTCATGTGCGACAGCGAGTCACTGCGGAACACGCGCCCGCTCCGCAGCCGGCGACCGTCGATGGTGGGATAACCGCCGAGGTCGCGGAAGTTGGCCGGGCCGTCGAGCTCGATGCGTTTGGGGCCGGTCGTGGTCACCCGCCCATGTTCGCGCCACCGGTCGAACGCCTGGTTGCGAAGCCGTGAACGCAGGTCCACGAGCGGGACGGCGCAACGCCCCGTACGCTGGGCCGATGCGTCTCGGCCGGCGCATCGCGGCGATGGTCAGCCTGGCGCTCGTGGTGACGGGGCTCGGTACGGCGCCGGCCCTGGCCGCCGAGCACGGGCGTCATGACGGGCCGGCCCTCGACTGGGCCGGATTGCGCAATCCGGTTCTCGGATACGCGGGGCGGGCGACGAAGGATCCCGCACTCGTCTGGTCGGACGGGAGATGGGTCGCGCTGTTCAGCTCCGTCGACGTCCGCGGCCGTTGGCGCATCGGCATCACGACGAGTCCGGATCTACGACGCTGGTCGCGGCTGCGGTTCCTGCCGCACGACGTGCGCGTCGAGGGTGAAGCGTCCCCGGACATCGTGCGGTCACCCGATGGTCGATTCGTCGTGACGTTCCAGTCGTTCGTGCACGATGTCGACGGCGGCGAGGCGAAGCTGTGGTACCGCACGACGCACGACTTCCACGAGTTCTCCACCCCGCACCGTCTCGGTCTCGGGGTGCACCCGGGCGCGGCCGATCGCATGATCGACCCTGCGTTGGTGTGGAGTCCCGCCGGTCTGTTGCTCGGGTACAAGTTCGGCCTGCGCGACGGCCCGCAGGCGTTCGAGATCGCGCGTTCGGCGTCGGGATCGCTCGACGGTCCGTGGACGCTGGTCGGCCGGCCCGACATCAGCGTGCTCGGCGACACCGTCGAGAACTACCAGTTCCTGCGGCTCGACGGTCGCGTCGAGCTCGTCGCGACGAGCAACAACCTCGACCGTCCGTATCTCTTCGACCTCGCCGGCGCGTCCGACCGTCCGGCCGGCTGGCTCCACTGGTCGGCGGGCCGGCAGCTCGTCGTCCCGCAGGAGGCGTGGAACCCGGGGAGGGGGATCACGGGCGCGACGTTCGAACACGCGAACTGCGCGTTCGTCGTCGATCGCAGACGCATCGACGGGTTCGTCTTCATCGTGTACGCCGACTCGCCCGACCTCACGAGCTTCGGTGGTCAAGGTCACGCGCGGCTCGGCATTGCACGCAGCCGTGACCTCGTGCACTGGAGCGTGCCTCCGAGCGGATGACCGGACGCGCGTACGATGCCGCCCATGTCGCAGCCTGAATCCTCACCCCACCAGAGCAACGAGCAGTTCGTCGAGCCGTCGCGCGACGAGATTCCCGGCATCAGCCGTCAACACGTCGCGGCGATGGAGTCGTCGAGCGCCGACGAGGTCTGGGTCCTCGCCGGGATGCACCACGTGGTGCTCACCACGATCGGGAGAAGGTCGGGAAAGGTCCACAAGGTCGCCTTGCCGTACTGGCTCGATCCCGAAGGTCGCCGCGTCGTGGTCGCCTCGTTCTCCGGCGCACCCGAGCATCCTTCGTGGTTCCTCAACCTGCGCGACCGCACGGCCAACCCCGAGGTGCACGTGCGAGTGCAGAACGGTGGCTTCTGGGCCGAAGCGCAGGTCCTCGAGGGAGACGATTACGAACGGACCTGGGCCGGGCTCACCGCGGACCGCGCCTACTACGACGACTACCAGTCGCGTACCGATCGCAGGATTCCGCTCGTGCGTCTGCTCGAGCTCCGGAGCGCCTGACTCCTACTCCCCGAGCGCGGGGCCGTCGAATCGGTCGACGGTCGTGAACGACGCCACCGAACCGCGGGTGAGACGGGTCGGTTGGCGCACCGGGTGGCCGAGCGCGACCACGGCCGCGAGCGAGAGATGTTCGGGTGCGCCGATGAGCTCCTTCACCTCCTCTTCGCGCCGGATCGGCATCGTCGTCATGACTCCGCTCAGGCCTTCCGCCCGCGCGGCGAGCAGGACGTTCCACACGAAGGGGTAGACCGATGCGCCGCCGGCGAACGTGTAGCGCGTGAACCCGCGGTCGACGGCCGCGAGCGCACGCAGATCGGCGAGGACGACGAGCAGTACCGGCACCTCGTCGAGATGCTCGGCGAAGCCGCCTGGCTTCTTCGCCGCATCGGCCGCGATGGCCGGCGCCTGTGCGAGCGCTTCTGCTTCCGCTGCTTCGTCGGTCACCGGTGCCCACGGCACGAGGCCGCGACTGCGCATCGCGAGGTATTCGTACCAGCCGGGCAGGTACAGGTCGCGCAGTCGCCGGCGCATGTCCGGGTCCCTGAACACGATGACGTGCCAACCCTGACGGTTGCCGCCGCTCGGTGCGAACCGGGCCGAGTCGAGGATGCGCTCGAGGACGTCGTCGTCGACGGGGTCGGGCGTGAATTCGCGCACCGCGCCGGTCGTCCGGAGCGTCTCGATCAGGTCCATGCGTGTTCCTCCGGTTCCGTTGGGTCGCAGCCCGCGCTCACCGTGCCGCTTTGCGACCCAAGCGGCGGTCGGGTCGGCCGCGCTGGTCGTCGGGCAGACTGTCGGTGATGCCGAGCTTCTGGATCTCGTGGCAACCCGCGGCACTGCTCGCCGCCGGTCTCGCCGCGGTCAGTCTCGTGGCCTTCCGTTTCGACGGCTCTCGCTCGCACGTGGCGGCGGGCTTCGCGCGTGAGGCCGCGATCGTGTTCGCGCTGTTCTCGTTGTGGCAGCGCGCCGCGGAGCTGTCGATCACCCGGGTGACGGGCGCGATCGCGCACGCGAAGTCGGTGTGGCACGTCGAACGCGTGCTGCATCTTCCGAGCGAGCTGACGATGCAGCACGCCGTGTTGCCACACCCGACGATCGTGCGGTTCAGCAACCTCTACTACGCCGGATTGCACTTTCCCGTCACCATCGCGTTCCTCGTGTGGCTGTACGTACGTCACCGGTCGAGGTATCCGCTCGTGCGCAACACGATCGCGGTCACTACGGGGGCGTGTCTGTTGGTGCAGATGGTTCCCGTGGCTCCACCCCGCATGCTCACCAACGTCGGCTTCGTCGACACCGGCGTGCAGTACGGCCAGTCCGTGTACGGCTCGATGGGACGCGGTATCGCCGACCAGCTCTCGGCGATGCCGTCTGTGCACGTCGCGTGGGCCGTGCTCGTCGGTGTTGTCGTCGTCACGCTCGGCACGAGTCGTTGGCGATGGCTCGCGGTCGTGCACGCGGTGCTGACGACGCTCGTCGTCGTCGTGACCGCGAACCACTTCTGGCTCGACGGCGTGGTGGCTGTCGCACTGCTCGGCTTCGGGTGGGCGGCCGCGAGCCGGACGCCTGCTGTGCTGCGGGCCATGCGTGCGCGCTTACGCACCGGCACGGGCGAACCAGAACTCGTGCGCCGAGTCGCCGAGCGGCCAGCGGGCGTCGTCGCCCAGCACGCCGAACGAACGCTTCGCGTCGGCGACGATGTCGGCGAAGGGACGGTCGTGGGTCTGCGACCAGTCGGATCCCCACTGCAACCGATCGGCTCCGAACGCGGTGGCGAGCGCCTCCACGAAGTCCCGGGGATCGCCGCCCCCTTCGCGCGCGTGGTCGAGCGCGATGGTCGACACCTTGAGGTGCACGTTGGGGAAGGCGGCGAGGTCGAACAGGGGCCTGGCGGCCGGGTAGCCGCGTCCGCCGGAGAGGTCGGGAAAGCCACAGTGGTCGAGCGCGACCCGGGCGTCGGGGAAGCGCTCGAGCAGTCGGGGTAGGCGGCGCACTTCCCGCGCCACGACCGTCGCGACGATCGGGACCGACTGCGTCGCGGCGTGCTCCCAGAGGTGGTCGATCGCGACATCGTCGAGCGCTCCGGTGATCGCCACGATCCTCACGCCCGTTGCTCCCTGGGCGACCCACTCGTCGAGACTGCGCAGCGGATCGGGTCCGTGTGCGTCGACGTACGCCACCGCCGTGAAGCGCGCCGGGTCGGTCGCCGCGCTGTGCAGGCAGTAGCGGTTGTCGTCGGTGTACGCCCCCATCGCCTGCACGAGCACGGCACGGTCGACGCCGTTCGCGTCCATCAGGGCCCGGTACTCCTCCACGGGGCAGGCGTGGTCCGTGATCCACGTCAAGCCGGGATGGTTCGGACGCAGCGGGTAACGCGGGTCGTTGCGCGCGACCACGTGCACATGGGTGTCGACGAGCACGGCCGGAAGCCTACGAGGCCGTGCGCCCGGCCGGTCAGGTCTGCGAAACCGGCGAGCGCTGCGAACCCTCGGTCGCCTTGCGGAGCTGCATCACCGCGTCCTCGAAGCCCGTGGCGAGGTCCCACACGTCGGCGACGAGCTCACGGCAGGCGATCACCCCGAAGTCGACGTTGCCCA
This sequence comes from uncultured Burkholderiales bacterium, assembly GCA_964548555.1. Taxonomy (GTDB): domain Bacteria; phylum Actinomycetota; class Acidimicrobiia; order IMCC26256; family JAMXLJ01; genus JAMXLJ01. The sequence continues at coordinate 4,713 of CAZJSY010000139.1, forward strand.
TGTTGCTCAACACGGTGACGTTGAGGCCCACACCCTCCATCAGGGGACCCATCGGATAGGTCGCCACCACGCGGGCGCCCGCGCAGTACAGCTCCATCGGAGGTCCCGGCACGTTCGACACGATGAGGTTCGCGATGGGGCCGTGCCGGTCCGCGAGGTCGAAGTTGGAGTACAGCCGGATCATGGTGCTGACGATCGTCGGTGCGGTGTACTGCGCCCATCCCTGGAGGACGTCGACACCCAGGGCTTGCGAGCCGCGCTTCGCGCGATTCGACGCCTCGCTGATGGCGGCGAGCTGATCGAGAGGATCCGCGAGCTGCACGGGCAATGGAACCGTGATGATCGTCATCGCGTTGGTCGGTCGTTCCTGACCTTCGGCCACGGGGACCGCCATGGGGCACGCGGCGACGAGCGGCATGTCGGGAAGCCCGTCGTGAGCGATGAGCCATTGGCGCAGCGACTGTGTGCACGCCGCGAGCACGACGTCGTTGACCTTCGTGCCCGTTGCGTTCTTCGTCGCCTTCACGTCGTCGAGCGGGACGCGCCCGTACGCAACGCTGCGGTGCGGCGTGATGGACCCGTTGAAGGGTGTGCTCGGCGCGCTCGTACGAGGAGAGGATTCCTCCGGCGGGGGCTCGCGGCGCCGCTGCAGCCCCGCTCGCACCAGTCCTTGTCCGGTCTTCCACGCGGTGGCGGCGAAACCGAACGGCAGGCGGAGCTGCGAGGAGGCTGCAGCGCCGGCGAGCTGCAGCGCCGACGGAGGTCGTTCCGGCTGCCACTCCGTGTCAGGTTCGGCGGGCTCGACCTCCGGTGTGAGGTCGAACAGGTTCACCATCAGGTCGGCACCTGACACGCCGTCGATCGAGGAGTGGTGCAGCTTCGCCACGACGCCGACGAACCCGTGCTCGAGTCCTTCGACGACCCACATCTCCCACAGCGGCCGGCTGCGGTCGAGCGGACGGCCCGCGATCCTGCCGACGATGTCGGCGAGCTCACGCATGCCTCCTGGCGACGGTGCGCCGACGCGTACGAGGTGCGCGTCGAGGTCGAAGTCGGGATCCTCGATCCAGAACGGGTGGCCGAGGTTCAAGGGGACCGGGACGAGACGCCGCCGGAACGGCGGCAGGAGATGCAGGCGACTGCGCAACAGCTCGCGGAATTTCTCGAAGGAATAGCCGCCGGGCATCGTCGACGGGTCGAGCACGAGCGTCCCGACGACATGCATGTGTTGCGACGGGGTCTCGATGTAGAGGAACGCGGCGTCCATGCCCGACAGTCGCTTCATCGGGACCCCCCCAGCCTTCGGTGTGTCCAGACCGTACCCAGCTCACCCCTGGATGTCGACGGGGAATCTCGCTCGGCCGCTCATGTACCGGCCGAGACGACCTTCTGCAGCTCGGCGAGCGCCTCGTGGAGGTTGGTGGTGAGCGCACGTACGTCCGGCATGGTGTCGGCGCACGCGACGATGCCGAAGTTGAGCGCGTCGAGGTAGCTCCACACCGTGACGTTGAGGCCGATGTTCTCGAGGATGGGGCCCATCGAATAGATCGCGAGCAGGCGCGCGCCGGAGATGAAGAGCGGCTCGGCGGGCCCCGGAACGTTCGACACGACGAGGTTGATCGGTGGTCGGTGCCGACGCGCGAGGTTGAAGCGTGAGTAGACGCCTACGACAGCGGCGAACGGCAGCGGCGGCGTGATCTCCGACCAGTCGGCGAGCATCTCGGCGCCGAGCAGGTTCAACTGCTCCTTGGCTCCCTTCGTGGTCTCGTGGATCACGCGGACCCGTTCCTTCGGATCGGCAAGCTGCACCGGAAGAACGGTGAACAGGTTCGACACCTGATTGCCCGCGTGCGTCCGGTCACGGCTCGGTTCGGCGCTGCGTATCGACGTCGGGACCCCCGCCATGAGGGCGCGGTCGGGAAGCTCGCCCCGCTCCTCGAGGTAGCGGCGAAGTGCTCCGGCGCACAGCGCGAGGACGACGTCGTTCACCGTGCAGTCGAGCGCGCGCTTGATGCTCTTGACCTCGGTGAGCGAAAGCGACGTGGTGACGAAGCGTCGCCGCGGCGTGAGGGCGGTGTTGAAGCTCAACTTCGGGGTCGTGAAGGGGAGCGGCGGGCTCATCTCCCGCTCGCGTCGCGCGCCCGCGGCCGCGCGCACGCCGCGGAACGTTCGCAGCAGCAGTGAGGGAAGGCGACCGAGCTCGCGCGCCAGGTCGACGAGCGCGTCGACGATCAAGCGTCGTTTCGACGGCATCGGTTCGGGATGCCATTCGTGCCGCTCCGGCTCGGGCGCGTCCGGCGCGGCGTCGAGCACGGTCGCGAGCAGCTCCGCCGCCTTCACGCCGTCGGCGAGGCAGTGGTGGATCTTGGCGACGAACGCCACGTGCCCTTCGGCGAGACCTTCGACGACCCACAGGTCCCAGAGGGGCCGGCTCCGGTCGAGTGGTGTGCTGACGACCTCCGACATGAGGTCGTCGAGCTCCTTCTGGCCCCCCGGTGCGGGAAGCACCGCGCGATGCACGTGCGCGCGCAGGTCGAAATGGGGATCCTCGATCCACACCGGGTGGTGGAGACCGAACGGCACCTCGACGATACGGCGACGGAACGCCGGTACGAGATGGAGCCGCCGTTCGAGGTCCGCACCGACCCGGTCGAACGAGTACCCACCCGAAACAGTCGACGGGTCGAGCACCGCGACCTTCAGCGTGTGCATGTGCTGCGAGGGCGTCTCCATGTACAGAAAGCCCGCGTCGAGGCCGGTGAGCCGCTCCATGGACGCCCATTGTTTCGCGGGCTTACGATCCTGGCCATGTCCCTTCGCGACCGCGTGGACCTTCTCCGGGCGCACGATCTCACCACGGGAACGTTGCTCGAGCGTCTCGCCCGGATCCACGGCGATCGTCCGCTCGTGACCGAAGACGGTGACGACGGCCTCCAGCTCACCTACGACCAGGGAGCCGATCTCGTCGCCCGTTGGAGTGCCGGCATCGCCGCGCGCATCGCACCGGGCGACCGTGTCGTCGTCGCGACCCCGAACGGCTACGGCCTGTTCCTGCTGTGTCTCGCGATCGGACGCGCGGGCGGCGTCGCGGTTCCGGTGAACGCGAAGATGCGGCCCGAAGAGATCGAGCACGTCATCGAGGACTCGCAAGCCGCGCTCGTCATCCGTTCACCGGACGAGGTCGAGGGCTCACCGCCCGGTGAGGCAGCGACTGTCGATCCCGAGGACGTCGCCGCGCTGTTCTACACCTCGGGCACCACCGGCAAGCCGAAGGGCGCGCAGCTCACGCACAAGGCCCTCGTCGCGCAGGCGTCGCGCGGTGTGCTGTATCCGTCGCACATCCGACGCGACGAATCGGTGACGGGCATGCCGGTCGCGCACATCGCCGGGTTCTCGATGCTCGTGCTGCAGGCGTCGTTGGGTGTCCCCGTGTACCTGCTACGAAAGTTTCGTCCCGACACCGCCCTCGACGCGATCGAGCAGCGGCGCGCCACGATGTTCGTGGGCGTACCCGCGATGTATCGCATGATGCTCGAGGCGGGTGCGGAGGAGCGCGATCTCTCGTCGGTAAGGGTGTGGGCGTCGGGCGCCGACGCGATGCCGTTCGACCTCGCGCAGCGCTTCCAGCGGCTCGGCGGCGCGCTGACGTTGCCCCTTCTCAACAAGTCGTTCGGTGCGGCCGCGTTCTTCGACGGCTACGGGATGGTCGAGCTCGGTGGTGGTGTCGCGGTCAAGCTCTCGCCGCCCGGCATCCCGCTTCGCCTGGGTGGTCTGGTCGGCTTCCCGATGCCGGGCGTGAAGATGAAGGTCGTCGACGACGCGGGGAACGAGGTGCGTCGCGGCGAAGTGGGCGAGCTCGCGGTCAAGGGACCCGGCACCATGCGCGGATATCACGGGAAGAACGACGCCACGCGAGAGGCCTTCACGCCCGACGGTTGGCTGCGCACCGGAGATCTCGCTCGGCAACGCCGCTTCGGTCTCGTCGAGTTCGCGGGCCGTAAGAAGGACGTCATCAAGCACGGCGGCTACTCCGTGTTCGCCGTGGAGGTCGAGACGGCCCTGCAGGAGCACGACGCGGTGTTGGAGGCCGCGGTCGTCGGGCT
>CAZJSY010000140.1:0-3659 GCA_964548555.1 uncultured Burkholderiales bacterium
CACGACTCGTCGACCTCGCGGATGCGCTTCGCGCCGACCACCCAACGTGGATACGTGTGTGGGTCGAGCAGGACGCCGAAGACGACGTCGATCGGAGCGTCGATGTCGATCGTGTTCCGCGACATGCGGGGCGGGAGCTTCCCTCCACGCCCAGGTTCCAAACCGTCGGGACACGACTCGAGCACGCATTGTGCGGGGTCGCTGATCCGTCAGGACGCGCGGCACCGGTACCGTGAGCGGCCGTGCGCCGCCGCGTGCTCGTTCCGCTTGCGATCCTCCTCGTCGTCGGCGTCATCGCGCTTGGCGCGGTGCTCACGCGCGGTGGCAAGGGGTCGCGGTCCTCGGCCGCGGCACCGGCGTCGACGGTTCCAGCCTCACCGAAGCTCAATGAGCACGGCACCGTCACCGTCATGCAGGTCGCGGTTCCGGGCGACCCCGGCGTGAAGAACGAGGTCTACGTGTACCGTCCACCGGTCCCGGACTCGGCCACGTTGCCCGTGCTCTATTTCCTCCACGGCACGCCCGGCCACGCCAAGGACGTGTTCGACGCCGGTCTCCCGCAACTGATGGACTCGTTCTTCGCGGCGGGGAATCCGCCCTTCGAGCTCGTCGTACCCGACGGGAACGGCGCGCACCACGACGACACCGAATGGGCGAACGCGGTCGACGGGACCGACCAGCTGGAGACCTTCGCGACGTCGAGTGTCGTGAACGCGGTCGAAGGCGCGTACCGACGCAACAGGTCGCGTCGCGCGATCGCCGGATTCTCGATGGGTGGCTACGGCGCCATCAACCTCGGGCTCCGCCATCCCGAGCTCTACGAGGCGATCGTCCCGATGGCGGGCTACTTCCACGTCGACGATCCCGCCGGAGTGTTCGGAAACAAGTTGCTGTCGATCGTCGCGAACACGCCGGAGTTGAACCTGACCGCGACGCGCAATCACCGTGTGCTCATCGTCGACGGCGACGTCGACAACGAGCGCGTGGTGAAGGGTGAGTCGCAGGCGGCGGCGACGACCATGATGGCCAACGGCGTGCCGGTGTGGTTCGAAGTCGTCCCGGGCAGTCACAGCTGGCAGTTCGTCGCCGCCGCGTTTCCCGACGTCGAACGCTTCCTCGACGGGTCCTGGATCGGGCTGCGGCCCCCACCGCCCGAGATCCCCGCGTCCGTCCGACCGCCATCGACGAGCGGACGGTGGACGGGGACGGTCGACGGTGCATCGGTCGAAGTCACGTTGCCCGCGAGCGCGAACGACCGCACCGTTGCGAAGCTCGAAGCGCTGAGGAAGCGGTTGCGGCGCCCACCCGCGACGTACGTGCGGGTCGTGGTGCAGAATCCGTCGTCGGGGCGCACGTACACGCTCGCGAAGGTGTCGTTCGTCGACTCGACCGGCTTGACCGTCGATGCGAACGCGCCCGCCTTCACGCTGCTCGAGTGGGCCCGCACCTCACGGCAGGCCAAGGCGATGGACGAGGTGCGACCGCTCGTGCCGCAGCTGCTCGGGTCCACCATCGTGCCGAGCGGCTCGAACGGAACCGCCATCATGGTCGTGTCGGGTCAGATCGCCGACGTACAGAGCGTGTTCGTGGGTCACAGTTACGGGAGTGGCACGCTGCAGCCCACTCGGTGAGTGGGCTCAGCGCAGCGGTGACCACTCCGTGGGCCGAAGGAGCACGCCGACGTGATTTCGTTCGAGCTGCGCGGCGCGCTCGCGCCACGCTCGCAGCTCGGGCACCGCGTCCGGACGCTCGACTGTCGCGACCCACGTCGGGAGCTCGTCGAACGCCCACTGCACGAGCACCTCGGAGTCGTTGCGCAGCATCACGTTGTACGCGCCGTGCAAGCGGAACCCGCGCTCGGCCGCACCGAGCTTCTCGCCTGCGTCCACGAGCGCTGCGAGATAGGTCTGCGATTCGCGCGGTGCGACCTGGATCGTCTCCTGGAGGATCCACGGCGCACGGATGCCGTCGCGCGTGATGTCGTCGAGTGTGGGCGTGCCCTCATAGGGCACCAACAACCGGTCGAAGCCGCCGTGGCGGTACTCCTCGTAACCCTTCGGGTGGTCGACCTCGAGCTTGAAGTTCGCGAAGTGTGTCGTGAACCAGTCCCAGCTCGACATCTCCCATTGCCCGACGATCTGCGGCCATCGGCCAGTGGCCCACACGACGACCCAGTTCGCGACGCAACGCATGTCGGAACCGGGCGTGTTCACGATCTTCGTGACCACCTCGCCCAACGTGTCGAGGTACTCGATCTCCTTTTCACGCACCGACGTCGGGTCGATCGTCTCGTGGTAGTAGACGGGCACGTCACGCCCCCTTCTCACCGGCTGCGTTCGCGCGGAGCGTATCGATGTTCGTTTCGCGAGGCCCGTGGGTATCCGCGGTGGCGATCAAAGGAGGGACGCCATGGGAGCTACCGACAAGGTCAAGAACGAAGCCCAGGACATGAAGGGCAGGGTCAAGGAGACCGCCGGTCGAGCGACCGATGACCGCAGCCTGGAGGCGAAGGGCAAGGCCGACCAGGCCAAGGGCTCGTTGAAGCAGGCCGGGGAGAAGGTCAAGGACGCGTTCCGGTAGCCGGTCGACCCCGGGCGGGGTCGGGCTGCCACCGGACCGCATCGAGGACGTGATGGGCTGTGCCGCCGGGCCGGCCCATGACGCTTCCCTTGTGTTCTTGTGTTCCGGACGGCGCAGCGCCGAGCACGTGTTGTGCCGTCTCAGCGGTCTCAGCGGTTCTCGTAGCGGGGTGGGCGTCGTTCGCGCACCGCGGCCATCTGCTCTGCGGCGTCGGCCGTTGCGAGCGCGAGGATCTGCGTTCGGGCCTCGAGGTCGATTGCGGCCTCGAGGCTGCCGATCTCCAGGTTCGACCACAACGTCGCCTTGCCCATCCAAGTGCCGAACGGCGTGTTCTCGAGCAACAGATCCGCGAGGTCGAAGGCGGCGTGGCGCAGCTCGTCGTCGGACACGACCTCGAGGACCAGGCCGATCTTCGCTGCTTCCCGCGCGTCGACGCGCCTTCCGGTCAACACGAGCTCTGCCGCGCGCGTTGCACCGACGATGCGTTGCAGCAGCCAGCTCAGGCCCATCTCCGCACCCGACGCGCCGATCCTCACGAACGCGTCGACGAACGCGGCCGACTCCGACGCGATCCGTAGGTCCGCGCCGAGCGCGAGGAGATAACCGGCGCCGGCTGCCGGACCGTTGACTGCTGCGATGACTGGCTGCGGCAGTGCACGCATGCGCGGCACAAGCGTCGCGATGTGCTTCTGCTGGAGCATGTTCGACTGCACGACACCGATATCGTCGGGGATCCACGCGGGTGGTGAGTAGTCGACCAGATCGTCACCCGCGCAGAAGCCGCGACCCGCACCTGTGAGCACCACGACACGGCAGTCGGTGTCGCGACCGACGCGCTCGAACGTCCCGAAGATCTCCTCGATCATCTCGCTGGTCAACGCGTTGAGGTGGTGCGGCCGGTTCAACGTGATCAGGGCGATCTCCGGCCGTGGGTACTCCAACAACACGTCGGTCATCCGCGTCTCCCTCGTCGACCCCCGGTATCCATGACTCCCTGAACAGCGCCCTCCGCAGCTCCGTGCGTACTCTGCGCTACTCCGTGCGTACTTGATTCGCGGCGCCGCGCCAGTGCTCTTCCC
>CAZJSY010000140.1:3759-8780 GCA_964548555.1 uncultured Burkholderiales bacterium
ACTCTGCGCTACTCCGTGCGTACTTGATTCGCGGCGCCGCGCCAGTGCTCTTCCCGGAGGCGACGCTTCATCACCTTCCCATTCGGGTCACGGGGCAACGTGTCGACGATCTCGATGACCTCCGGGCACTTGAACTTCGAGAGGTGGTCGCGGCAGTGCACGAGCAGGCCGTCGATCGACACCGGCGTACGGAGCTCGACCATCGCCTTGAGCCGTTCGCCGTAGCGATCGTCGGGAACGCCGAAAGCCGCGCAATCGACGACGGCCGGATGGTGGTAGAGCACCTCTTCCACCTCCCGCGGATAGATGTTCACGCCGCCGCGCAGGATCATGTCGGACGCTCGGTCCGTGATGTAGAGGTACCCGTCGTCATCGACGTGTCCGATCTCCCCGACGGTGTACGCGTTGCCGAGCCACGCGGCCGAGGTCTTGTCGTCGTCGTTGTGGTATGCGAACCGTTGCGACGGTGGCGGCACCATGTAGATGCGACCCGTCCGACCCGGAGACAGCTCGTTCCCGTCGTCGTCGAGGATCTTGACCTCGATGCCCGGCCACGGCTTCCCCACGCTGCCCGGATGCTCGAGCCACTCCTCCGGGGAGATGCGCGTGCCCGCGCCCTCGCTCGCGCCGTAGAACTCCCACACCTGCGCGCTCGCCAGCTCCTGGAGGATCTGGCGCTTCACCGGCACCGGACACGGCGCGCCGCCGTGGAGCACGAGGCGCAGGCTCGACGTGTCGTAGCGCGCACGTTCCTCCGCAGGCACCTCCAGGATGCGGATGAAATGGGCGGGCACGAGGAACGCCGTCGTCGCGCGGTTGCGGTCGACCGCCTCGAGCCATCCGCGCCCGTCGAAGCGTTCCAGCACCACGACGGTCCCGCCCATGAACAGCGTGATGAACGCCCACCCTCCCGGGCCGCCGTGGTAGGCAGGACCTGCGAGCACGTGCACGTCGTCGGCCGTGAAGCCCCACAACGTCGCGGTACCGAGCAGCGTCTGCTCACCCGGATCGGCGTCGCCGGTGGGTCGCTGCACACCCTTGGGGCGACCCGTCGTGGCCGACGTGTAGAGCATGCACAGCGTGGTCGACCACCCGTCGACGATGGGCTCGTCGCTCGACTCGCGCAACGCGCTCTCGTAGTCGCCGCCGCGGCCTGTCAGCAGCACCGCGCAGTCGAGCTCCGACAGGGTTCCGTCGTCGGTGGCCTTCCACAGCTCGGCGTCGCTCACGACGGCGCGCGCGCCCGAATCCGTGAGCAGCCACGAGACCTCGGGTCCCTTGAGATGCCAGTTGACGGGAACGAGCGGCGTGCGCAGGAGTGCGGCCGCGTGCGCCACCTCGAAGAACTCGACGCCGTTCGGCAGCATCACCGCGACGCGGTCGCCGGACGACACACCTCGGCTGCTCAGCGCGTGTGCCAGCCTTCGGCCTCGCTCCTCGAGCTCTCCGAAGGTACGCACCGCGCCGCCCACCACCACCGCCGGTTTCGTGGGATCGGCCGCTGCGACCCGCGTGATCCCGAGCGGCCCCGGCCTGTCGGAGGTTGCCCCCATCACGTCTCCTGTGCCTGACGTCGGCGTCAGGGTAGACCCGTTCGCCACCACGGCGTCTCCTACGATCGGTGTGATGGCCACCACCACCGGCGGAGCACCCGCCGATCTGCGCACGACCGACGGTGAGGGCGACGGGATCGCGATCCACGTCGCCAACCTGCGGCGGAACTTCGGTGAGTTCGAAGCGGTGCGGGGCGTGAGCTTCGACGTCGCGAAGGGCGAGACGTTCGGATTCCTCGGACCCAACGGCGCGGGCAAGTCGACGACCATTTCCATGCTGTGCACGCTCCTGCGCCCGTCGGCGGGCCGTGCCTCCGTCGACGGGTTCGACGTCGTGGCGCAGCAGACCGAGGTCCGGCGGCGCATCGGTCTCGTGTTCCAGGACTCGACGCTCGACGAGTACCTCACGGCCGACGAGAACCTGCGGTTCCACGCGGAGTTGTACGGCGTGCCCAAGGCAGCGATCGCGCCGCGGCTCGAGCAGGTCATGCAGATGGTCGGGTTGTGGGAGCGACGCTCCGGGCTCGTGCGGACGTTCTCGGGCGGGATGAAGCGCCGCCTCGAGATCGCGCGCGGTCTGCTCCACTCGCCGCGCGTGCTGTTCCTCGACGAGCCGACGGTCGGCCTCGATCCGCAGACGCGCAGCCACATCTGGGGATACATCGAAGAGCTCAGACGGCGCGAGGCCATCACGATGTTCCTCACCACGCACTACATGGACGAAGCCGAGCACTGCGATCGGATCGCGATCATCGACAACGGTCAGATCGTGGTGATCGACACTCCTGAGGCGCTGAAAGCGAGCGTCGGACGCGACCGCGTGCAGCTCCAGACCGACGACAACGAGCGCGCGATCCGGGAGCTGCGCGAACGATTCGGTCTCGAGCCGTCCATCAGCGAGGGCGCAGTCACGGTGCACGTCGCCGAAGGAGAGAAGTTCGTCCCGCGTCTGTTCGCGGAGCTCGGTGTGCCGATTCGAGCCGTGAGCGTGGCCCGTCCGACGCTCGACGACGTGTTCATGGCGTACACCGGCCGCACCATCCGCGATGCGGAGGCGTCGAGCGGCGACATGCTGCGCAGCAGCGTGTTCATCCGCGCCGGACGCGGCCGATGACGACAACTGGCACGGCCGCCACCACCACGACCACCACGACGGACGTCGTGGGTGTTCGCGTCACGGGCGGAACGTGGCGCGACGACCTGCGCGCGATGCGGATGATCTGGAAGCGGGAGCTGATCCGCTTCTCACGCAGCCGGGCGAGGATCGTCACGTCGCTCGCGCAACCGGTCCTCTACCTGTTCGTGCTCGGCAGCGGCATCGGGTCCCTCGCGGCGACGGGCGCCACGCGCGGCTTCGACTTCCGCACGTTCATGTTCCCTGGCGTGATCGCGCTCTCGGTGCTCTTCACGTCGATCTTCTCCGCGGTTTCGATCGTGTGGGACCGGGAGTTCGGCTTCCTGCGCGAGATGCTCGTCGCACCGGTTCGCCGGGGAGCATTGGTGAGCGGCAAGTGCATCGGTGGTGCGTCGGTGGCCACGGTGCAGGGCGCGCTCATGCTGTTCCTCGCGCCGGCCGTCGGGGTGCCGTGGTCGCCGCTGCTGCTGATCGAGCTCCTGGCCATCATGGGGCTGACGGCATTCGTGCTGACGTCGCTCGGCATCGTGATCGCGAGCCGTATCCAGCAGGTCGAGTCGTTTCAGTTCATCATGCAGCTCCTCGTGCTACCGATGTTCTTCCTGTCGGGCGCGGTCTTCCCTCTCACGAGGCTGCCGCACTGGTTGAACATCGCGACGAAGATCGACCCGTTGACGTATCTCGTCAGCCCGATGCGGCGGGTCGTGTTCGCCCACGTGCACGCGTCGGCACGCGTTCGGCACGCACTGCTGCCGCCCATCACGTGGAACGGCTGGCCCGTCCCGATGTGGCTGGAGCTGAGCATGTCGGGCGCTGTCGCGGTCGTCCTTCTGTTCGTCGCGGTGAAGCTCTTCTCACGCTCCGACTGACGCTCGGCCGGGGCGGTCCACCGGACGCGCCCGCGCAACGCGGAGAATGGTTTCGTGGCACAGGAGCCGATGCACGGGCCGACGCTCGAGCAGCAGGCGGGCTGGGGGTTCCCCTCTCCGGGTGAGTCGCGGATCCCGGCGGCGCTCGCCGTGGTGGCGGCCCTCGCGCTCTACGTCGTGCTACCGAACCGCCTGACCCTCGGGCCTTCGTGGCTCCTTCCAGCCCTCGAGGCCGCGCTGCTCGTTCCGCTGATCGCGGGCAACCCCACACGGCTCACCCGGGAGTCGCGGAACCTGCGCGGGCTGTCGATCTCGCTGATCGCGCTCGTCAGCCTCGCCAACGTCGTGTCGCTCAGCCTGCTCGTCCACTACCTGCTGCACGGTGGAAAAGCCGGAGGTCGCCAGCTCGTCTATTCGGGAATCGCGATCTGGCTCACCAATGTGATCGTCTTCGGGCTCTGGTACTGGGAGCTCGACCGTGGTGGACCGCTCGCACGCGTGCAGCCCACGCATCGGCGTCCGGACCTGCTCTTCCCGCAGATGTCGACGCCGTGGGTCGTCGACCGCCCGTGGTTCCCTCAATTCATCGATTACCTGTACACGTCGCTGACCAACGCGACGGCGTTCAGCCCGACCGACACGATGCCGCTCACACCATGGGCAAAGGTTCTCTTCGGGACCCAGTCGTTGATCTCGGTCATGGTCGTCGTGGTCGTCGGGGCACGCGCGGTCAACATTCTGAGTTGACGACGTCGCCGGATGTCGCTCGAAACCCCGGTCCGTTTCTCCGAGGCGACGGGTAGGCTCCGCTCGATGGCGGATCAGCAGGAATTCGCAGACCTCGCGATGCCCTACATGTCGGCGCTGTACTCCGCCGCGCTGCGAATGACCCGGAATCCGGCCGATGCCGAGGATCTCGTCCAGGAGACGTATCTGCGGGCCTACCGCGGCTTCGGAGGGTTCAAAGAGGGAACGAACCTGAAGGCCTGGCTCTACAAGATCCTCACGAACACCTTCATCAACACCTACCGGTCGAAGAAGCGCCGGCCCGAGCAGGTCGACCTCGACGACGTGGAGGACTTCTACCTGTTCCGGCGCCTCGGCGGGCTCGAGGCGGCCGAGGCGGCCCGCAGCCCGGAAACCGAGGTGCTCGAAAGCATCCCCGACGAGGTCGTGAAGCGGGCGCTCGAGGACCTGCCGGAGCAGTTCCGGATGGCGGTGCTCCTCGCCGATATCGAGGGCTTCTCCTACAAGGAAATCGCGGACATCATGGACGTACCGATCGGAACGGTCATGAGCCGGCTCCATCGCGGAAGAAAGCAGCTCCAGAAGCGGTTGTGGGATTTGGCCGAGGAACGAGGCCTCGTCCCGAGACCGGCAGCCGCCGGGGGATGAGCATCCATGACGAGCGATGGCGAGACGGGCCGCAGATGACGGGCGACATGGATTGCGAAGGCGCTATCC
>CAZJSY010000141.1:0-8754 GCA_964548555.1 uncultured Burkholderiales bacterium
TCGCGTTCCTCGGACTGTTCTTCGCGTATCCGGTCGGGACGATCATCGACCGCGGCCTGCGCCCGCACGGACGGGTCGACCTCCAGCCGCTGCGGAGTATCGCAACCGACGGCGCGCTGCGACACGTCGCGTGGTTCACGCTGTGGCAAGCCGCCGCGTCGACGGCCCTCACCGTCGTGGTCGCGCTGCCCGGGGCGTACGTTCTCTCGCGGTACCGGTTCCGCGGACAGCGACTGCTGTGGGCGGCGGTCACCGTGCCGTTCGTACTCCCGACCGTGGTCGTCGCGTCGGCCTTCCTCTCACTTCTCGGCCCTCGGGGCCGGCTCGGGTCCCTGGGCTTGTTGGGAACCGTGTGGCCGATACTGCTCGCCCACGCGTTCTTCAACTACGCCGTGGTCGTGCGAACCGTCGGCGGCCTGTGGTCGCACCTCGATCCGCGAACCGAGGAAGCGGCTCGGGTGCTCGGCGCGGGGCGCTGGCGCACGTTTCGCGCGGTGACGCTCCCGGCCCTCCGACCCGCGATCGCGGCGGCGTCGTCCATCGTCTTCCTGTTCACGTTCACGAGCTTCGGCGTGATCCTGATCCTCGGCGGGCCCCGCTACTCGACGCTCGAGGTGGAGATCTACCGGCAGACCGCCGAGCTCTTGAACCTGCCCACCGCGGCGGCGCTGTCGGTCGTGCAGCTCATCGCGGTGATCGCGGTGTTGATCGTGTCGTCGCACTACCAGCGTCGGCGCGTCGACGCACTGCGCCTGCGCGCGCACGCGGAGACCGCGAGCCCGGTCCGCGGTCTGGGCGCGCGGCTCGGCCTCGCGGCGAACGGCGTCATCATCGCGGCGCTGCTCGGACTGCCCGTAGCGGTGCTCGTGGAGCGCTCGTTGCGCAACGGGAACCGGTACGGGTTCGGCTTCTACCGCGCACTCGCGCACGCGCCGGGCAACAGCACCTTCTTCGTTCCCCCGCTCGAAGCCGTCCGCAACTCACTCGTTTTCGCGGTGGTGGCCACGGTCATCTCGGTGGTCGTCGGAGGCATGACGGCGTTCACCATCGCCCGGCGGGACACGCGATCGCCTGCGTGGCGCGCGACGCGTCTGCTCGACACGCTCGTGCTCCTGCCGCTCGGCACGTCGGCGGTGATCGTCGGCTTCGGATTCCTGATCACGCTCGATCACCCGCCCATCGATCTACGGACGTCTCCCGCGCTGATCCCGATCGCCCACGCGCTGGTGGCGACACCCTTCGTGGTATGGACGATGGTGCCGCTGCTGCGCTCCATCGACCCCCGGCTCCGCGAGGCCGCGTCGATGCTCGGCGCGTCGCCATGGCGGGTGTGGCGTGAGGTCGACCTCCCCATCGTGACCCGCGCCGTGCTCGTTGCGGCCGCCTTCGCGTTCGCGATCTCGCTCGGCGAGTTCGGGGCCACCGTCTTCATCGCCCGGCCCGACTACCCCACCCTCCCTGTCGTGATCTATCGCCTGCTCGGCAAGCCGGGCGTGCTGAACTTCGGTCAGGCCATGGCGGCGAGTGTGATCCTCATGCTGGTGACGGGCGCGGCGGTCCTCCTCATCGAACGTTTCCGGATCGGATCGGTCGGCGAGTTCTGATGCTGGAGGTCCGCGCGCTCACCGTCGAATACGGGTCGACCCGTGCGGTCGACGCCGTGGACCTCGACGTGGCGGCGGGCGAGGTCGTCTGCGTGCTCGGTCCGTCGGGGTCGGGCAAGAGCACGCTGCTGCGAACGCTGGCCGGGCTCGTCCGCCCCGCCGCGGGGCGCATCAGCTGGGACGGCACCGACCTCACCGGCATCCCACCGCACCGACGCGAGTTCGGCTTGATGTTCCAGGATCACGCGTTGTTCCCTCACCTCGACGTGTCCGGCAACGTCGCGTTCGGACTCCGCATGAAGAGGCTCGGGGGCGCAACCGTACGGGCCCGTGTCGCAGAGGTGCTCGACCTCGTCAACCTGCACGGCTTCGACCACCGACGGGTCAACGAGCTCTCGGGCGGGGAGCAACAGCGTGTCGCTCTCGCACGCGCGCTCGCGCCCTCGCCTCGCCTCTTGATGCTCGACGAGCCGCTCGGTTCGCTGGACCGTACGCTGCGTGAGCGTCTGATGGTGGAGCTGCGCTCGCTGTTCGACGCGCACGACGTCACCGCGCTGTTCGTCACACACGATCAGGACGAGGCGTTCGCGCTCGCCGATCGTGTGGTGGTGATGCGCGCGGGTCGTGTGGAGCAGGCCGGACCGCCCCAAGAGGTCTGGACGCGTCCGGCGACCGAATTCACCGCGCGGTTCCTCGGCTTCGAGAACATGGTCGACGCGCAGGTCGCGGTCGCGCACTACGGGCCGCCCGTCGCACGAAGCGCGTGGGGCGTGCTCCCGGTGCCCCAAGGAACCCCGGCCGGCGCGGCACGGCTCGCCCTACGGCCCGATGCGCTGCGCGTCGACGCCGAAGGCTCGTTGCGCGGTGTCGTCGAGAGTCGGACGTTCCGTCGCGATCACTTCCTCCTCCGGGTCGCGCTGTCGTCCGGGGTCGTCGCCGAGGTCGCGGTTGCTCCGGACGCGCTGCCCGACCTCGGCTCCACCGTGTTCCTCTCGATCGATCCCGACGAGCTCGTCGTCCTGCCCCTGCCGCACACGAACGGTCACGCATCGTCGTGACCGAGCCCGGCACCACCGGCGCGGATGCCGTCGCTTCCGCGCTGCGTGCCGCGGGCTGCGATGTCGCCTTCGGGTTGCCGGGCGTCCACAACCTCGCGCTGTGGCCCGCGTGCAACCGGGCCGGCATACGTGTCGTGGGGAGCCGCCACGAGCAGGGCAGCGCGTACGCGGCCGACGGATATGCCCGTGTCACCGGCCGCCCGGGCGTGGTGCTCGTCACGACCGGACCCGGCGCCGCGAACACGCTCGGGGCCGTCGGTGAGGCCTGGGCGTCGCGCACGCCGGTCGTGATCGTGGCGAGCGACGTGGCCACCTCGATCCGCCGTCCCGGGGTCTCCCGCGGTTCGCTCCACGAGGGAACGGATCAGGCCGCGCTGTTCCGTCCGCTCACGAAGGCCACCGTCGAAGTCCCCGATCGCGACGGGATCGGGCCCGCCATCTCCGTCGCCCTCGCGCTCGCGACCGCGGCGCCGTCGCGACCCGTCTACGTGGGCATCCCGAACGATCTGCTCGCGGGGCCTGCGCCGGTGAGCGCGGCCACGGTCGCACCGCCGGAGCCGCCGTCACCCGACCCAGCGTCGCTCGCCCGCGCGGCGCAGCTGCTCACAGCGGCTCGACGGCCGGTCGTGTGGGTAGGAGGCGGTGCCCGTGACGCGTCGACCGCGGTCGCTCGCATTGCGACACGTCTCGGTGCGCCTGTCATCACGACCTTCCAGGGCCGCGGTGTGCTCCCGGCCCACCATCCGCTGCTCGTCGCGGCGCCACCACACGAGCACGCCGTCACCGAGTTGCTCGAGCAGGCCGACACGTGTCTACTCGTCGGCAGCGACCTCGACGGTCCGAACACGCAGAACTGGAAGCTCCCGCTCCCCGAAGTACGCGTGGCGGTGAACGTCGACGCGGCCGACGCGACGAAGAACTACGAGGCCGACGTGGTGGTCGAGGCGGATGCCGGCCTCGGGCTCGACGCGCTCGTCACGCGGCTCGCACCCGATGCACGACGTCCGTGGATCGACGTCGCCGTCGTCGAAGCGGCAGTCCGCAGGGATCTGCTCGCTGATACGGGCGGCGCCGACGGTCTGGAATTCGTCGAGCGAACCATGGCCGCGGTGACGCCGGATGCGCTCGTGTTCGCCGACATGGCCGTACCCGGGTACTGGCTCGCGGGATACGCGCGGGTCGAACACGCGCGCTCGCTCCACTACCCGATGGGTTGGGGGACGCTCGGCTTCGCCTTCCCGGCCTCGGTCGGTGCGGCGGTCGCGGCGCGCGCCGCGGGCACCGCGGTCTCGGATCGCCCGGTGATCGCCGTCTGTGGCGACGGCGGCTTCGCGTACGCGCCCGCGGAGTTAGCGACCGTCGTGCAGGAGCGTTTGCCGCTGACCGTGGTCGTCGTCGACGACGGTGGATACGGGATGTTGCGCTACGGCCACCGCGCGGATGAACTGTCGACGCTCGGTACGGAGCTGCACACGCCCGACTTCGCCATGCTCGCGCGTTCGTTCGGTGTCGACGCGGATACCGTCGAGGGTCTGGGCGGTGGATACGAGCGCGTGCTGTGCAACGCGGTGACATCGCGGCGGCCGGCGCTCGTGCACGTGCGCGCCGGGCTCCATCCACCGCGGACCACGTCACCGCGCTGGCCGCGCCGTGCGTGACCAGCACGTCCGTCGCCGCGTGAACGGAAGTGGGGACAACCGTCGCAGGTCTGGGTACGTAGAGGCGCCGTGCACCCCGTGACGACCTCTCGACCATACGCGCCTGTGTTCCGCGGCCTCGACGACGCGCCCGACCCGCACGACGCGCACCGCGTCGACGACGTGTTGGCGACCTGTGTCGGACACGACGAGTACGGCGGCGAGCCGGCTGCGGAACGACCTGACCGCGTACCCGCGCGCCACTGGTCGCTCGAGGGCGTCGCGTTCACCGGTCGTCCTCACCATCTCGAGGTCTCTCCCGACCGTGCGCACGCCGTGTTCGTCCTCGACGCGGGTGAAGGAGACTTGTGGACCACGGCGCTCACGGCTCCCACCGGGCGTCCGCCCGAACGGCTCACCACAGGACGACGGGCGGTGGGATCCCGCGCCGACAGCGCGCCGGCGTGGTCACCGGACGGTCGCACGATCGCGTTCGTGGATCGCAGCCGTGTGCATACGGTGGACGTCGGAACCGGGCACGTCCGAGACGTCGGTGCGGGCCACGATCCGGTGTGGATCGACGCGCGCCGGCTCTTCGCTACCGTCGAGCACGAGGGCAACGCGCTCCTGGCAACGTTCGGTCTCGACGATCCGTGGCCGCGCGTCGTCGGACGGGCTCGAGGCGACTACGGGCGCGCGTCGGTCTCCCGCGACGGCCGGCTCGTCGTCGTGCCGTTCCGGCCGGCCGACGACCCGGGCCGGCGCGAGCTGCATCTCGTCGACATCGCTCGAGGCGAGGAACGGGTGCTGAGCGGAGGCCCGGAGATCGACGGGCCGGAAGCGGCGTGGTCACCCGACGGACGGACGATCGCGTTCACCTGCGACCGTTCGGGTTGGCGCGAGATCCATGTTCTCGATCTCACCGACGTGGCCAAGCGCGTCGACGCGATCGGGGTGAGCGAACGACCGCTGACGGCCGACGGAGCCGACTTCGCCGACCTGACGTGGGACGCCCGAGCCGGACGGATCCTCGCGACTCGTACACGTCGCGGCGTGTCGGACGTCGTGACGGTCGACCCCGCGACGGGCTGGGTCGAGCTCGTAGCCGCAGGCGGGACGTGGTCCAGCCCGCGCTGGTTCGCGATCGGACACGGTGACGACTGCACGCTCGGCGTCATCGCGGTGCACGAGAGCGAGACGTCACCCCCGGGGATCGTGCGCGTGACAGGGGTCGAGGATCCCAACGAACCCGTTCTGCGCGCCGCGCCGCGCTCCGTGGACGCCGCGCCTCACGTGGCATCGGTCGAGGTGTCGTTCCCGTCGGAGGACGGCACGCTCGTGCACGGGAGGCTGCTGCGACCGGCCGCGGCAGGCACGGCGCACCCGGCGGCGCTGATCGTCGGCGTGCACGACGGGCCCGCGATGTGCGCGGGCGACGAGTGGGACGGGCTCGCGCAGTACTTCGTCGACAAGGGCTACGGCTGGCTCTCACCGAACTACCGCGGGAGCGCCGGATACGGACGCGAGTTCGAGCGCGCCGGACACGGTGGTTGTGGCATCGACGACGCCGCCGACTGTCTGTTCGCCGGGGAGTTCGCAGCGAAGCTCGACTGGGTCGACGACGAGCGGGTCGTCGTGCTCGGCCGCGGCTACGGCGGCTTCCTCGCGCTCTGCGTTCTGACCCGGGATCCGGGGCGGCGCTTCGCAGCGGGAGTGTGCCTCTCGCCGGACTCCGATCTCCTCGCGACGTGGTCGGCCTGCGATCGACGACGACGGCGCGAGCTGGAAGGGATGATGGGGCATCCCTCCGCCTATCGCGACGCGTACCGCGCCGGCTCCGCGCTGCACCGTCTCGACGCGTTGACGGCCCCTGTGCTCGTCGCGCACGGCGAGCACGACTCGCTGGTCCCGTTCGACTCGTCCCGCAGGCTCGTCGCCCGGCTGCGCGAAGTCGGTGCGACCTACGAATACGTCACGTATCCGACGGAGGGTCACACGGTTGCGAGACCGGGACCGCGACTGCACCTGGCGCGCCGTATCGAGAGGTTCCTCGACTGGCACCTGATGTGATCGGCGGTCCGAACCGCTACGCAGCCGCCGCTTCGATCCCGAACGACCACTTGCGCTCCGGGGTGATGCGCAACCATGGGCGTCCGTCGCGTTCCACGATCTCGGCCCGGCCGAAGAACTTGAGCAACCTCGGCCGCCACGGGTCACGCGACGCGAGGTCGTCGATGACGATCGCCACCTTCTCGTTGCCGGCCTCGACGTTCTTGTACTTGTAGGTCCTCGTGATGTCGCGTCCCATCACCCACAGATCCTGACCGTCGAATCGGAAGCCCACGGGCGACACGTCGGGCTGCCCTTCGGGGGAAACCGTTGCGATGCGGGCGAGTGGCTGTGTGCGGAGATATTCGCGTTCCGCGTCGGTGATCTCCATCGACAGCTCCTTTCCACACGCGCGCAACCTGGCGCGACGAAGCACTATTCCCAGCGAGTTACGCTCTCGTGATGGCGCCGGACGCGGATCTGCGATGCGTCGTCGTCGGCGGCGGGCACAACGGCCTCGTCGCGGCCGCGCTGCTCGCGAAACGTCTCGGTGCCCGCGTCACGGTGCTCGAACGACGATCGGAAGTCGGCGGCGCCGCGATCACCGAGAAGCCGTGGGGCCCCGAGTTCGAGGTGAGCGCGCTCTCGTACGTGGTGAGCCTGCTCCCGCCCGCGTTGCGACGCGAGCTGGAGCTCGAGCGCCACGGCTACCGCGTGTACCCGCAGGGCCCGTATTTCGCACCGTCGCCCGACGGGCGCGCGCTCGCGCTGCCCGACGACCCGAGGCGTCGGCACGAGGAGATCTCGAGATTCTCGACGCACGACGCGGATGCCATGGTCGACTGGGACGCCTGGCTCGGCGGACTCGCCGACGTGCTCGGGCCGCTCCTCACCACCGTGCCGCCGCGCCTCGGCTCGCGACGGCCAGCAGACCTGACCGACCAGCTTCGGTTGGCGTGGCGCCTGCGGGGTCTCGGCGTGCGCGGCGTCGCCGACGTGACGCGGCTGTTCACCATGAGCATCGCCGACGTCCTCGACTGGTTCTTCGAGTCGCCGCGTTTGCAGGGTCTGCTCGCGGTCAGCGGCATCATCGGCACGTGGGCCGGCCCACGGTCGGCGGGCACCGCGTATGTCATGGCCCACCACAAGATCGGCGACGTGGGTGACGGGAAGGTGGGCGCCTGGGGCTTTCCCGAGGGCGGGATGGGAGCCGTCACGCGAGCGCTACGCGCCGCGGCGGAGGAGCACGGCGTGATCGTTCGGACCGGCGCCCCGGTGCAACGCATCCTGGTTCGCAACGGGCGCGCACGCGGCGTCGTGCTCAACTCGGGCGAGGAGCTGCCGGCCGACGTCGTGATCGCGGCCACACACCCGCAGATCACGTTCCTCCAACACGTCGAACGGCACCAGCTGCCCGACGAGTTCGTGCGCGACATCGAGCGCTGGCGCAGCCGCAGCGGGACCGTGAAGGTCAACGTGGCGGTATCGAGACTTCCCGAGTTCGCGTCGCGGCCGGGGTTCGATCCGGAGGTTCACGGAGGAACGATCGTCCTCGCGCCTTCGCTCGATCACCTCGAGCTCGCGTTCCAGGAAGCAGCAGGTGGGCGCGCCGCAACGCGCCCGTTCGCCGACGTGTGCATCCCTTCGGTGTTCGACCGCACCTTGTGCCCGGAGGGCACGCACATCGTCTCGATGTTCACGCAATGGGTGCCGCACGAGTGGGCCGGCAAACCCGACGCTGCCGCGCTGGACGCATACGCCGACCGGGTCGTGCAATCGATGGACGAGGTCGCGCCCGGATTCGCCGGCTCGGTGCTGCACCGCCAGGTGATCGGGCCCTACGAGATGGAACAGGAGTACGGCCTCGTCGGCGGCAACATCTTCCACGGCGAGCTCTCACCGTCGCAGCTGTTCCACCTGCGCCCTGCGCCCGGCTACGCGGACTACACCACGCCCATCCGGGGTCTCTACCAGTGCAGCTCCGCGACACACGGGGGCGGGGGCGTCACCGGAATCCCCGGCATGAACGTCGTCGGCCGACTCCACGCCGATCTGCGCGCTCGGCGCACTTTCAGCTGACCGAGAACTTGCGCGTCGAGGGTCGCGCGTCGCACAGACCCGTCTCACAGATGCCTGCCACGGCAAGCGCTTGCCGCTGCGTCGGGGACCGACGTTCGGACAGCGCGCCGCACCCGCCGGGCCTCTCGCGGTCGTGCCTCGATGCCCGAGGGCGTCAACCTGCCGCTGCCGCCCTCGGCGAGCGTGACACCGGCCACATCGGCCTCACTCGTACCAGTGCGGACGATCTACACGGAATCTCCACACCTCCGGCGAGACTCCCGCAGATCGCGTCCTTATCCTGGCCGGGATGCCGTCGGGAGAGGTCGCTTCGGCGCGCAGCGTGGT
>CAZJSY010000142.1:0-8753 GCA_964548555.1 uncultured Burkholderiales bacterium
CCGAGCGCGTCGCGCAGCGCGGCCGCGAGGCTCTGACCCGCAACTGCGGCGGTGCCCTGTCCGATGACGAGCACACGCGAGATCACGCCGTTGCGCAGACGCTCGCGTACCGTCGACGGGAGCACGTCGTCGCCGAGCTCGACGCGTACGTGACCATCGCGTTGCGCGAGCTTGCCGCGCAGCGTCTTGCGGAACGATCCGGGCGCCTCGGAGATCTCCTTGAGGAGGTAGTGCGGGAAGTCGCCACGGTCGATGTCGCGCGTCGTGATGTGGGCCCGTACGAGCTCGTCTTCCGGCACCGGCAGCGACGTCCCGTCGTAGCCCGCCCGCCGGATGCCTTCGGGCGTGCCCGCCTGCGAGCCGTCGAGCACGACGATCTGGCCCCGGCTCGCGGCGGCGTTATCGGGGTTTGCCGGCGCCTCGCCGTCGAGGCGCAGATAGGTCGACGTCTCCTCCACGAGCCCGTACGGCTCGCTCGCGACGAGATACGCGTCCTCGGCCATGCCGACGTACAACGCCTGGCCACTCCCGCGCAGCGCCAGGAGCAGCGCATCCGGCGCGACGGCCGCGCTCGCGGCGATGGCCACGGAGCCTTCGAGCGCCGCGACCGTGGTGCGGAACGCGTCGTCGAGTGACATTCCGTTCTCCACGCGGCGCGACACCAGTGTGGGGATCACCTTGGCGTCGGTGGTGATCTCCGCCGGGATGCGCAGGTTCTCCAGCGTGCGCAGGTCGGCGTAGTTGTCGACGTCACCGTTGAGGACCGCGGTGACATACGGGGACGGCACGTAGCTCGCCTCCATCTCCTCACTGTTCAGCGGATGCGCATTCGCCTCGGAGATGATGCCGACGCTCGCCCAGCGGGTGTGCCCGAGAACCGTCGCCTGCACCGACTCGTTGCCGAGCGCGAGGTGCAGCAGCGGATCGTCCCGAATCTGTGTGCGCAGCGACGCGACGTTGTCGCCGAGCTCACCGATCTCGGCCGCAGCCTTGTACACGAAGCCCAGCAGGCCATCGGGCGTACGTACCGCGCCGGCCCGGAACAGGCGGTCGGACGCGCGGTCGCGCAACAGTCGCGCGACCGTCGCATCGGCGAGGTCGAGGCCGTGGTCACGCACGAGCACGTGCAGTCCCGCGGAATCACGGCCGCGCACCTCGAGCCGGTCGATCGCGGACAGTGCGATCTGGATCGACGTGAACACCTCGATCGCGGCGTCGGAGACGTTGCGGCTGCCGGCCAGATCGGCGACGGCACGCACGGTACGGAGCCGGTCGCGCTGCACCGCCCACAACGCGTCCTTCGTCCGCACGATGGCGGCGTTGAGCGCCTCCAGCTCACCGCTGCGTACCGACACCGCGGAGCCCGTACCGGCGTCGAGGTCGTGCTCGATGGCGGCAAGGGCCGCGGTCGCGTCGGTGACGAGCGCGTCGATCTCGGCGACGGCGGCACGTTCGCCCAGAAGGGCACGCACGCCCGCGCTGCCCCGGAGCGCGGCATCCACCCGCTCGACGTGCTCGGCCGCGTGCTCGACGGCGTCGATGAGCGCTCCGGTGGGTGTACCGAGCCCGTCACGCGCGGCGCGGAGGTCGGTGATCAGAACGTCGATCGCCGGACAGGTGCGCCGGCCGGGCCGGCGGACGACGCCGATGATTCCGCACATGCAAGGCTCCTGGGTCGGGGCGATCAACACTCCCGGCCGACACTGCCGACACTCCTGGACCGCCCCCCAGGCCCTACCAGTCTAGGACCGGGCCGATCCCGACTGGCCGAGCCCCTCGAGGGCGTCGACGAGCCGCTGCGCGAGCTGCCGCGCCCGGGCTTGGGTCTCCGCCTCCACCATGACCCGCACGACCGGCTCCGTGCCCGAGGGGCGCACCAGCACCCGCCCGCCGGTTCCGAGCTCGTCGCCGGCGCGCTCGACCTCCCGCCAGAAGTCCCTCGCCGCCGGCCCGTCGAGCGCTTTCGCGTCGGAGACCTTCACGTTGCGCAGCACCTGGGGCAGGCGTGTCACCACCGCGGCGAGCTCCGACAACGGACGGCCACCGCGCGCCACCGCGTCCAGGAGGACGATGCCGGTGAGCGTCCCGTCCCCCGTCGTCGCGTGATCGGCGAAGATCACGTGGCCCGACTGTTCCCCGCCCAGCACGAGATCGTGCTGCTCCATGGCGACGAGCACGTGGCGGTCGCCGACCGGCGTCTCGACGAGCCTGACGCCGTTCGCCGCGAGCGCGTTCCGCAAGCCGAGGTTCGACATCACCGTGGCCGCGATCGCGTCGTGCCGCAGACGCCCGCGCTCGCGTAGGTCGAGCGCGGCGATCGCCAGCATCTGGTCGCCGTCGACGACGTCACCGCGCTCGTCGACCGCGATCACGCGATCCGCGTCGCCGTCGAACGCGAGTCCGACCTGCGCTTGGCGCTCGACGACCGTGCGCCGGAGCTGCGACGGGTCGGTGGAGCCGCATCCGTCGTTGATGTTCGTGCCGTCGGGAGTCGCGTTGAGGACGACCACCGTCGCGCCGAGCGTCTCGAGCACGCGCGGCGCCACCTCGTACGCCGCGCCGTTGCCACAGTCGAGTGCGACCACCATGTCGTCGAGCGACCGACCCTCCAGCACACCGGTGAGATGCGCGACATACGCACCGGTCGGATCGGGCACGGGAGCCCACGAGCCGACGCGGGCGCCGTCGGCGCCGGCGATCGACGTGTCGCCGGCCACCACCGCGGCCAGCTCCGACTCGATGCGGCGCTGGTCGTCGTCGGAGATCTTGCGCCCGCCCGGCGCGAAGAGCTTGATGCCGTTGTCGGGGAACGGGTTGTGGCTCGCCGAGATCATCGCCCCGGGGACACCGCGCGCCTGCGAGAGGAACGCAACGCCCGGAGTCGGCAGCACACCCGCGCTCGCCACCTCGGCGCCTTCTGCACACAGGCCGGCGACGAGTGCGGCCTCGAGCATCGGGCCCGAGCGCCGGGTGTCGCGGCCCACGACCCACGACGTCGAACCGAGAACCCGCGCCGCGACGCGGCCGAGCGCGGTGACGAGCTCCGGTGTGAGGTCGCGGTTGGCGACACCGCGCACCCCGTCGGTACCGAAGCGCAGGGACATGGGATGGGCGCGCGCAGCGCCCGTCAGCGCTTGGAGTACTGCGGCGCCTTGCGCGCCTTCTTGAGGCCGTACTTGCGACGTTCCTTCTCGCGCGCGTCACGCGTGAGGAGACCGGCCTTCTTCAGTGCCGAGCGGATGTCGCCGTCGAGAGCGACGAGCGCCCGGGCGATGCCGAGCCGCAGTGCACCCGCCTGCCCACTGACCCCGCCACCATCCACCGTGGCGTCGACGTCGTAGACGTCCGCGGTCTGGGTGATCCGCAGAGGCTCGGTCGCGACCACGCGGTGGGTGAGGATGGGGAAGTAGGTGTCGAACTCCCGTCCGTTCACCGTGATCTTGCCGGTGCCGGCGCGCAGTCGCACCCGTGCGACGGCTTCCTTGCGGCGTCCGGTGGTCTGGATCAGAGGCTTGGGCAACGCGTTGTCTCCATGTCGGACGGCTAGCGGGCGATGGCCCGCGGTTGGGGCTGCTGCGCCGCGTGCGGATGCGTGGGACCCGCGTAGACGCGCAGCTTGCGCAACATCGAGCGGCCGAGGCTGTTCTTCGGGAGCATGCCCTTCACCGCGAGACGCACGACCCGCTCCGGGTCGCGCTCGAGGAGGTGCGAGAGCTGCTCTTCCCGCAGACCGCCCGGGTACCCCGAGTGGCGGAAGTAGCGCTTCTGGTCGGCCTTGCGCGGCGTGACCGCGAGCTTCGCGGCATTGACGACGATCACGTGGTCGCCGGTGTCGACGTGGGGAGCCCAGATCGGCTTGTGCTTGCCGCGCAACAGCGTGGCGACCTGGGTTGCCACCCGGCCGAGCACCATGCCCTCGGCGTCGACGACGTGCCACGCGCGCTCGATGTCGGAAGGCTTGGGCGTGAAGGTCGGCACCGCGACAACCTCAGGGGTTCGACTCGAACAGGTGGGCGCACTCGCATCGCCGGGGACGGCCGCGAGGAGCGGCCGCGAGGAGCGGCGAGCGCGATCGAACAGCTTAGCGGGCGTGCGGCGGCCCGAACAACCAGGGCCGCTAGCCTGCGGACGTGGCCCCGCCGATCTCGCACCTGCGCCCCGACGGCCACGAGGACCAGGTCGAACGGGCACTCGACGTGCTCCTCGACTCGGCGCTCGAGCCCATCGTCGACATGGTCCTGCTGGCCCGCGAAGGAGCCTACGAGGCCCGGTCCCACGACGGCTCCGTCATGTTCCGGCGCACCGGCGGCGGCCCCGACGACTACGAGGTGCTCGAGCGGCACGGCGCCGAGCCGTTCGCGGACGGCTCCGCGGCTCGGTTCGCGCCGTTGTCCGCGGAGCGGGCCGAGCTCCACCCGCACCGGAGCCAGAACGCCTACCCCTGGGCCCACGACCAGGTCGCCCAGCTGTTCGACCACCCCGCTGCGCCCGACGTGTGCGTCATTCACAGCGCGGCACACAACTGGGCCGACCAGGGTGGCCATCTCGGCGAGCACGGATCGCTCGGCGTGGTCCAGGCCCGGGCCCCGTTCGTGATCGCGGGTGCGGGTGTCCGGGCCGCGGGGCTCGTCCCCCGGGCCGCCCGCCTCGTCGACGTGACCCCGACGATCGCGGCCCTCCTCGGCTGCGCGCCCATCGCCGACGGCGTCTACCTGAACGGCCAGGACGGACGTGTGCTCGACGACGTCCTCGACCATGCCGTTCGCCGCCCGACGTCGGTCGTCGGCTTCCTGCTCGACGGAACGAACGCAAACGTCCTCTACGACATGGCGGCGCGTGGCGACGCGCCCAACATCGCGCGTCTCGTCCAGATGGGCACCGCGTTCGAGCACGGCGCGATCGCCGGCCTGCCCACCGTGACGCTCGCAAACCACACCTCGGTCATCACCGGCCGATCGCCGGGTCATCACGGCATCCTCCACAACGCCTGGTACGACCGCGCGCGCGGTGAACAGGTGATCACCAACTCGCAGGCGACATGGCCGTGGGCCATGCATCACCTCTTCGACGATGTCGACTCGCTGCATCATGCGATCCACCGCACCTGGCCCGACGCGTTCACCGCGTCCGTCAACGAGCCATGCGACATCGGCGCCGACTACTCGACCTTCGACTTCTTCCGCCGGGGCCAGGTGCCCCCCATCCGGAAGACGCCCGACGGGCTGCCGCACACCACCGAACGGTTCGTGCGACCGTCGAAGGACTACTCCTGGTCGTCCGTCGTCGATCACATGGCGATCGAGCAGGCGGTCGGGATCATCGGCGGGTTCTACCGGGACAGGTCCTACGCGCCCGCGCGGTTCCTCTGGGTGAACCTGACGCTCACCGACTCCGCGATGCACGAGGGCGGCCCGCACTCGGAGATCGCGGCGGCGGGCGTGCGCGACTCCGACGCACGCATCGGCGAGGTGCTCGCCGCGGTGGAACGGTCGGGCCGGTTCGAAGAGACGGCGTTCGTCATCGTGGCCGACCACGGGATGGAGGAGACCGATCCGTCGGTGCGCGGCGACTGGGATGTCGCGTTGCGCGGCGCAGGGCTGCGCTTCCGCGACGAGGGCTACGGCTTCCTCTACTTCGACGGGGCGTGACCGTGAGTGACCTCGTCACGGTCGACGAGGTGCGCGATTCGGCGCGGCTGTTGCGCGGCATCGTGCGCGACACGCCCGTCGACCAACCCGCGTTCCTCGAACGACTCGCACGACGGCCCGTGTTGCTGAAGCACGAGGAGCTGCAACGCACGGGCTCCTTCAAGGTGCGGGGCGCGTACTGCCACATCGCGGGGCTCACGCCCCGACAACGCGCCGGTGGCGTCGTGGCGGTGAGTGCCGGCAACCACGCACAAGGCGTGGCACTGTCGGCGTCGCTGCTCGGTGTCCGAGCGACGATCTTCATGCCGGACACCGCGCCCCTGCCGAAGGTCGAAGCGACGCGCGGTTACGGCGCCGAGGTCGAGCTCGTGCCGGGCGGCCTCGCCGGCGCGATGCGCGCCGCGCGCGAGCGGGCAGAGATCACCGGCGCCGGGTTCGTGCACCCGTTCGACGACCGTGTGGTGATCGCCGGCCAGGGCACCGTCGGGCTCGAGCTCCTCGAGCAGGCGCCTGCCGCGACGACCGTGGTCGTGCCCGTGGGTGGCGGCGGACTCGTCAGCGGCATCGCCGCCGTCTTCAAGGCGTTGCGCCCGGATGTGCGGATCGTCGGGGTCGAAGCGGCGGGCGCGACACCGATGCTCGCTGCGCAACAGGCCGGACGCCCGGTCGAGCTCGTCGGTGTGCAGACCATCGCAGACGGCATCGCGGTGCACCGCGTCAGTGACCTCACCCTCGCGCACGTCGACGCGCTCGTCGACGACGTGGTCACCGTGACCGACGAGGAGATCGCGCGGGCCATGCTGCTGCTCCTGGAGCGCCGCAAGTGCGTCGTGGAACCGGCCGGCGCGACAACGCTCGCCGCGGTGCTCGGGGGACGTGTCGGCGGTGGCAACGATCCGGTGTGCGCGGTGCTCTCGGGCGGCAATGTCGACGGCGCGTTGCTGGTGCGGCTCATCGAGCACGGTCTCGCGGCTGCCGGTCGCTATCTCGTGATGCGCGTCGCGCTCGCCGACCGACCGGGTGAGCTCGCCCGCCTCGTCGGTACGCTCGCGGAGATGGGGCTCAACATCATCGACGTCGAGCACCACCGCACCGGCACCGACCTGCCGATCCAGCAGGTGCAGGTGAACATCACCGTGGCCACCCGTGATCCGGAGCACCGCGACGACGTGATCCGTGCGCTTCGTACGCGTGGCTACCTCGTCGAGGCGGGATAGCCGACCTCCCACAGGCAGAGGCCGTGCGGGGGTGCCACCTGGCCCGCCGCCGCCCGGTCGCGGCTGCGCATGATGCCGAGGATGTCGCCGGGACGCTTCCGACCGTGGCCGACCTCGACGAGCGTTCCGACGATCGAACGCACCATCTGCCAGCAGAACGCCGTCGCGCGCACCTGGTACACGAGCACGCCGTCGCCTCGGTCCTCCCAGCACGACTCGAGCACGCGCCGGATCGTGGTCGTGCCCTCCTGACCCTTCCGACAGAACGCGGCGAAGTCGTGCTCACCGAGGAACGGGTCGGCCGCGAGACGTAACAGCTTCAGGTCAAGTGGCTCCGGCACCCACCACGCGTACCGGGCGAGGAACGGGTCGGGCACCGGACGGTTGAGGAGCGTGTAGCGGTAGGTACGCCATTCCGCCGAGCGGCGGGGGTCGAAGGAGGCGTCGACGAGATCGGCGGCGCGCACGACGATCTCCGGTGCGAGAATCCCGTTCAACGCGGACTGCACGCGCCATGGGTCGAGAACCGGAGATGCATCGAACGCGACAACCTGTCCCCACGCGTGCACACCGGCGTCGGTACGACCTGCGAACGTGAGCGAGACGTCGTGACGCGTCACCTTCTCGAGCGTGCGCCGCAACGTTCCCGCGACCGTGCGGACGTTGGGTTGCTCGGCGAAACCGTGGAACCCGGTGCCGTCGTACGCGACCACGAGGCGGCAACGTGACGGTCCGACGCCTTCGTCGAACAGGGTCACGTCCCGCTTCGGTGCCGTGGCGCTACACCAGCTCGATTCGGGCCATGGGCGCGTTGTCGCCCGGGCGGGGTCCGAGCTTGAGGATCCGCAGGTAGCCACCGTTGCGGTCCACGTAGCGCGGCGCGATCTCGGCGAAGAGCTTGTGGGTGACGTCCTTGTCGTGGATGCGTGCGACCACCTGACGCTGCTGGTGCACGCCGCCCTTCTTCGCCTTCGTGATGAGCCGCTCGGCGTAGGGACGCAACGCCTTCGCCTTCGCGACCGTCGTGACGATCGCCTCCGACGCGAACAGGTGCGCGGCCATGTTCGCCATCATCAGACGCTCGTGGCTCGGGCTCCCGCCGAGGCGCGGGCCCTTTCTCGGTGCGGGCATCGCGTTACTCCTTCACCCGCAACGAGAGCCCACGCTCGTCGAGCTTCTGCAGGACCTCTTCCAGCGACTTCGAACCGAAGTTGGTGATCGCCAGGAGGTCGTCCTCGGTCTTCTGCACGAGCTGGCCGATCGTGTCGACCCGGGCCCGCTTCAGGCAGTTGCGCGGACGCTCCGACAGGTCGAGCTCCTCGATGGGCAGCTCGAGGTCGGGCGACGTCGACGTGGCCGGCGACACCTCACCGAGCTCGAGGCCCCGGGGCTCGGCGGACAGCTCCGCGATCAGCCCGACGAGGCGGCCGAGTGTCTCGCCTGCGGAGGCGAGCGCCTCGCGGGGCGTGATCGATCCGTCGGTCTCGATGGTCAATGTGAGCTTGTCGTAGTTGGTGGCCTGCTCGACGCGCGTGGGCTCGACGCCGAACGCGACCCGCCGGACCGGCGAGAAGATCGCGTCGACGGGAATCACCCCGATCGGTGCGCCGGCACGCTTCGTCTTCTCGGCCGACGCGTACCCGCGCCCTTGCTCCACCGTGAGGTCGAGACGCAGGTGCCCCTGCGCGTTGACGCTCGCGATGTGCAGGTCGGGGTTGAGGATCTCGACCTCGGCCGTGGTCTGGATGTCGCCCGCGGTCACGTCGGCCGGGCCCTTCACATCCAGGCGAAGGGTCACGGGCTCCTCGGAGGTGCACCGCAGCACGAGGTCCTTGAGGTTGAGGATGACGTCGGTGACGTCTTCCTTCACACCCTTGATGACCGCGAA
>CAZJSY010000143.1:0-5008 GCA_964548555.1 uncultured Burkholderiales bacterium
CGGAGCGCCGCTCCGCCCGGCGCAGCCCCCTCGAGCGAAAGCGGAGGGAGCCAAGGACACGGGTAGCCTCCGCCGGTGCCCGAGCTGCGAACCGAGGCCCTGACCGGCCGGACCGTCGTCGTCGCGACCGGCCGTTCCACGCGGCCGCGCGTCTTCACGACCGCCCAGGGCGCCGCGCCGGCGGCGGCTCCCCCCGACTGTCCGTTCTGCGCGGGCCACGAGACGATGACCCCGCCCGAGGTCTGGCGCACCGGCGAGGGCGCACCCGACACGGGCGGTTGGCGGGTGCGCGTGGTGCCGAACCTCTATCCCATCGTCGGCGGCGCCGACGCGAGGCAAGGAGCCACCGGCGCGCACGAGGTGATCGTGCTCTCGCCCGACCATCACCGGTCGTTGGCCGCACTCGCGCCCGAACAGGCGCGCGAGGTGATGCGGGTGCTGCGCGACCGGGCACGGTTCCATCTCGCCGAGGGGCGCGCGCACGTGCAGGTGTTCGTGAACCACGGTCGCGCCGCCGGCGCGTCGATCGAGCACCCGCACGCACAGCTCATCGCTCTCGACATCGTGCCTCCGGCCGCGCGGGCGATGGTGGAGCGCTTCCGCGCGGCCGACGACGATCTCGTCGCGTCCTCGATCGCACGTGCGCGCGCAGACGGACGAGCCGTGATCGAGGGGCCCGCCGTCGCGTGGACGCCGTACGCTCCCGCGGCCCCGTTCGAGCTGGCGCTCGCTCACGAGAAATCCGGTACGCAGTTCGCCGACGCCACCGACGCGCAGCTCGACGACCTGACGCCGGTGCTGCAGGACTCGTTGGCGCGCATCGCGGCGGCCGCCGGTGACCCGCCGTACAACCTCGTCGTGCACACCCCTCCGGCAGGCACACAAGGGCCAGCGCGGTGGTGGATCGAGATCGCGCCGCGCCTCTCGGTGGAGGCAGGCTTCGAGCTCGGTACGGGCATCCTGGTCGCGACGGTGCCACCCGAGCAGGCGGCCGCAGCGCTGCGCGGCGCCGACCGCGACCTTGTGTGGAATCACCGCGTATAGCGCGGTCAAACCACACAAGCTGAAGGTCAGCGACCGACGAACTCCGCCTTGCCCGGACCGTTCTCGAGGAAGCTGCGGACGCCGATCGCCGCGTCCTCCGTGGCGAACACCTCGATGAAGGCATCGGTCTCGATGTCGAGGCCTTCGTCGAGCGATCCGTCGAGACCACGGTCGATCGCGCGCTTCGCGAGACCCATCGCGACCACGGCACCCCGGGCGAACCCCGCGGCCCAGTCGGTCGCAGCGCCGAGCAGCTCCGCCGCGGGCACGACGCGGTCGACCAGCCCGATTCGCTCCGCCTCGTCGGCACGAACCTGACGGCCGCTCCAGACGATCTCCTTCGCCCGCGCCGGGCCCACGAGGCGGGCCAGTCGCTGAGTGCCGCCGGCGCCCGGGATGAGGCCCAAGAGGATTTCCGGCTGCCCGACCCGGGCATTGTCGGCCACGATTCGCAGATCGCACGCCATTGCCAGCTCGAGACCACCTCCGAGCGCGTACCCGTTCACCGCCGCGATGACGGGCCGGGGAATTGCACCGAGCGCGTCGAGCGCAGTCCGGAACCGCACCGAGATGAGGCGGGCACGCTCCTCGTCTTCGAACTCGGAGATCTCGAAGCCGGCGGCGAACGCCCGCTCGCCTCCGACCACGACCACAGCCTTCACGGCCGGATCGGTGGCGAGCGACGTCGCGACCTCGGCCAGCTCACCGAGGAGCTCGAGCGACAGCGCGTTCATCGGCGGACGGTTGATCCGGAGGAGCGCGACGCCGTCGTCGCGCGTCGTGCTGGAGACGAATCGAGGCATCGTGGGCAGGCTACCCCGGGAGCGCCGAACAGACTGGAGACAAGGTGCGATACCGCAAGCTCGGACGGTGGGGAGTACAGGTCTCGGAGGTCGGCCTCGGTTCGTGGTTGACCTACGGGGCATCGGTGAGCGACGACGTCGCACAGGAGTGCATCCATCGCGCGTACGACATCGGCATCAACTTCTTCGACACGGCGAACGCATACGCACGCGGTCGGGCGGAGGAGGTCGTCGGCAAGTCGCTCGCCGACTTCCCGCGCGAGAGCTACGTGCTCGCGACCAAGGTCTACTTCGAGATGGGTCCGCGCCCCAACGACAAGGGACTTTCACGCAAGCACGTGTTCGAGCAGGCACACCAGTCGTTGCGACGACTCGGCGTCGACTACATCGACCTGTACCAGTGCCACCGTTACGACAGGAGCACTCCGTTGGAGGAGACCTGCCGCATGATGGACGACCTCGCTCGCGCCGGGAAGATCGTCTACTGGGGCGTGTCGGAATGGTCGGCCGACCAGATCCTGCGAGCAGTCGAACTGTGCCGGCGCGAGGGTTGGGCGGTCCCGGTGAGCAACCAACCGCAGTACAACGGGCTGTGGCGCGTGATCGAGACCGAGGTGCTCCCCGCGTGTGCCGACGTCGGGATGGGCAATGTCGTGTGGTCACCGCTCGCGGGCGGTGTTCTCACGGGCAAGTACCGCTCGACCGCCGACATTCCGGAGGGCAGCCGGGCATCGGGAAGGGACGCGGTCTTCGTCCGTCGGTGGATGGACCAAGGTCTCCTCGACGCGGTGCAGCAGCTGGAGTCCTTGGCGCGGCAAGTCGGTTGCACACTGCCACAGCTCGCGTTGAAGTGGT
Source organism: uncultured Burkholderiales bacterium (assembly GCA_964548555.1). GTDB lineage: Bacteria > Actinomycetota > Acidimicrobiia > IMCC26256 > JAMXLJ01 > JAMXLJ01. Next base: position 2,703 of record CAZJSY010000143.1, read on the forward strand.
GCCTCCGGCAGCCCCTGGTGTCGAGCGTCATCATCGGCGCGACGAAGACGGCGCACGTCGACGAGAACGCGTCGGCATCCGACATCGATGTCGACCACGCGGTCTTCGCCAGGATGGACGAGATACTGGGGCCCTGGGCGATCACGGATCCCCAGGCCGCGCGCTGAGGTCCGACGTCAGCCCGCGAAGAACAGCATCTCGGCACCGATGGGCAGGAACCCGGCAGCGAGCAGCGCTCGCAACGACGCCGCGTTCGCGGGAGCGACCTGAGCGAACAGCGGCTCGCTCTCCGGAACGAGCGTGCGTGCCGTCGCGGCGATCGCGCGACCGAGGCCGCGGCCGCGCCAGTCGGGCCCGACCTCGAACGCGAGCTCGTAGCGGCCCTCGAGACCGCGCCCGATCACGAGCACGGCCCGGTCGCGGCTCTCGCTCCACACCCGCACGTCGACGCGGGCCCGGGACGCGCGTCGCACCCGTGGGTGATCGGACGGCTCGTGAGCCTGGCGCAGGTCGAGCGACGGTCCGCGCCGCTCCCCCGGCGCAACGAGCACGATGTCGTGTGACTGCGCGTGCGCTCCGACGTGCCTCGCGAGCCATCTCACGAACTCGGGCGCGTTCCATGACACGAAGTCACCGGGTGCGACCCACTCGTTGAGCTGATCGATGCCGACGTCGGCCGCGACGACGAGATGCGACGTGAACATCAGGAGCGCCGCGTGTGCACCTTCGGGGGCAGGGAGGAGGTCGATGGAACCGTCTGCATCGGGTGGCCGCCCGCGTGCCGCGTGACGCAGCAACGTGCGCAGCGCGGTCTCCACCTCAGCCGTCGAGCAGTTCGTCGGCCGCGGCGTACGGATCGAGCTCGCGCCGGGCGATCTGTGCGAGCAGCTCGTCGAAACGGTTCCCCGTCGCGCGGCTCGCAACGCGCTGCTCGAGACGGGCCCGCACGATCCGGAGCAGCTCGTCACGCAGGCGGGCCTCGCGGCGCGCCTTCAGACGGTCGCTGCTCTCGAGATACGCACGGTGCTCGGTGATCGCTCCCCACACCTCGTCGATGCCACGTCCGGTCGTTGCGACCGCCTCGACGATGCGGGGGCGCCACTCGAGCTCGCCGGAGAAGTCGAGCATCGCGTTGAGATCGCGCACGGTCTCGGCCGCACCGTCGCGATCGGCCTTGTTCACCACGAAGACGTCGGCGATCTCCATGAGGCCGGCCTTGTTGGCCTGCACCGCGTCGCCCCATCCAGGGTTCACCACCACGATCGTGGTGTCGGCCGCGCCGGCGATCTCCACCTCGACCTGCCCGACACCGACCGTCTCGATCAGGATCCAGGGCTTTCCGGCGGCGTCGAGCACCCGCACGGCCTGGGGCGTGGCCAGGGAGAGACCCCCGAGGTGCCCCCGTGTGGCCATGGAGCGGATGTACACGCCCTCATCGGTCGCGTGGTCCTGCATGCGGACCCGGTCACCCAGGATCGCGCCACCCGTGAAGGGACTCGTCGGGTCGATCGCGAGGACCCCGACCTCCTCGTCCGCGCTGCGGATACGTGCGATGAGCTTGTCGGTGAGGGTCGATTTGCCGGACCCCGGCGCCCCGGTGATGCCGACGGTGTACGCCCGGCCGGTATGCGGGAACAGCCGGGCGACCGCGGCATCGGCACCTTGGCCGCCCTGCTCCACGAGAGAGATGAGCTTCGCGATGGCGGCACGTTGACCTGCCAGCGCGCGCTCGACCAGATCGGACGGATCCCGCTCCACGGCGACGGCGGAGCGGTCAGTCGGAGACGACTTCGGTGACCTCGGGTACCCGGTCCTTGATGATGCGCTCGACGCCGGCCTTGAGGGTCATCGTGGACACGGGGCAGCTCCCGCACGCACCGACCAGCGTCACGTGGACGACGCCGTCCTCGTCGACGCCGTTGAGCACGATGTCGCCACCGTCGGCCTGCAGCGCGGGCCGGATCGCGTCGATCGCCTCGGCAACGCCGGCCTCGATCGTGTCGGTGGGCATGAGCAGGTCACCTCCGGAGGATGTAACCCCCCCAGTATCCCATCTCTTCCCCCACGACCCCCAACGTGGCCCCAACGTGCGCACCGAGCCACGTTCTTGCGTGGAATTCGGTCCCTCAGCGACCAATTTCCACGCAAGTTCGCCCGGCCGGAGGCTCAGGAGCCCAGGCTGAACATGGACTCCAGGTCGTGGCGCGAGTAGGCCCGGAAGGCGACGAGCGTCTCGGTGCGCACGATCCCGTCCACTTTGGCGATCTCGCCGGTGACGACGTCGGCCAGGTCGTCGTGGGCCCGCA